>DVIN01000049.1 GCA_018711275.1 Candidatus Pullilachnospira intestinigallinarum
ATTGAATGGTGTAGCGATGACCTTATTAGAACATATATTATCGATGCTCAAAATGGGAAAGTTGTTTTGTCTAAAGAAGAACTGCTTCATAGATACGCAGCTAAAAATTACAGGGAGGACGAAAGAATGGCAACAGTAAGAGAACAAATGATAGTAGATGAAATTAAAGAAGAAACAGATAGCTATTCAGATGACTCGTTGTTTAATATCACTTCTTTTGGAACAGATATGACGTTCCGAGAATTGATTACTATGTATGAGGAAGGTGATTTAGAAAAGCCAGAAATGCAAAGAAATTATGTGTGGAATAAAAACGAGGCAAGTAGATTTATCGATTCAGTATTATTGGGATTGCCTGTGCCCAGTATTTTTTTAGCTAAGACAAAAGATGAGAAAAGGCTTATAGTGGATGGCTATCAAAGAATAATGACCGTATATGATTATGTACAGAGAGGAGTATTTGGTGGAGATGGCAAATCATTTACCTTGTCTAATTCTGAAATTATTAATAAAAGATGGAGGGGGAAGACTTTTCAAGAGCTACAACCAGAAGAAAAACGAAGAATTAGAAACTTTCCAATTCATGCAATAGTTTTTGAACAAAAGGAACCTCAAGATGATACAGGAATGTATCAGATTTTTGAAAGAATTAATACAGGTGGAAGGACATTAAAGCCACAAGAAATAAGAAACTGTGTTTATCATGGAGATTTTAATAAATTATTGATTGAACTAAATAAAAATACTAATTGGAGAAAAATATATAACGATGGTGCAGAAGATACCAGAATGGCAGATATCGAGTTAATTTTGCGTATGTTCGCATTCGGGTATATATATTCTCAAGAAGAAATACAGCAAAAACAAATAAATTTGGTAAAATATTTAAATCAATTTATGAAGAGAAATGATAGTTTTAGTATTGTTTCAAAGGAGAAATTATCAGATGATTTCAATGCGATAATGGATTTTTTTGCCAATAATTTTTCTGCTAATATTTTCAGAAATGGGAAGAAAAAGGATGACCATATATCGTTCTCTAAAAAGATAAATCCAGCAATAGTAGATTCAATTTTTGCTGCAACTATGTATATTAAGAAAAAGAATGGCTTGGATTTTGGGGAATCCATTGATTTTACGGAAAGATATGAGAGACTGATATTAATGGATGATTATCAGGATTCAATATCTAAACGTACGACTAATATTGATAAAATACAAAAGCGAATTAATTTGGCATGTGAAGTTTTATATGGGGAGCATTATGAATGGTGATTATAGTCTTATTTTAAAAGATTGTAGGATTGAACTTGAAAATATTCAGAGATGGATAACGGCCAATCCCATGGATTCAAATGTACGATATTTAACATCATATGCTGTTATTAAAGCAAGTGGTACTATTGAAAATGTTCTAAAACGAATTATATTCGATACTTTGTCGGATGGTGCTAAAGATGAAACAAAAAATTATTTGACTAAAAGTATCATGGATGCTTCCTATAATCCTTCACCCGGACAGATTTATAAGTTACTAGAAAAAATTAATACGGATTGGAAACAACAGTTTGAGAGTTTTATACGTGGTTCTAATCAGAAGGGAGAGTTGAAATCATTAGTTGAATTAAGAAATAGTTTTGCACATGGTTCCTCAATAACGGCTTCTATTAGAGACGTTGTTAATTATTTTAATGCTGGTGTATGGATTTTAGAGAGGTTATGCGATGTGGTGGAAAGGGTAGAGTAGCACACTCATAGCGCACAACCGCCCTAAAAATCCCAGAAAATCCAGCCCTCGCAGTTTCTGTTGAGGAAGCTGCCAAGGCAGGTAAGTTCTAAGGAATCCCGTACAATCAGGGATTTTTGATGGGCTTAGAAATGATAAAAAGTAGTGAAATGTAGACAACTTCTACACGGATTCTATATTAATTCTACACCGGACTACTACACTGTTTGATTTTTTTCGGATCCAGTCCAAATCTTAAACGGTGTAGGTAAATGGATCAAGGGTTTTCGATAATGCATAAATGTCGGAAACCCTTGATTTTATAATGTCATACGAAAGATGACCGGCTGCCATATGGCCAGTATGATTTTTATAATATTGCGGCAAAAAATTGTTTGTTTTATGCGATAATTATTCGCAGATATGCTAGGAAGGTTTTAAAGGTAGTGAGTGTATGGCTGCAAATAATGAGGTTGTTTTGCGCAAAGAAAAGGATTCTGCAGTATTTCAGTCCGGCAGGCGCAGATCCGGTTTAAGACGCTATTTTCATTGGAAAAGTACCCAAAAGGAAAAGAGTGGGATCATGGATATCGTGTGGTAATGGCGAAGTATAGTCAAAAGAGGAGAGATATGTTGCTCTGACCTCGATTTTGAAAAAATTGTGCTATGTGTGATCGAATGTATGCTTGTTCACGCAAGTGACAGAAAACCTACGGAAGCAGAGTCAGCAATATTTTTCGTCAGGGGAAATAGGGATACGAGCGAGTATACCGATTTTGTCGACCAGTGCAGACGCCAGACTTTTCCTGTGCAGATACGGTCTGGGCTGGAGGTGTGTTATTCGCCGGAACACGAAATGGAGGAAAAAAGCAAATGAAAGCAGAAGAAATCTGCGACAGAATCGTCCGCACACTGGCGGCCTGTCCCTTTATCAAAGGAATTGTCCTGGGCGGCTCCCGGGCTACGAATACTGACGAGGCGGACTCGGATATTGATATCGGCATTTATTATGAAAAAGAGAAACTGGACTACGGGATGCTGAATCGTCTGGCAAAGGAGTTGGATGACGGACGCCGGGACAATCTGATTTGTCAGGAAGGGGGCTGGGGCCCCTGGGTCAACTGCGGCGGCTGGCTGAAAATCGGCGGATGTTCCGTGGATCTGATCCTCCGGGACTGGAGACGGGTGATGGATGCCGTCAGGGAAACGGATGCAGGAAAATTTTCGGCCCATTATCAGACCGGGCATCCCCACGCTTTTCTCAATGTGACCTACCGGGGCGAGCTGGCCTGCTGCCGGATTCTGTATTCGAGGGATCCGGATTTTAAAGAACAGAAGCAGTATGCGGAAACATATCCGGAAGCGCTGCAAAAGGCGCTGACCGGCTTTTTCAGTTTTGAAGCCGGCTTTTCCTGTGAGCTTGCCGAAAAATACCTGTCCAGGAACGATCACTGTTATCTGGCGGGTCTGGCATTCCGGGCGGTATCCGCCATGAACCAGGCGCTGTTTGCCCTGAACAGGCAGTGGCTGCTCAATGAAAAGAAAGCAATTTTCCGTGTGGACAGTTTCCCAAAGAAACCGGCGGATTATTCGGAACGGGTAAATAAGATCTTTCAGGTGCTGGGGAGCGAGCCCATGCAGGGGATTACTCTGATGAAAACACTGTGTGCCAGGACACAGACATTCTGTGAGGAGCTGTGAAATGAATAAGAACAAATCCAATTATGATATTATGAAAGACCGCATGGCAGAGCGGTTTCTGACTTATGATCAGGAGACGGTCATCCGGAAGCTGTCGCTCCGGGCAGATGAGGAGTATCTGTATCTGACATTTCTCTCCTTCGCCTATCGGGTAAACCGGAAAAACGGAGGGATTCAGTGGTTTGACCGGGACACGGAAATATGGCAGGAGGCCATGTACAATGACGCTATGACCATTTATGACCTGCTTTGCTTCTCGAAAGAGGGCTGCAGGCCTTCCGGACAGTATGTGATGCTGCAGAATCTGGCGTCCGTCGCTTCGGGAACCATGTTTGCCGGGAAGGGAATTCTGGAGCAGGAGGCAAAAAAGTTTGATCACCAGGATGAAGCGGTGGCGGCAGCATGCCGGCGGCTGGGAGGAATCCGGGAGAAGACAGGGGACGTGGCGTATAAGATTCCTGTCTGGGAGAATCTGTGCGTGATCTTCCGCTTCTGGGATTCCGATGAGGAGTTTCCAGCCCAGCTGCAGTTTCTGTGCGACAGAAATATGCTGGATTTCATGCACTATGAGACGGCATGGTTTCTGGTTTCTCATATCGTCCTGCTTTTGAAACGGGATCTCACTGGTCATCTGCCGTCCATTGTGCTATGATGAAAGATGCAAAAAAGATAAGGCAGGAAGAAACACATGATAGGATTGGGAACAATTATCAACACGGCGGGAATTCTCGCAGGCGGCGCAGTGGGCCGGCTTTTCGGCAGCCGTTTCAATTCCAAAATTCAGGATGCCCTGAATGGCGCCTGTGGTGTGAGTGTGCTGTTTATCGGTATCGCCGGCGCCATGGAGGGAATGCTGAAGATTCAGGACGGAGCGCTTTCTTCCGGGCAGTCCATGCTGGTGGTGCTGTCACTGGCTCTGGGAGCATTGATCGGGGAATGGATCAATATTGAGGGTCTTTTTGAACGGTTTGGCCGATGGCTGAAGGTGAAAACCGGAAATGCCCGGGACAAAAAATTTGTGGATGCTTTTGTCACCTCCTCCCTGACCGTCTGCATCGGCGCCATGGCCATTGTGGGCTCCATCCAGGACGGGATTTACGGAGACTATTCCGTTCTGGTCACCAAGGCGATTCTGGATCTGATCATCGTTCTGGTGATGACCTGCTCCCTGGGAATCGGATGTATTTTTTCCGCCATACCGGTGGCAGTGTTTGAAGGGCTTCTGACCGTTCTTGCCCGCTTCCTTCGTCCGGTGATGACAGAGGCGGCGCTGGCCAATCTTTCCCTGGTGGGATCCATCCTGATTTTCTGTGTGGGCTTAAATCTGCTGTGGGAGAAAAAGGTAAGAGTGGCAAATCTGCTGCCGTCGGTGGTGCTGGCGGTGGCTGCCGTATTTCTTCCCATTGAATAAATATCTGAAAAATCACAAGAAACCTCCGGAAAAAACTGTAAAGATTGTGCATCTTTTCTGTGCTAACAGTGCTATAATAAACATGCAACAGGAAAAGAGATACTTAACCAGACCCGAAGAAGGCCGCTAAGCAATCACATCAGTTTATGGAGGAAAAGTCAAATGAATACTTTAAAAGCTGAAAAAAGAAACATGCAGATTAAGGCCAAAAAACTCAGAAGGGAAGGATACGTTACCGGCAATGTGTTTGGCAGGGAAATGAAAGGTTCCATGCCCATTCAGATTGAGAAGGCAGCGGCAGAGAGACTTCTGAAGAGCAGCGGAAAGGGAAGCCAGATCTACCTGGAGGTGGATGGACAGACCATGGATGTGCTGATCAAAGAAGTGGATTTTAACCCGCTGAAGAATCAGATCGACGAGATTGATTTCCAGGCCCTTGTAAGCGGTGAGAAGGTACATTCGGTAGCTGAGATTCATCTTTTGAACCAGAGCAAAGTGACGACAGGAATTGTGGAGCAGGTACTTCATGAAATTTCCTTTAAAGCACTGCCGTCTGCGCTGGTGGACAAGATTGAAGTAGATGTGGGAGATCTTCATGTGGGGGATACCATCAAAGTAAAAGACCTTCCGATATATTCAAATCCGGATATGGATGTATTGACCGAGGCGGATACTACGGTTGTGACTGTGGGAGAGGTTCATGCGGAACCGGAAGAAGAATCGGATACAGACGCCAAGGAAGAATAAGCAGTTCGGATATTCAGAAAGAAAAGACGGGCAGACAGAATGCGTACAGGTATTCTGCCTGTCCGTTTTTTTGCTCCGGCCTTTCTGCCCTCAGGCGTGTCTTCCGGAAAAGGAGATTCTCCGGGAAATATCCGGAGGGAAACCGTTGTAAACAGAGGGGACAGTGTGATATGATAAACATCAGAATTGCAGGATGATCCGGCGGATGAGGAAGAAGCTCTTCCGGGCTGCGGGACGGGACAGGAGGTTTGGAATGGATTTAAAGGAAATTATGGAGAAGAGGCATTTTGTGGTGGCAGGCGATACGCTGAATGAGAAAAAATATGCCTGTAAGATCAAACATGCTTTACAGGAGCACGGTTATCAGGTGCAGTGTGTGGGGAAAGAGCTGCCGTCGCTGAACGATGTGGAGGGCCCTTTGGAGGTTGTGGATCTGTGTATTCACCCGGCGAAGGGGCTCCGGCTGCTGAGAGAATGTGAAAAACCGGTGGGGGCGGTGCTGATACAGCCGGGAGCTGAAAGTGATGAAATCCGTCATTTCCTGGAGGAAAAGCAGATTCCTTTTCTGGAAGGATGTGCGCTGGTGGGGTTGCGTCTGTACGCAGGCGAAGCGTGATGTGCCGGGAAGAGAAGCCGGCGTCCGGACAGAAGGCGGAGGATATCAGCCGGGAGAATCTCTGGGAATGGCTCATCCGCTGTCAGGGCACCTGTTTTTATACGAAGCAGGGACTTCCTTTTACTTATACGATAAAGGGAGGGGAACTGTTTACTCAGAGGCGCACCCGCTCCATCACCAGGAGCACTTTTGAAAAATCATACGAAAAAGCGGCGGCCGATCCGGCGGCCATCACGGGTCCCAAAAAGCTGGGAGTGTACGGAGCCACCTATATCTGGGCGATTTTCCGGGGACTGGGAATTATTTAAAAATATCTGCTTTTTTAATGTTCCTTTAATATTTCTCTTTTAAAGTATGAACCATAGAAAACAGAAAAACCTGTTCCGGAGAATAAAAGACAAAGAAGGAACAGTTAAAAAGAGAGGAGAAGGAAAAATGAAAAAAAGATTTTTGGTATTAAGTGCAGTGATGGTAATGGGAATGGCCGTGGCAGGCTGCGGCGGTAACCGGAGCGGCGAGACTGTCAGATCCAGGCAGTCGGTGGAGAGCACGGGAAATGATGAGATCGTGGCGGAGGCTCCGCAGACCACGCAGGGCAGTGGCTCCAATGCCGCATCGCAGAATACGGAACAGAACAGCACCCGGCAAAACGGCGACGGACAGGATCAGTCAGGCCAGGCACAGACCACGGGATCTGCCGGTTCCGGCGCTACAGCTGCGGACAACCAGAGCAGCGGCGGTCAGATTACGGAAGAAGAAGCGAAAAATATCGCGCTGAAGGATGCCGGATACACGGAGGCGGACGTGACAGGAATCCGTGTGAAACAGGACCGGGATGACGGCAGAGATATTTACGAGGTGGACTTTTATGTGCAGGCAGAGGAGTTCGACTATGATATCGACAGAAGCACCGGGCAGATTCTCAGCAGAGATTATGATATTGACGAGGATTTCAATAACCAGAGCGGTCAGAATGTTTCCGGAGTGATCAGCCGCGACGAGGCCATTCAGATCGTATTGGCCAGAGTGGAAGGCGCCACGGAGAAAGATGTTCGGATCAAACTGGATTACGACGACGGACGCCAGATCTATGAAGGCGACATTTTCTACAACCAGACGGAATATGAATTTGAACTGAATGCTCAGACCGGAGATATTCTGGAATGGAGCGAAGAACGATAAAAAAGAAGAGGATGCAGATGCCGGGCCGCGGGTCCGGCATCCGGCGGCAAAAAGGAGGTTTACGGGTGAATGAGAATCCTGGTGGCAGAAGATCAGAAGGACATGAACCGGCTGATTTCAAAAAGGCTGACAGCGGAGAATTACAGTGTGGATTCCTGTTATAACGGACAGGAGGTTCTGGATTATCTGGAGTGTGCCGAATACGACGCCATTATTCTGGACATTATGATGCCGGTGATGAACGGGCTTCAGGTGCTGAAAAAAATCAGACAGCGGCAGGATTCTGTCCCCGTGCTCCTGCTGACGGCCAGGGACAGTGTGGAGGACAGAGTGAACGGGCTGGATGCGGGCGCGGACGACTACCTGATCAAGCCGTTTGCTTTTGAAGAGCTTCTGGCCCGTATACGGGTGATGCTGAGAAAACCGGGGGCTGTGAAGACCACGGTGATCCGGGTGGGGGATCTGGAGATCCATCTGGATACCCGTCAGGTATTCCGCCGGGGAAAAGAACTCCACCTGTCGGGAAAGGAGTTTTCTCTGCTTCGCTATATGGCCCAGAATGCGGGAATTGTGCTTTCCAGGGACAAGCTGGAGCAGCATATCTGGAATTACGATTTTACCGGCGGTTCCAATGTGATCGACGTATATATCCGTTATCTCAGAAAGAAGGTTGACGAGGGCTTTGACACAAAACTGATCCACACTGTGCGGGGGGCCGGTTATGTGTTGAAGGAATGACGGATTTCCACAGAAAATGAACGGAGGGGAATCATGAGAAGACTTTCGCTGAAGGTTAAGCTGACGCTTCTGTACACAATTCTGATGATGGCGGTGGTCTGCGGTGTTCTGGCGCTGCTGTTTTCTTTGAGCAGTCAGGAATTGCTGACCGGTGTACAGGCCCGGCTGGAACGGGAGGTGGCCAATGCGGCGGATGATATCGGATATGAAGATGGAATGCTGGAATTTGACTCGGATATTATGGATCTGGAGTACGGCATTTATCTTTCTGTTTATGATTCCCGGGGTGTCATGCTTTATGGACGGATTCCCTATGACTTTGACAATTCGGTTCCTTTTGAAGATGGAAGCATCCGCCGTTTTCAGTGGGGGGATACCAGCTACTTTGTGATGGATATGTACTGCCGCATCGAGGGATACGGTATGACTGTCATCCGGGGCGTGACGTCTATCACGGAGGCGGAGAGCAGCTTTCGGATCACCCTGCATCTGGCGCTGATTCTGCTTCCCCTCCTGGTGCTGCTGACGGCGCTTTTGGGATATTTTATGACCGGGAGAACGCTGCGGCCGGTGAAGCAGATTACGGAAACGGTTCAGAAGATCCGGAAAGATAAGGATTTGTCCCGGAGAATTCATCTGGGGGAAGGCCGCGATGAGATTTATCGGATGGCCGCGACCTTTGATGAACTTCTGGAACAGGTGGAGAACAGCCTGAAGCGGGAGCAGCAGTTTACTTCGGACGTCTCCCATGAACTGAGAACGCCTGTGGCAGCCATGCTGCTGCAGTGCGAGGATCTTCTGGAACAGAAGGAGCTTGACGAGGAGACGAGGGAAGGACTGCAGCTGTTGTGGAAAAAACTGCGGTATCTGTCTCAGATGATTTCCCAGCTTTTGGAGCTTTCGCGGGCCGATCAGGGAAGAGAGCGGCTTACCAGGGAGGTTCTGGATTTCAGCGAGATCGCCCAGATGGCCGCGGAAGCGATACAGGAGCGGGCGGAGGAGAAAAAGATAACCGTTATCTGGCAGATCCAGCCGGGTATCCGGATGTTGGGGGATGAAACGCTCCTGATCCGGTTTTGGATGAATCTGCTGAATAACGCGGTAAGTTACGGAAAAGAAAATGGACATATCTGGATCCGGCTGTATACAGAAAACGGAAGGATCTGCGGCAGTGTGAAAGATGACGGCATCGGCATCCGCCGGGAGGATCTTCCCCGGATCTGGGAACGTTTCTTTCAGGTGGATCCCTCCCGGACCAGTCAGGAAAGCTCCGGACTTGGCCTGTCCATGGTCCGTTGGATCGCGGGGGCTCACGGGGGAGAAATCCTGGCGGACAGTCAGTTGGGAATCGGTACAGAGTTTTCCTTCCGTTTTCCGCTTCCTGCGGATATGTAGAGCGTGCCGCCGGATGATCTGGCGGCGGCGCCGCTATTTCTCCCTGCTTTCCCGGTATTCCCTGAGAAAGTCCATCTGCTGCGCATCATCCGCCGCCCGTTCAAAAGGTGCGGAAACGCGTATGCAGGCATACAATGGAAGCAGAAGGAGAAAGATCAGTACCAGAATAGATACAAAAATCATACAACTCTCCTTTCCTCTGTCCCGGATTTTTCTTGTCCCGGCCGGATGGCCCAAAAGGATCCCCGGACTGCTCCTTTTATAGTTTATGAATTTCTTCCGGTTTTATGCGGTTTATCCGGCATCTGTCCATTTTCGCTGACGAAAATGGAGAAAAAAATATTTTTTCCTTGCATCCGGCAAATTTCTATAGTATAATAATCCACGGTTTAAAAAAAGATGGTCCTCTGTTGCGGAGTGCATTAAGAACATCCATAGAAAAGGAGAAAACACGATGAACGAGATTATCAAAAACATCGAAGCTGCTCAGCTGAAAGCAGAAGTTCCCGCTTTCAACGTGGGAGATACCGTAAAAGTATACGGTAAGATCAAAGAGGGAAACCGTGAGAGAATTCAGGTATTCGAGGGTGTTGTCCTGAAAAAGCAGGGCGGCGGATGCCGTGAGACTTTCACCGTAAGAAAGAACTCCAACGGAATCGGCGTTGAGAAGACATGGCCGCTGCATTCCCCCAATGTGGAGAAGGTAGAGGTTGTAAGACGCGGTAAGGTAAGACGTGCGAAACTGAATTACCTGAGAAGCCGTGTGGGTAAGGCTGCCAAAGTAAAAGAGCTGGTAAAATAAGAACTGTAAACGGCGTGCCGGATACAGAGAACAAATCGGGGAACAGGGGCAAATACGAAAGGTACTTGTCCCTGTTTTCCATAAGAGGAACTGTTTATGGGTTTTTTTAAGGCAAGATATGTAAGAGATTATATGGCGGCCAGAAAAGTCCGGTCTGTTTTTATCTGGATGGCGGAAATTGCCGCAGTGGTGATTGCGGCAGCCGTTCTCGCGGTGGGATTCGGAAAGACGACGGTGATGCAGGAAGGTTCGATGGATCCTACGCTTGCGGCAGGCGACACGGTGCTTATCAACCGGGCGGCCTATAAGATCGGGGAGCCAAAGCGGGGAGATATTATCGCTTACCGGGTCAGCGAGGATAAAAATGCCAGCACCCATATCAAACGGGTGATCGGCCTTCCGGGGGAGACGATTTCCATACGGGACGGTCAGATCCTGATTGACGGGGAGACTTATCAGGAAAAAAAGAATTTTCCGGCGATTCAGAATCCCGGATTGGCCGAAACAGAGGTCACATTGGGCAGCGATGAATATTTTGTACTGGGAGATAACCGAAATAACAGCGAGGACAGCCGATTTGCGGATGTGGGAAATATCCGGGAGGAAAATATCATCGGAAAGCTGTGGTTTGTGATTTCTCCGTGGGAAAAATTTGGTTTATTGAGAAAATAGAGGTGAACAGATGAACGTACAGTGGTATCCCGGGCATATGACCAAAGCGAAACGGCAGATGCAGGAGGATCTGAAGCTGATTGACCTGATCATCGAACTGGTGGATGCTCGGGTTCCCTTATCCAGCCGGAATCCGGATATCGATGAACTTGGAAAAAATAAAGCAAGACTGATTCTGCTGAACAAATCGGATCTGGCGGATGAAAAGTACAACAGACAGTGGGCTGCGTATTTCCGTCAGAAAGGATTTCAGGTGGCAGAAGTAAACGCCCGGTCCGGCGCAGGGCTGAAAGCTATACAGGGGGCGGTTAACGAAGCCTGCCGGGAAAAAATCGAAAGGGACAGAAGACGGGGGATCAAGAATCGTCCGATTCGCGCCATGGTGGTGGGGATTCCCAATGTGGGAAAATCCACTTTTATCAATTCCTATGCGGGCCGCGCCTGCGCGAAAACGGGAAACCGGCCGGGAGTGACCAAAGGAAAACAGTGGATTCGCCTGAACCGAACTCTGGAGCTTCTGGATACGCCGGGTATCCTCTGGCCAAAATTCGAGGATCAGCAGGTGGGAAAAAATCTGGCTTTTATCGGTTCCATAAAGGATGAGATTCTGAATCTGGAGGAACTGGCGCTGGAACTTCTGGATATGCTGCGCAGATTCTATCCGGGAGTGCTCGCGGAGCGCTATGGCATATCCGAAGAGGGAACGCCGCTGTCCATGCTGGAAGAGCTGGCCGGAAACCGCGGGTGTGTCGGAAAAGGACAGGAGATTGATTACGGACGTGCTTCCGGCATCCTTATGGACGAATTTCGGAATGGAAAGCTGGGGCGAATTACGCTGGAACGTCCGCAGGAGGATTCTCAAGAGACGCCGGAAAGGTCGGAGGCAGCAGATGAAGACAGTCAGTGAAATCAAGGCGGAGATGGAAGCGGCATCGGAGCAGGAACTGGAAGCGCTGGCGGAGAAATACCGGCAGGACGGCCGGGCCGGGGTGCGAAGACTGGCGGAAAGCGCAGGGAAAAAACTGGCGAAGCTGGAGACTGAGCGGAAGCGGATGTGGCAGATGACTGCCTATGAACGGGATTACGCCCATCTGGGAATAATCTGCGGTATTGATGAGGCAGGCAGAGGTCCCCTGGCCGGCCCGGTGGTGGCCGGCGCGGTGATTCTTCCTGCTGACCGGCCGATCCTCTGGCTGAACGATTCCAAGCAGCTTAGCGCGAAACGCCGGGAAGAACTTTATGATGTGATTATGGAAAATGCTGTGGCGGTGGGAGTAGGTTATGCCAGTCCGGCAAGAATTGACGCGATCAATATCCTTCAGGCCACCTACGAAGCCATGCGGGAAGCAATCGCTTCCCTGAAGGTGAAGCCCCAGGCCCTGCTCAACGACGCGGTGCGAATTCCCGGAGTCGATCTGCCGCAGGTGCCGATTATCCACGGGGACGCGAAAAGCGCCTCCATAGCGGCGGCCAGTATCGTGGCTAAGGTAACCAGGGACCGGCTGATGGAAGAGTATGACAAAATGATGCCCCAGTATGGCTTCGCGTCCAACAAAGGCTATGGATCCCGGGCGCATATTGAAGCTTTGAAAAAATACGGTCCTTCCCCTATCCATCGCGCAACGTTTATCACGCATTTCGTAGAAGGGTGAGGAAATCTGCAGGATTTTCGATGCCGGCAGAACGGGAGAGGAATGGAGCAATGAACAGGAGGAAGCTGGGAAAAGAAATGGAGGATCTGGCAGCCCGGAAGCTGAAGGAAGCCGGGTACCGGATTCTGGAAGCCAATTATCGCTGCCCGGCAGGCGAAATTGATCTGATAGCCCGTCAGGGAAGATATCTTGTTTTTGTGGAAGTCAAATACCGTAGAAGCGGAGGAAGCGGCATGCCGGAGGAAGCGGTGGATTTTCGAAAACAGAGAACCATCAGCCGTGCTGCCCTTTATTATCTGGCAGAACATGGTCTTGGTGAAGATACCCCCTGCAGATTTGACGTGGCAGCGGTATCGGGTGAGGAAATCCGAATTTACGACAATGCGTTTGCATTTCAGGGAGAACATTCCTGAGAATGTGTCTTTATAGGCCATGCGGCCTCAAGGGAGGAAATTGCCAGGATGGATATTCGATGGAAACAGCCGGGACATCCCAGGACCCGGGTAAATCAAAGAGAAGGGGTGACGTATCTGTCCTTCCCGCTTCTGGAAAATACAGGAATCGTGGTTCACGGGTTTACCACCCGTCTGGGCGGGGTGAGCCGGGGAATTTACGAGAGTATGAATCTGAGTTTTACGAGAGGAGATGATCCGGAGGCTGTAATGGAAAATTTCCGGAGGATTGGCTGTGCGCTGGGATTTGCTCCGGATCAGATCGTGTGCAGCGATCAGACCCATACGGTAAATGTGCGAAGAGTGGGACGGGAGGACTGCGGAAACGGCATCACCAGACCGAGGCCTTACCATGATGTGGATGCGCTGATTACAAATGAACCGCAGACGGTGCTGGCCACTTTTTACGCCGATTGCGTCCCGCTTTATCTGGTGGATCCCGGGAAAAAGGCCATCGGTCTTGCTCATTCCGGCTGGAGAGGTACTGTGGGGAAAATCGGAAAGATCACCGTGGAAGCCATGGAGCGGGAGTTCGGCTGCCGGCCGGAGCAGCTCTGCGCGGTAATCGGCCCTTCTATCTGTGCCGACTGTTATGAGGTCAGCGCAGATGTGGCGGATGCCTTTAAGAAAGCCTACGCGCCCAAACTGTGGGAGCGTCTGATGTACCGGCGGGCAGACGGAAAATATCAGCTGAACCTGTGGGAAGCCTGCCGGGAGAATTTTCTGGAGGCCGGACTTTTGCCGGAGCATATTTCCATGCCGGAAATCTGTACCTGCTGCAATCCCGATTTCCTGTTTTCTCACAGGGCGTCTAAGGGAAAAAGAGGGAATCTGGCTGCTTTTCTCATGCTCAGATAAAAGCCGGTTTCACGGATTGCTTAAAATATGAAAACAATGAAAGCATGCTTCACGATGTTTGGTTATAAAAACAGGGCTGCCGCAATCCCATGGACGGGATGCGGCAGCCCTGTTTCTATATCCTTTACTTCTTTTCCGCTCTGTTTTTGGCAAGAAGTTTGTTGATCTTGGCTGTAGTGGAACGAACCTTTTCCACGGAAACGTCGTGGTTAAGGGTATCCAGGATACTGGCCAGATATTTTCCCATAGCGGCCGGCTCATAATAGGGACGTTCAAGAAGTTCCGGCGTCCGGTAGTTGAGATCGGTGGTGATGACCTTGTGAATATATCCCTTTTCGTAATATTCATCAAACTTTGCCAGCCCGTCGGTGAAAAGACCGAAGGTCGTGCAGACAAATACCCGGTTGGCCTTGC
The DNA here is from genome assembly GCA_018711275.1 of Candidatus Pullilachnospira intestinigallinarum. Classification (GTDB taxonomy): domain Bacteria; phylum Bacillota; class Clostridia; order Lachnospirales; family Lachnospiraceae; genus Pullilachnospira; species Pullilachnospira intestinigallinarum. The sequence goes on from DVIN01000049.1 coordinate 14,367, forward strand.
GTGCTTTCAGCTGTTTGGCCACATCCAGCATACTTTCGCCCGAGGAAATCATATCGTCGATGACCACCACATCCTTGCCGGCAACGGAGTCTCCCAGAAATTCATGGGCGACGATAGGATTTTTCCCGTTCACGATGGTGGAATAATCGCGTCGTTTGTAGAACATACCCATGTCCACACCCAGAATATTGGAGAAGTATACAGCTCTTGCCATGGCGCCCTCGTCCGGACTGATAATCATCAGATGTTCATTATCAATCTTCAGATCGGGAACGGAACGCAGCAGTGCCTTCAGGAACTGATAGGTAGGCATAAAGTTGTCAAAGCCGTACAGCGGGATCGCATTCTGAACGCGGGGGTCATGAGCATCGAAGGTGAGAATATTGGAAACTCCCATGTTGACCAGCTCCTGGAGAGCCAGAGCACAGTCCAGAGACTCCCGTTTGGAGCGCTTGTGCTGTCTTCCTTCGTAAAGGAAGGGCATGATCACATTAATCCGGTGCGCTTTGCCGGTGGAAGCGGAAATAATGCGCTTCAGATCCTGAAAGTGATCGTCAGGAGACATATGATTTTCATAGCCGTTCATCCGGTAGGTGATGCTGTAGTTGGTGACATCGCACAGAATAAAAAGGTCTACGCCCCGGACGGATTCGTTGATCGTGCCTTTCGCTTCGCCGGAACCGAAGCGGGGACAGTCGCAGTCAATAAGAAACGTATCCTCGGAATATCCGGACCAGGCGATTCCGGTATTCCGGTGTGCCGCCAGTTCCCGGCGGTACTGTACCAGATAACCGTCTACAGTCCGGGCAAGTTCCTCACAGCCTTTCAGGGCAGCGATCTTAATCGGCGCCACGGGAATTGATTTTTCCAGTAAATCCAAATTTGCCATAGAAACCTCCGCTATTTTACATATTTTTTACAGTCATATTAGTTATACCTTAGAAAAAGGCTCCGCGTCAAGGAATTTGCGAAAGATGGCGAATTCTTGTGCAATAGTGGTACTTAAAGGGGGGATTTGCAGGAGAACATTGACAGAAATTCCCTGAAAAATTATAATGGAAACACAGTGGCGGCGCGTATCTGCCTGTGCAGACGCCGAAAAAAACAAAATCAGAGGTTATTTTTATGAAGAAATGGTTATGCGGAATAGCGGGAATTCTGCTGACGGTTCTGCTGCTGACGCAGGGAGGGTCTTACTGTACGTCGGCGCAGCCGGCAGTGACGGCTTATGGCCTGGATGTCTCCCAGTGGCAGGGAGACGTCGACTGGGAACAGGTAGCCGGAGATGGGATTTCTTTCGTTATGTTTGGTCTTGGAAGATATCAGCAGCCGGATCCCCTTTTCCGTGAAAATATTACCGGGGCTACCGCTTGGGGAATCCGGGCGGGAGCTTACCTGCGTTCTCAGGCGTCCACCGTTGAGATGGCCAGGGCGGAAGCGCGTTATGTGGTGGATCAGATACAGGGCTACCCGATTTCCATGCCTGTGGCCTACGATATTGAAGACGAGCCGCAGCAGAATCTCCCTGATAATGCCAGCCGAACCGATCTGGTGCTGGCTTTTTGTCAGGAGATCCGGGAAGCCGGTTATTATCCTATGGTATATGCCAACGAATATTGGCTGGGATCTCTTCTGGATATGGACAGAATCCGTGAGGCCGGCATCGACGTCTGGCAGGCGCGGTACGGTTCCTCTTATGACGAATCTTACGGGGCTTCCATGTGGCAGTACAGCAGTACCGGAAGTGTCAGCGGGATTTCGGAAAATGTGGATCTGGACTATCTGCTGAAGGATTACACCGGTCTGATCGCGGTGCGGACGGAAGCGGAAGCCTCCTGGCTGGAGAAAAATAAAAACAGTACAGACACCGCCGGGGAAGCAGACGACACGCATAAGGCGGAGAGTACGCCGGCGCCCGGGCCGGTATCCGGAAGCTGGCAGCAGAATCAGACCGGATGGTGGTACCGCAATGCGGACGGCAGTTATCCTGCCGGCTGCTGGCAGCAGATCGACGGCAGCTGGTACTATTTCAATGGCAGCGGGTATATGCTGACGGGCTGGCAATATATAGGGAATACCTGGTATTACCTGAACGGAAGCGGAGCGATGCAGACCGGCTGGCAGCAGATTGGAGGAACCTGGTATTATCTGAACGGAAGCGGAGCGATGCAGACCGGCTGGCAGCAGATTGGAGGAACCTGGTATTACCTGAACGGAAGCGGAGCGATGCAGACGGGCTGGCAGTACATAGGAAATACCTGGTATTACCTGAATGGAAGCGGAGCGATGCAGACGGGCTGGCAGTACATAGGAAATGTCTGGTATTACCTGAACGGAAGCGGAGCGATGCAGACGGGCTGGCAGTACATAGGAAATACCTGGTATTACCTGAACGGTAGTGGAGCGATGCAGACGGGCTGGCAGCAGATTGGAGGGACCTGGTATTATCTTGACGGAAGCGGCCATATGGCGACCGGATGGATAAAACTTGACAATACGTGGTATTACCTATATAGTAATGGAGCGATGGCTTCCGGATGCTATGTGGGCAGCTGGTATGTGAATGAAAGCGGCGCCTGGGTGGCATAGAAAAGTATACGGAAGGAATCAGAAACAGGAGAATGAAAATGAGAAAGACCAGACATATAATCCGCAGGGTGCTGCCTGGCAGCATTGCAGAAGAGCTGGAACTGGAGCCCGGAGATGAACTGGTGTCTGTAAACGGACAGGAGGTCGAAGATATTTTCGATTATCAGTACCTGACCAATGAGGAATACCTGGAAATATTAATCCGCAGGCCGGATGGCGAAGAGTGGGAGCTGGAAATCGAAAAGGAGTATGAGGAGGATCTGGGCATAGAATTCGAAAATGGTCTGATGGACGCCTATCGGACCTGCAGCAACCGCTGCATTTTCTGCTTTATCGACCAGATGCCTCCCGGTATGAGAAAGACCCTGTATTTTAAAGATGACGATTCCAGATTGTCCTTCCTCCAGGGAAATTATGTGACGCTGACCAATATGACAGAGCATGATATTGACCGCATTATCCGCTACCATCTGGCGCCCATTAATATTTCCTTCCATACTACGGATCCGGCTTTGCGGTGCAGGATGCTGAACAATCGTTTCGCAGGCGATATTTTCCCTAAGGTTCAGAAGCTTTTTGAGGCCGGCATTGAGATGAACGGACAGATTGTTCTGTGCAGGGGGATCAATGACGGGGAACATCTGGAGCAGACCATCCGGGATCTGGCCGGCTATCTGCCTCATCTGAAAAGCGTTTCCGTGGTTCCGGTGGGGCTTACCCGTTTCAGAGACGGCCTGTATCCGCTGGAACCCTTTGAGGAGGAAGATGCGTGTCAGGTGCTGGATCTGGTGGAGCGGTGGCAGAAAACGCTTTATGAAAAATGGGGAACCCATTTTATCCACTGCAGCGACGAGTGGTATCTTCTGGCAAAACGTTCCCTGCCCCGGGCCGATCAGTACGATGGCTACCCGCAGCTGGAAAATGGAGTGGGTATGCTCCGTCTGCTGGAGGAAGAGGTGAAGGCGGCGCTTTCCGGGATGGATTATTCTGAGAGAAAAAGTAGTCTTTCCGTGGCTACCGGCCTTCTGGCGGCCCCTTTTATCCGGGAAAATGCAAGAGCGATTCAGGAGAAGTATCCGAATATCCGCGTGACGGTCTACGGGATCGTCAATGAATTTTTCGGGGAGCGAATCACAGTATCCGGTCTGCTGACAGGCCGGGATCTTTGCCGGCAGCTGACCGGAAAGGAGCTGGGAGAACGCCTGCTGATTCCCTGCAATATGCTGAGGGACGGGGAAAATGTCTTTCTGGACGATATGACAGTGGAAGAACTGGAGAGCGCGCTCCAGGTGCCGGTATCCGTGGTGGATCCCGAAGGAGCGGCACTGGTGGCCGCCGTAACGCAGGAAAAAACAGAAATAACCCATAGAAGGAGACAAATATATGAGCAAGCCGATAGTAGCGATCGTTGGACGCCCTAATGTGGGAAAGTCCACGCTTTTTAACGCCCTGGCGGGGGAGAATATTTCCATCGTCAAAGATACGCCCGGAGTGACCAGGGACCGGATTTACGCGGATGCCAGCTGGCTGAATTACAATTTTACCCTGATCGATACGGGAGGAATCGAACCGGACAGCAAAGATGTGATTCTTTCCCAGATGCGGGATCAGGCGCAGATTGCCATTGATACCGCGGATGTGATTATTTTCCTGACCGACGTGCGTCAGGGCCTGGTGGACGCGGATTCCAAGGTGGCGGATATGCTTCGCAGAAGCGGGAAGCCGGTGGTTCTTGTGGTAAATAAGGTGGACAGCTTTGAAAAGCTCATGCCGGATGTCTATGAATTCTACAATCTGGGAATCGGAGATCCCATTCCGGTATCTGCATCCGCCAAGCTGGGAATCGGGGATATGCTGGACGAAGTGGTGAAGTATTTCCGGGTGGACGAACTGGATGATGAGGAGAACGAGATTCCCAGAATTGCCATTGTAGGAAAGCCCAACGTGGGAAAATCTTCTATTGTCAACCGGCTTCTGGGACAGAACCGGGTGATCGTTTCCGATGTGGCGGGAACCACCAGGGACGCCATTGACACCAATGTCATGTGGAACGGAAAAGAATATACCTTCATTGATACGGCCGGACTGCGCCGTAAAAATAAAATCAAGGAAGAACTGGAGCGCTACAGCATCATCCGTACCGTCAGTGCGGTGGAACGGGCCGACGTGGTGATTGTGGTGATCGACGCGGTAGAGGGAATTACCGAACAGGATGCCAAGATTGCCGGAATCGCCCACGAAAGAGGCAAGGGTATCATCATCGCGGTCAACAAGTGGGATGCGGTGGAAAAAAACGACAAAACCATTTACAAATATACCGGAAAGGTAAGGGAGATTCTGTCCTATATGCCTTATGCGGAGATTCTGTTTATCTCGGCCCTGACAGGACAGAGACTTCCCAGACTTTTTGAGACGATTGATATGGTTCTGGAAAATCAGACGCTCCGGGTGCAGACCGGTGTGCTCAATGAGATCATGACTGAAGCGGTGGCCATGCAGCAGCCGCCCTCCGACAAGGGAAAACGGCTGAAGCTGTTCTATATCACCCAGGTGGCGGTAAAACCGCCAACCTTTGTGATTTTCGTCAATGACCGGGAGCTGATGCATTTCTCTTATACCAGATATCTGGAAAATCAGATCAGAAATGCTTTCGGGTTCCGGGGAACCTCGCTGAAGTTCATTATTCGTGAACGGGGTCAGGATAAATAGGGAGCAGGGAAGATAAGGAGTGGTAGAACATGATGGAACGTTTGATTTGTCTGCTGGTCGGGTATGTCTGCGGCCTCTTTCAGACATCTTATATTTATGGAAAAGCGCATGGCATTGATATTCGCAATTACGGAAGCGGAAATGCGGGAACCACCAACGCGCTGCGGACACTGGGGGCCAAAGCCGGCGCCATTACCTTTCTGGGCGACTGCTTCAAGTGCGTACTTGCGGTGCTGATTGTACGGGTGATTTTCGGAAACAGTCATCAGGATATCATCCGTCTGCTGGGGCTGTATGCGGCGGCCGGGACGATTCTCGGCCACAATTTTCCCTTTTATCTGAAGTTTCGGGGAGGAAAGGGTATCGCGGCTACGGCCGGCCTGCTGGTTTCCTTTGACTGGAGAATCACTTTGGCGGCCCTGATCGTTTTCCTGATTGTATTTTTTACGACCCATTATGTGTCGCTGGGATCTCTGCTGGTATATGTGGTGTTTTTGGCCGGTCTTTTCTTTCTGGGGCAGACAGGTGCCTTTGCGATGACGGCGCCGGCGCTGCATGAGATGTATGTGGTGGCATGTCTGCTGGCAGTGCTGGCTTTTTACAAGCACAGGGCAAATATCGGCCGTCTGATCCACGGCAGGGAAAATAAAACATATCTGAAAAAGAAGAAATGACGGAGGTATCTGATGAAAAAAATAGGAGTGATCGGAGCGGGAAGCTGGGGAACGGCCCTTTCCTGCCTGCTGCATCAAAATGGCCATCAGGTGACCATGTGGTCCATTGTGGAAGAAGAAGTGAAAATGCTTCGGGAGAAGCGGGAACATGAGACGAAGCTGCCGGGGGTTCGCATTCCGGAGGATATCGAGATAACCGGTGATCTGGCTTTGGCCATGGCGGAGAAGGATGTACTGGTACTGGCGGTGCCTTCTCCTTTCACCCGCAGCACCTCTCAGAAAATGGCGCCCCTGACTCAAAAGGGGCAGATCATCGTCAATGTGGCAAAGGGCGTGGAAGAGCATACGCTGATGACGTTGAGTCAGATCATCGAGCAGGAGATTCCCCAGGCTCGGGTGGCGGTCCTTTCCGGCCCCAGCCATGCGGAGGAAGTGGGAAGAGGTCTGCCTACCACCTGTGTGGTGGGCGCTGGCAACAGGGATCTGGCCTGTTATCTGCAGGATATCTTCATGAGCCCGGTATTTCGTGTGTATACCAGCCCGGATGTTCTGGGAATCGAGCTGGGAGCCGCTCTGAAAAATGTGATTGCCCTGGCTGCGGGAGTGGCCGACGGTCTGGGATATGGAGACAACACCAAGGCGGCGCTGATCACCAGAGGAATCGCGGAGATCTCCAGACTGGGAATCGCCATGGGAGCCCGGGCAGAGACTTTCTACGGTCTTTCCGGAATCGGTGATCTGATCGTAACCTGTGCCAGCGTACACAGCCGCAACCGGAAGGCCGGTTATCTGATGGGAAAAGGGTATTCCATGCAGGAAGCCATGGACGAGGTGAAAATGGTGGTGGAAGGCGTGTACTCTGCCAAGGCGGCACTGGCGCTTTCCCGGAAATACCAGGTGGAAATGCCGATTATTGTGGAAGTTAATCAGGTTCTTTTCGAGAATAAATCGCCTGCAGACGCGGTGAATGAGCTGATGCAGAGGGTGGGAAAAGACGAGCTGGAGAGAGATCCCTGGAAGTCGCAGACCGGAAAAGACCAATAGCAGTTCTTATGGCGTGCGTGTTTTGCCGCTGTGAAAAATGATAAAATACAGCAGACAGAAAGCCGAAGGAAAGACTTTCTGTCTGCTGTATTTTTATGGCTAAATTATGTACCGGCCAAAGCCAATCAGCGCATATCCTCGGGGATGCTGGCGCTGCGGAACTTTTCGTCCAGTGCGTCAATGGCCTGACATTCCAGATCCGTCAGTTCGAAATCAAAGACCTCCGCATTGGAGCGGATATGATCCGGCTGCGAGGATTTCGGAATGACGGAAATATTTTTCTGGATCATCCAGCGAAGTCCCACCTGGGCCGGCGTCTTTCCGTATTTCTGGCCAATCTGTATCAGAACATCCCGGTTAAAGTAAGCGCCGCGGGCCAGAGGCGCGTAGGCCTGAACGGCAATGCCATGTGCCTCGCAGTAGGCGCGAAGCTCCGACTGATTCCAGAGCGGATGATACTCAATCTGGTTCACCGCGGGAACGATCCCGGAATTTTCAAACAGCGCTTCCAGCTGAGGAATATCGAAATTGCTGACGCCGATGGCCCTGGCCCTGCCGTCGGCATAGATTTTTTCCAGATCCTTCCAGGTATCCAGATAGCATCCGGGAACCGGCCAGTGGATCAGATAGAGATCCACATAATCCATCTGAAGCCGTTCCAGGCTGCGGGAAAACGCGCTTTCCACGCTGCCCAGCCGCTGTGCGGTATTCCATACTTTTGTGGTAATAAAAAGCTTTTCTCTGGGAATGGAGGCGGCTTTCACAGCCCTCCCCACGCCATCCTCGTTCTTATAGACGGATGCGGTATCGATCAGGCGGTATCCGGCCTCCAGCGCATAAAAGATAGCCGATTCCACCTCCCCGGGTCCCACGGACTTATAAACACCCAGACCCAGAAGCGGCATCTTATCATTGGTATTCAGAGTCAGTGCGGGTATTTCCTGCATAATGAAAACCTCCTTGTGTACAGTAACGCCCTGTATAAAAACATTTCCCAGTATAGCATAAAAATATGAAGTAAAAAGAGAAAAAATATTACGTTTGTATAACAAAACGAAGGCCCGTCAAAAAAATAACAGGTATGCGGGAAGCGGAAAAAACGACAAATAATCCATAGTCATTTTATACAGATTTTCCCTGTGTATGGAAAAAAATACAGGATAGATCTACGGTAAATTCCAGGAACTCTATTGAATCTAAAAGTAAAATAGAGTATAATAAATCATAATTGACAAAAGATTATCATATCCGCCTTACGGACTGATAGTTTTTCCGTCAGAAAGGAGTATTGACATGCATTTGATAAAAGATGAAAATGGGAATGTAATGCCTCACAGCCACGAGCAGAGTCAGGCGCACACCCATGATCACGGGCATGACCACAGTCATGACCATGGCCACGATCACAGTCATGCATGCGGCCACAGCCATGACTGTGCTTCCGGCTGTGAGAACCCGGGAGAATGCAAAAATGAAACTGTGGCGCTTCTGACCTATATGCTGGATCACAACCAGCACCATGCGGCGGAACTGGACCAGATGGCAGAAAACCTGCAGAAGCTGGGGATGGATACCGCCGCGAAACAGATCAAAGAAGCAGTTTCGGATTTCCAGAAAGGAAATCTGCGGCTGAGCCTGGCGCTCACAACCGTTAAAGAGCAGTTAAAGGAGGCGTAAAACATGTGTCTTGCTACCGTTTATAAGGAAAGTGATGATACTGTCATCTGCCGGAATGTCAGCAAAATTCTGGTGGAAGGCGACAATTTGATCATCCGTGACATCATGGGCGATGAGACGACGGTGGAAGGAAAGATTCTGATGGTGGATCTGGCCAACAGCATTGTCAAGCTTCAGTGTGACTGATTTCCGGATTCAGGGCCTGCCGACCCTGAAACATACTAACAATGCGGAGGTAGAATCCTATGAAACTATCTGAGAAGATGAGGGAAAAACAGCTCCTTTCCTTCGAACTGTTTCCGCCGAAAACGGATAAGGGAATGGAAAACCTGCCCGGAACCATTGAAAAACTCTGCGCGTTCCGGCCGGAATACATTTCCTGCACATACGGAGCGGGCGGAACGAATGTGGGAAAGAACCTGGATGTCTGCAGGATGATCCGGGATGCCGGCACCATACCGGTGACGCATTTTACCTGCATCGGCAATACCCGCGAGGGAATCAGGGAGCAGCTTCAGAATTATCTGAACTGCGGCGTGGACCATATGCTGGCGCTCCGCGGAGATCTTCCCTTTGGATGGACCGGGACGGGCGGCGATTTCAAATACGCCACAGACCTGGTAGCGTTTGTCCGCAGGGAATTCGGCGATAAGTTTGAAATCGCTGTGGCCGGTTCTCCGGAAGGACATATTGCCTGCCGCAGCCTGGATTCCGACATCGCAGTCCTGAAACAGAAGCAGGATAACGGAGCGGACTACATTATGACGCAGCTGTGCTGGGATATGGAGCAGTTTAAAAGATGGCTGGACAAGATCCGCAAAGCGGGCGTGACCATGCCCGTGGATGTGGGTATCATGCCGATTCTGGATCAGGCGGCGACCATCAACATGGCTCTGTCCCGCAATGCCTGCGTAATGCCCCGCGAACTGTGCGAGATTATTTCAAGATACTGGATTTTCCCGAATCCCTTTGAAAAGGAACCTTTCGATGCGGCAGCCGAGCAGAAAAAAGCGGACTTCAAGAAAGCAGGCATCGAATACACCATCAAACAGATCGACGAGTACCGCGCGCTGGGAATTAACGGCATTCACCTGTACGCGCTGAACAAGTGGAAAGACGTGACGGATATTATCAATGCGTCCGGCATCCGCACCCTTGTATGATAACGGTCTGTATCTGACAGAGCACAGTCCTGAACACAGGCTATGATTTTCCGGTTCTTCCCGGAAACGGAAATCACAGAAAAACGAATGAGATTCCCCACAAAAGGAATCCTTTCGATCCGCACGAAAGGTGCGGGATACCTTGCCGGGCATTGCCCGGCAGCCCGAAAGGGTTACGTCACAGACTAGAGGAGGTTTATAATGAGTGAATTCAAGATGACGACTTTGGAAGAAATGGAGGCTGCAACCGCCCGTCTTCTGGAAACCGGTGAGAAAGTCGGAGCTGACGCCTGGCAGCTTCGTGTAAAGAGACAGACCCCGCACTGCAAATTCGGTGAGCAGGGTATCTGCTGCCGGATCTGTTCTATGGGACCCTGCCGTATCACCCCGAAGGCTCCGAGAGGAATCTGCGGATGTGACGCTCACGGCATTGTGGGACGTAATTACCTGAAGTTTACCGCCGGCGGAGCTGCAACGCATTCCGATCACGGTCGTGAGATCTGCCATACGCTGTATGTATCTTCTGCGGATGGATGCTATAAAGTAAAGGATCCCGAGAAACTGATCCGCATCGCCAAAGAGTGGGGAATTGAGACAGAAGGAAAAGATATCTATGATCTGGCTCATGAGGTTGCCGAGACCGGTCTTATGGAGTACGGAAAACCCTTCGGAACCCAGAGATTTTTAAAGAGAGCTCCCGAATCCCAGCAGAAACTGTGGGAGGAGAACGAGCTGGCGCCTCACGCCATCGACCGTGAGATTTCCCGTTCCTTACATATGACACACATGGGATGTTCCTCTCTTCCGGAGGCGCTGGTAAAACAGTCTCTGCGCGCCGGTCTGTCTGACGGATGGGGCGGATCCATGATGGGAACCGAGTTCTCCGACGTTCTGTTCGGAACTCCCAAGCCGGTGGACACCGAGGCAAACCTGGGTGTTATGGTTGCGGAAAATGTCAACATCGTGGTACACGGACATGATCCGAGCCTTTCCGAGATGATCTGCGAGTACGCGGATGATCCGGAGATGATCGCATACGCGAAAGAGATGGGAGCAAAGGGCATCACCGTATCCGGCGTATGCTGTACCTCCAATGAGGTGGCTATGCGCCGCGGAATCCCCATGGCAGGAAACTTCCTGCAGCAGGAGAATGTGGTGCTGACAGGCGCCTGCGAGGCCATTGTGGTGGATGTACAGTGTATCTTCCCGGCCCTCGGACCCTTAAGCAAATGCTTCCACACCAAATTCGTTACCACTTCTCCCATCGCGCAGATGCCGGATTCTGAATTCGTAAGATTCAGCGCCGAGACCGCGGCGGAGAATGCAAAAGCTATCGTAAAGATGGCCATTGAGAACTTTAAAAACAGAAAACCGGAGCTGGTTCATATCCCGGATATGAAGCAGAAAGCTACGGTTGGATATTCCGTTGAAGCGATTGTAAAAGTACTGGACGGCGTAACCAACTCTCAGGTTGATGAAACCGGAACCACAAAGCCGCTGCTGGACTGCATTACCTCCGGCGTTATCCGCGGCGCCGTGGCCATGGTAGGCTGCAACAACCCGAAGATCCGTCCGGACTACGCGCACATCGAGCTGATGAAGAAATGTATCGAGAACGATATCATCATCATTGCTTCCGGATGTTCTGCACAGGCAGCCGCAAAGGCCGGTCTGATGGACAAGGCGGCCAAGGATCTGTGCGGCGCCGGACTGAAACGTGTCTGCGAGCTGGCTGACATTCCGCCGGTACTTCATATGGGATCCTGTGTGGATATCAGCCGTATGATGGTTCTGGCAGCGACACTGGCAAAAGATGCCGGTCTGCACATTTCTCAGCTCCCGGTAGTGGGATGCGCTCCGGAGTGGATGTCTGAGAAAGCTGTTTCCATCGGAAATTATGTAATTGCCACCGGTATCGATACCTTCTTGGGTGTGGATCCGTATGTGGCCGGTTCCGATCAGATGGCTCAGCTTCTGACAGAAGGAACGAGACAGTGGTGTGAGGCTGCATTTACCGTTGAGACGGATATCGAAAAATTAGTAGACCTGATGATTGCAAGAATCGAGGAGAAGAGAGCGGCTCTGGGAATCTGATGATTTCGGAGTTGACTGCCGGTTTTCGCTGATCTGCAGGTCGAAAAGACTGAAGGTGGATGAAAGAAATGAAAATTGCGGTTACAGGAAAAGGCGGTGTGGGTAAAACCACATTCGCCGCAACCCTGGCCCGGCTTTACGCGGAGGAAGGACGCCATGTACTGGCGGCAGATGTGGATCCGGATGCCAATCTGGGTCTGGCTCTGGGGTTCTCCGAGGAAGAGCTGGAAAGTATTGTTCCCATCAGCAAGATGAGAAAGCTGGTGGAAGAGCGTACAGGCGCAAGCCCGGACAACAAATTTTACCGTATCAATCCGAAGGTGGATGACATTCCCGACGCATACGGAAAAGTATGCAACGGCGTCAAACTTCTGGTGTTGGGAACGGTGGAGACGGGAGGCGCCGGCTGTGTGTGTCCGGAGCATGTGATGCTGAAACGGATCATCAACAACCTGGTGCTTCACAGAGGCGATGTGGTTGTGCTGGATATGGAGGCAGGCCTGGAGCATCTGGGCCGCGGAACCACGGAAGGCATGGATCAGTTTATCGTGGTGATTGAACCCGGCTCCCGCAGCGTGCAGACCTATAAGAATGTAAAGCGTCTGGCGGAGGATCTGGGAGTGAAACAGGTTCATGTGGTGGCCAACAAGGTACGGGACGAGAAGGATGAGGAATTTATCCGGAAGCATATACCGGCAGAGGATCTGCTGGGCTTCGTCCACTATAACACCGAGATCATGGATGCGGACCGTCAGGGGTGTTCCCCTTACGATTACAGCAGATCTGCAGTAGAGGAGATCCGCAGTATAAAAAAGATCATTGATAAAATCGATGACTGCAATGAATAGGAGGAAAAGACATTGACATTATTTGAGAGAGTATTCAATGGAAACAACGCTGTTTATGGCCTTACTGAGCAGGCCATTGACGGAGCAATCGCTCAGTACGGAGAGGAGAAGGCAGTCAGCTTTCCTGACACCGCTTACAGCCTTCCCTGCTACTATTCTGTAACCGGTGTGAAGGTTACAAACCTGAAAGAGCTGAAAGAGGCCCTTGGCGTTGTGAAAACTCTGATGACCAGAGAACCCCGCTTAAACGACGCGTTCATGTCCGGTGTTGCCACCGCTCTGTGCGCGGAGTTCATCGAGGCTCTGAAATATATTGACGGCGCTGCTCCCTATCAGCAGCCGCTGTACGGCCATCTGCCGGATGCTGTGATCCGTGAGCTGGGTGTGCCGCTGGTAACCGGAGATATCCCCGGTGTTGCTGTTATCCTGGGTTCCGCTCCTACCGTACAGGAAGGCGTGGATCTGGTGAAATCCTATCAGGCACAGGGTATCCTGGTGACTCTGGTAGGCGGTATCTGTGATCAGGTGGCTGAGGCCGGTATGAATACCGGAGCCAATGTGCGTGTAATCCCCCTGGGCAAGGACGTGACTGCGGTAATCCATGTGGTGTCCGTAGCACTGAGAGCCGCCCTGATTTTCGGAAATATCACTCCCGGCGATTCCAAAGCCCTGATGGAGTACACCATGCAGCGTGTACCGGCATTTGTCAATGCCTTCGCGCCGCTGGATGACGTGATTGTTGCCTGCGGAGCCGGCGCTATCGCTCTGGGCTTCCCGGTAATCACCAATGAGACCGAGAATATCTTCCGTGTACCCAAGAGCCTGATTGTACAGGAAGACGTGAGCAAGTTCAACGCCACCTCCCTGGAAGCCCGTGACATCAAGATCAAGATCACCAAGATTGATATCCCGGTGGCCTTCGCTTCCGCTTTCGAGGGAGAGATTATCCGCCGCGGCGATATGCAGGTGGAGTTCGACGGATCCCGCGTGGACTGCGCCGAGCTGGTACAGACCAAGGACGCTTCCGAGGTGGAAGATCACAAGATCACCATCGTGGGACCGGATGTGGACGAGATGGAGCTGGGAAGCAAGAACAGCATCGCTTATGTGGTGGATGTTGCCGGAAAATCCATGCAGCCTGATTTCGAGCCGGTTATCGAGCGTAAGTTCCATAACTACATCAACTGCATCGAGGGTGTATATCACACCGGCCAGAGAGATATGCAGAGAATTCGTATCAGCAAGAACGCCTTTGCCGCAGGCTTCCGTCTGAAACACATCGGCGAGGTGCTGTACGCTTCCGTTAAAAACGAGTTTGAGGCTGTTGTTGACAAATGTCAGGTAACCATTTACACCGACCCCGCAGAGTGTACAAGAATTCGTCACGAAGTGGCTATCCCCACCTTTGAGAAACGTGATGACCGTCTGAACAACCTGACCGATGAGTCTGTAGATGTATACTACAGCTGCATCCTGTGCCAGGCATTCTCCCCGTCCCACGTATGTGTGGTAACTCCGGAGAGACTGGGACTGTGCGGCGCCGTTTCATGGCTGGATGCAAAGGCTACCAACGAGCTGGATCCCAACGGACCCTGCCAGGTAATCACCAAAGAGCGCCCCATCGATGAAAGAATCGGCGAGTACGAGGATGTCAACGAGGCAGTGAAGAAGTTCTCCCAGGGTGCTCTGGAAGACGTTTCCCTGTACTCCATCATGGAAAAACCCATGACCTCCTGCGGATGCTTTGAGTGTATCTGCGGAATCGAGCCCTTCTCCAACGGCGTCTGCATCACCAACCGTGAGTATGCCGGCATGACTCCTCTGGGAATGACCTTCCCCGAACTGGCATCCATGACAGGCGGCGGAGTTCAGACTCCCGGATTCATGGGCCATGGAAAACATTTCATCGGTTCCAAGAAGTTCATGAAAGCAGAGGGCGGTGTTGCCAGAATCGTATGGATGCCCAAGGAGCTGAAAGAGACAGTTGCCGAGAGACTGAATCAGACAGCAAAAGAGCTGTACGGAATTGACAACTTCACGGATATGATCGGTGACGAGACCATCGCCACGGATCCGGAGACCCTGGTAGAGTTCCTGACCGAAAAAGGTCATCCGGCTCTGGGAATGGATCCGATGATGTAATTGATGAATCCCGGTTCGGGTGCGGGAAGGGGTCCTGCGGCTTCTTCCCTCCCATCCGTATCGGTTATTCATACCCTTCCGGCCGTACCGGAAAGGTCATACATAAACTTTAGCTTATAAAAATGAAGCCCTGCGTCAGTAAATCGGGCTCCATGAAAAAATTCAAAGGAGGCTAATGAGAATGCCGTTTAATCGCAAACCCCAGAAGTTTAATGCATCCATCAAAGAAGTAACTATCGGATGCGGTGAAAAAGCAGTCACATTAGGAGGCGAAAGTGTATTCCCCTTCTATACCTTTGACGGTGACATGAAGAATGCTCCCAAGGTAGGAGTGGAAATCTCCGATATGGGAATTCCGGAAGTGGCCGGAATCAAAGCATATTACGAAGGATGTACAACGATGGCCGAAATCGCCAAGAAGGCAGCCGCCATGGAGGGTGCTGATTTTGTATGCCTGCGTCTGGAAGGCGGAGATCCCAACGGGGCAAACAAATCCACCGAAGAGCTGGTAGCTATCGTAAAAGAAGTGGCAGATGCCATTGATGTACCGCTGGCCGTTGAAGGCTCCAAGAACGTGGAGAAAGACGCTGAACTGCTGCCGAAGGTGGCAGAGGCTCTGCAGGGTAAGAACGCGCTGATCCTTTCCGCAAGAGAAGAGGATTATAAGGCAGTTGGCGCAGCAGCCGGTCTGGCATACGATCAGAAAGTGGGCGCTGAGTCTGCCGTTGATATCAACCTGGCAAAACAGCTGAACGTTGTGGTAACACAGCTGGGCGTAAAGCCGGAGAGCATCGTAATGAACGTTGGATCCGCAGCGGCCGGATACGGATATGAGTATGTGGTTTCCACCATGGACCGTATCAAAGCGGCAGCTCTGGCCCAGGGCGATGCAATGCTTCAGATGCCGATTGTTACACCGGTTTCTTCCGAGACCTGGAATGTAAAAGAGGCAATGGCCTCCGAGGCAGATATGCCGGAGTGGGGACCTGTAGAAGAGCGCGGAATCTCCATGGAAATCATGACTGCTGCAGCAGACCTGGCTTCCGGATCTGATGCCGTAATTGTAATGCATCCTCAGACTGTGGCAACGATTTCTAAAATGATCAAAGATTTAATGTAAGATAATCGAGAGAACAGGAGGATAAAAGATTATGGCATTAACAGGTATTCAGATTTTTAAAATGTTACCGAAGAAAAACTGTAAAGAATGCGGATGCCCCACATGTATGGCATTCTCCATGAAAGTGGCGCAGGGAGCCATGAAGATCGAGCAGTGTCCGTATGTTTCCGAGGAAGCAAAGGCTGAGCTGTCCGAGGCAACCGCACCGCCGATGAAGACCATCAAAGTAGGATGCGGAGAAGGGGAGTATACCCTGGGCGGCGAGACTGTTCTGTTCAGACATGAGAAAACCTTCGTGAACAAAACCAGATATGCGGTCGCTCTTTGCAGCTGCATGGATGACGCGGAGATCGACGCGAAGATCGCCGCAATTCCTGCTGTGGACTATGAGCGTATCGGCGAGAGAATGCATGTGGAGATGATTTATGTAAATTATGACGCTGCTTCCGGCACCGACAAATATCTGGAACTGGTGAAGAAAGCGGCCGCTACCGGAAAAACTCTGGTTCTGGGCTGCGATGATGTGGAGGTTGCGAAAGCGGCTCTGGAGATCTGCAAGGACGGAAAACCGGTTCTGAACGGAGCGAACGCATCCAACTACGAGGCGATGAACGAGGCTGCCAAGGCTGCAGGTGTTGTTCTGGGTGTTGGCGGAGCCAGCCTGGATGAAATTTATGACACGGTTGCCGCTCTGGAAAAAGCCGGCAACAAGAACCTGGTGATCGACGCCACCGGCGCTTCTCTGAAGGAAACTTACGGAAATGCCGTTCAGATTCGTCGGGCGGCTCTGAAGGATCAGGACAGAACCTTCGGATATCCCACCATCGTAAATACTGTAAAACTGGCCAAGGGCGACAGATATATGCAGGAAGCTCTGGTATCTCTGTTCACCATGAAATACGGTTCCATCGTAGTTCTGGAGAACCTGGGCTACGCAGAGGCTCTGCCGCTGTTCGGTCTGCGCCAGAACGTATTTACCGATCCGCAGAAGCCCATGAAGGTTGAGCCGGGTCTGTATCCGCTGAACGGAGCAGATGAGAATTCTGTCTGCGTAACAACCGTTGACTTCGCGCTGACCTACTTCGTGGTATCCGGCGAGCTGGAGAGATCCGGTGTTCCGCTGAATCTGGTAATCAACGATGCAGGCGGACTTTCCGTACTGACCTCCTGGGCAGCTGGAAAGTTCTCCGGAAATTCCATTTCCGCCTTCATCAAGGAGAACATTGAGAGCAAGGTAAAATCCAGAAAACTGATCATCCCCGGAAAAGTTGCCGTACTGAAAGGTGATCTGGAGTCCAAGCTGCCGGGCTGGGAGATTATTGTGGCTCCCCAGGAAGCTGTACAGCTGGTGAAATTCCTGAAAGATCTGCAGGAAGCAGGCGAGATCTAAAAAGTATGGGTTCCGGGACATGAAAATGTCCCGGCCCTGCAAGTTCCGGGAAGTGGAGAACCCCTTCCGGATAATATTACAAGCTTTTAAAAAGGAGAAAGACTATGGCAAAATTTGTTACAATCGGTGAAAGAATTCACTGCATTTCCCCGGTAATCCGCAAAGCTATGGAAGAGCGTGATCCGGAACCGATCCTGAAACGTGCGAAAGAGCAGCTGGATGCCGGCGCTACCTATCTGGATGTAAACATCGGACCGGCTGAGAACGACGGCGAGGATCTGATGAAATGGGCAGTAAAACTGCTGCAGGAGAATTTTGACAATGTTCCCCTGGCTCTGGATACGGCAAACAAAAAAGCCATTGAGGCCGGTATTTCCGTATATAACAGAAGCAAAGGAAAACCCATCGTGAACTCCGCGGATGCCGGCGGAAGAATCGAGAACATCGATCTGGCTGCTGCCAATGACGCGATTGTTATCGCTCTTTGCTCCGCGGAAGGTATTGCCAAGGACAATGACGAGCGTATGATGCACTGTCAGAACATGCTGGAGAGAGGTATGATGCTGGGTATGGAGCCTACCGATCTGTGGTTTGATCCGCTGTTCCTGGTTGTTAAGGGAATGCAGGAGAAACAGATGGAAGTTCTGGAGGCCATCAAAATGTTCAGCGATATGGGTCTGAACTCCACCGGCGGTCTGTCCAATAACTCCAACGGTATGCCGAAGAACATTCGCCCGATCATGGATTCCGCTCTGGTAGCCATGGCTATGATGCAGGGTCTTACCTCCGCTATCGTGAATCCCTGTGATCTTCGTCTGATGGAGACGATCAAATCCTGTGACGTATTTAAAAACAATACTCTGTACGCAGATTCCTATCTGGAGCTGTAAGAGTCAGGTTTAAACCGTGGTTTTTGTCTGAAAAGCCGCGGAAGATTTCCGATACTTTTTTGTAAATCGGGGAAGCCCGAAGCTGTCCTGAGGGATATGCTTCGGGCTTGTTTTTTTTGCGTAAGGACAGGAAAAATGCGGAAGAAAAGCATCCGGATTTATGCCGGAAGGTCTGTTAAATTATTGGCAAAATCGGGCGTTTGCATTGACGGTTTGCACTAAATGTGGTATCTTTAAAAGGACATATATATGTGATTTTGCTATGACGATAGCAGAAAATGATTTTCCAAAAGAGAGGCTTAAATCAATGGTAAAAGTGACTTTTCGGTTTGAAAATGGAGAGGCTGTGGAAGCCTTTGCCACATCCGGGGAAGACCTGCTGGACGTGGCCAGAATGGCCAATGTGGCGATTGACGCACCCTGTTCCGGAAACGGATCCTGTGGAAAGTGCCGCGTGAAACTGTTGAACGGGCAGCTGGAATCTGTTCAGACCCGTCATATTTCTGATGAGGAATACGCGGAGGGCTGGAGACTGGCCTGCTGCAGTAAGGTGACAGAGGATGTGGAGGTGGAAGTGCCGGATATTGCATCCGCTTACCGCAGCCGGATGAAGGTCGCTGATTTGAGTTCTCCGGAGGAAATCGCGATTTTCGAACACGCTAAAAGAGATGTGGAAGCAACGGGAATCCGCCTGGAAAATGATATGGACATCCTGAATGTGGTCATGGACGAGCCGACGCTGGATGATACCATGCCCGACAACGAAAGGCTGATGCGTGCGATCAAAAAGCTCACCGGATGCCGTCAGGCTCATCTTCCCTATACGGTACTGCGCCGCATGGCCGCCGTGCTGAGAGAAAGCAGATTCGACGTTCAGTGCGTGATTCGGAGATCCCGAGACGGAGAGAGAATCTTTGTGTATGATATTTATCCGAAGGATGCCAGGGTGGTTGCGGGAGGACTGGCGGTGGATATTGGAACCACCACGGTTTCCGCGCTGCTGATCGACATGCTGACGGGAAAGGTGCTGGGAAAGGCATCTTCCGGAAACGGACAGATTCGGTACGGGGCGGATGTCATCAACCGGATTATTGAATCCACCAAGCCGGGGGGAGCCAAAAGACTTCAGGATGCGGTGATTAAAGAAACCATCAATCCTCTGATCGCGCAGATGTGCCGTGCCAGCGGTGTGAAGAAAGAACACATCTACCGGATGTGCGTGGCCGGAAACACCACCATGAATCATCTGTTTGCAGGCGTGGATGCGGACCCCATCCGTATGGAACCCTACATACCTACCTTTTTCAAAACAAACTCTCTGTATGCATCGGACCTGGGAATCGATATTAACCCCGATGCCCATATTATTGTAGCTCCCAATATCGGAAGCTATGTGGGCGGCGATATCACAGCAGGTACGCTGGTAAGCACGATCTGGAACCGGCCGGAGTTTTCACTTTTTGTTGATCTGGGAACCAATGGAGAGCTGGTTTTCGGCAACTCTGATTTTATGATGAGCTGTGCATGTTCCGCGGGACCCGCTTTCGAGGGAGGCGATATCAGCTGCGGTATGCGTGCCACGGACGGCGCCATAGAGGCGTGTACCATCGATGGCGCGACTATGGAGCCCACCTTCCGGGTGGTCGGCGGCGAGGGACAGAAGCCCATCGGACTGTGCGGATCCGGAATTATCGATGTGATCAGCGAGCTGTTCACCACGGGAATCATCAATCCCAAGGGAAAATTTGTCCGTGAAGGAGAGCGGGTCCACCGGGACAAATACGGGATGGGCAGTTATGTCCTGGTGTTTGCGAAGGATGCGGGAGCCGACCGGGATGTGGAAATTACAGAGGTGGATATTGATAACTTTATCAGGGCAAAGGGAGCGATTTTTTCCGCGATCCGGACGATGCTGGCGTCGTTGGATTTCGATGTTTCCATGATTGAGAATGTCTATGTGGCCGGTGGAATCGGAAGCGGAATCAACATGAGAAATGCGGTGAATATCGGCATGTTCCCGGATATCCCCCAGGAGAAGTTCCACTATATCGGCAATTCTTCTCTGGCAGGAGCGTATACCATGCTGCTGTCCAGCGAGGCGGAGAAAAAGACGTATGAGGTGGCTTCCAATATGACGTATCTGGAGCTGAGCGCAGTGCCGGGATACATGGACGAATTTGTGGCAGCCTGCTTTATTCCGCATACGGATACCACGTTGTTCCCTTCAGTAAAACAGGATCAGGAGTAATGACAGCTATGGAATTGAATTATGATAAGGACAGCAAGGAGCGGATTCCCTATGAGCATTATATGGAACTGTACCGGCAGGCGGATCCGCAGGAGATCAGCGCACGGTGTGAGATTCCGTATGATGAGGAGAAACAGCAGTTTCTTGTGCGCCTGATGGGAGTTTCCTACCGTATCGGTTTTCCGGATTACCAGGTGGTGCATGAACCGGAGGAGCGTATCGGATATTACCCGCTGGAGACGGCGGTAAACGCCAGGATTCTGGTGCTTCGTTATCTGGTGGAGGGGCATATGGCTCCGTCTACCGG
This sequence comes from Candidatus Pullilachnospira intestinigallinarum, assembly GCA_018711275.1. Taxonomy (GTDB): domain Bacteria; phylum Bacillota; class Clostridia; order Lachnospirales; family Lachnospiraceae; genus Pullilachnospira; species Pullilachnospira intestinigallinarum. Next base: position 35,262 of record DVIN01000049.1, read on the forward strand.
GAAATTTCTGACCTATCGGGAGGTTCCGTGGGGGAATGTTTACCTGAAACAGTTTCAGGGGCGCTGTCTGATGCGTCTGGCATTCGGATATGGAAACCGTATCGAAAAGTTTCAGGAGATTATGGAGCGGATCGGCGCCAGGAAACTGGAGCACGGAGATGCTTCCTATGAATTTGAATTTATCAACGGACTGAGACTTCAGTTTATTCTGTGGGCCGGCGATGATGAATTTCCGCCATCCTCACAGATCCTGTTCTCCGACAATTTTCCTGTCGCTTTCAAGGCGGAGGACATGGCAGTGGTGGGCGATGTGTCCATCAGTATGTTGAAAGCGCTGAGTTAACCTTAACAAATGATGAATTAGGAAAAACAGGCATTACACGATCGAAAAGGAGTATACGATGTGTAAAAATAGTAGAGTAAGCATTGCGCGTAAAGTGTCACAGGATGGGAAGTTGTCTGTGGACGAAGGAAACCGTGAAATTTTTCCACGATGTAATGTTGCATCCGCTACTGCATTGAAGATAGATTCAGAGAGTGATCCCGCTTTCTTTGGTGTGGTAAACTACTATGCCCGATGAAAGAAGGAGAATCATTCATGAAAAAACTGAATATTAAAACTATCGCATTTGCAGGCGTATTGATTGCCATGAATCTGGTGTTGGCCAGGGTGCTGGCTATTAATATCGGGCCAACGCTGCGGATTACGCTGAGTACCACCCCCATCTTCCTGGCAGGACTCTGGTTTGGTCCCGTGGTGGGCGGTATCTGCGGTGTAAGCGCGGATCTTTTGGGGTGTATTCTCCAGGGGTATGCGCCCAATCCGTTTATTCTGGTAACGTCTCTGCTGTCCGGTGTTCTGCCGGCAGTGATGAAGAAACATCTTTTCCATAACCGGATCAATCCCTGGAAGATTGCCGTGATTGTGGCGGTACACGGCCTGGTGGGTTCTCTGGGCTTTACCACTGTGGGACTTCACATATATTACGGTACGCCCTGGGCGGTTCTTTATACCACGAGAGTGATTCAGACAGTGGCGCTTGTAATTGCAAATTCGCTTCTGGTATCCCTTCTGTATCACAGCCCTCTGACTTCCTATGTAGGCAGAGAACTGGCAGTGCAGAGGGTCCGCCGTTCCTGATTTAAAAAAGAGAACGCCGGATGCAGCAGCAAATGGCATTTGCCATTGCTATAGAAATCCTTTTAAGAGGGTTCTTTCTGGCCGCGGGTCTTTCCGGAGGCAACCCGGGCAGGGTTCTTTCTGGTCCTCTGGCCATTGAAGATGAAAGGAGGTTTTTATTATGGGCTACAAATCTGACATTGAGATCGCACAGGAGTGCGAAATGCTCCCCATCACCGAGATCGCCAAAAAGGCAGGTATCGATGACAAATACCTGGAGCAGTACGGAAAGTACAAAGCAAAAATTGACTACAACCTGCTGAAAGAAACCGACAAAGAGAACGGCAAGCTGATCCTGGTTACCGCTAT
>DVIN01000050.1 GCA_018711275.1 Candidatus Pullilachnospira intestinigallinarum
ATAGCGGTAACCAGGATCAGCTTGCCGTTCTCTTTGTCGGTTTCTTTCAGCAGGTTGTAGTCAATTTTTGCTTTGTACTTTCCGTACTGCTCCAGGTATTTGTCATCGATACCTGCCTTTTTGGCGATCTCAGTGATCGGAAGCATTTCGCACTCCTGTGCGATCTCAATGTCAGATTTGTAGCCCATAGTGAAAATCTCTCCTTTCATCTGTTTGGCCGGATGGCCATAGAGGTTACCCTCTTGAGGGTTTCATCTGTTTGGCCGGATGGCCGACCATAAAGCAAAGATTCCGTGTCCCCCCGGAAGCCGTCCTGTCACCCATGCCGGGGCTCTGCAGACAGAGATATCCCCTTCTGAGTAAAAAAAACGCAGCTAATGTAAAATTACATTGCTGCCCAGACGGTCGACTCCATATGGATTCCGACTTCCCTGTGTTATATCACATATCCGTCAGTTGTCGGAACCTTTTACTTTTCTGATTTCCTGTTTATCTTAGCACAAATTGTTGGAAGCGTCAATAATATTATAAAAGTATTCTTATTTTTATGGAATCTACACAGAGAAAAACCAAAAATATTGTGGAAAAGGGAGAAAAGCAGCTTGCTATTGGAGAGGGACCGCAGTATACTCAAGCGAGAGGTGAAAAAATGCAAAAAGATTTCAGTCATTTTGATGAAGAGGGCAATGCTGTGATGGTAGACGTCACAGAAAAACAGGAGACATTCCGGAGTGCGGTGGCCTCCGGATTTATTCAGGTAAACGAGAAGATTATTGATGCCATCCAGCATCGGACCATGGCCAAGGGAGATGTACTGGGAGTGGCCCGGGTGGCGGGAATCATGGGGGCGAAGGAAACCTCGCGGCTGATTCCCATGTGTCATACGCTGCTGCTGTCCGGCTGCACGGTGGATTTTCGGGTGGACGAAGAACAGCGGCGCATCTATGCCTGGTGTACCGTGAAAACAAGAGGGCAGACGGGCGTGGAGATGGAGGCGCTGACAGGCGTCAGTACGGCATTGCTGACCATCTATGATATGTGTAAGGCTGTGGATCGGAATATGGTGATTTCGGAAATCCGTCTGGAGGAAAAACAGGGAGGCCGCAGTGGTGTATTTCGCCGGGAAGAGAAGCGGCCACGGGAAAAATAGAAATCAGAAACGACTGCATTATAATATAGAAGAAACTCATGCCAAATGAAGGGATTTTCTGCCTGCACAGCGGCTGACGGGACGATTTTGGGGCTGCGCGGGCTGGTCGGACAGAAAGGGAGAAAACAGATGGGCGAAATAGAAGAGGAGATTCTTTCCGGTTTTTGCCGGCAGCAGAATCAGGGGAGGACCGTTACCTGCGAATGGGAAGAAACAGAGGAAGGGCTTCGGCTTTCCTTTGTGGACTGTGGCTATCCCAAATGCGTACATAAGGGAAGCTGTCTGATTGCCGGAGAAATAAGAAAACGGGTATCAGCCGATCCAGGACACCGGACGGTGTGAAAGGAAGATATTATTAAGGAAACCTTACATTCATGAATTGTTTATAAAACATTTTCGGAAGAAAAGCTTGCAACTCTGGCAGGATTATGCTAATATGTAAAAGAAATGAAAAAAGTGTTTCAAAAATGTTACACTTAAAATGAATGGAAACACCCGGTGACAAGCAGAGTTATAGTACATAAGGGAGTAAAGTAAGTAATGAAGAAAAGAATCCTTTGTTTAACCTTGGGACTGGTTCTGACTTTTTCTCAGGTGGTTAGTGTTGCGGCGTCTACCCGCAAGGAGGAGCTTCAGCAGCAGAAAGCTGCCACAGAGAGTCAGCTGGCTGAGCAGGAGGCTGTGATTGACAGCCTGGAAGAACAGAAGAATCAGATTACATCCGAGATCAGCAATCTGGACGCACAGCTTGTAGATGTGATGGTTGAGATTGAAGTCCTGGAGGGTGAACTGGAAGATAAAGAAACGCAGATTGCGCAGACCCAGGAAGAACTGGCTCAGGCGCAGGAAGAGCGTGACCGTCAGTACGAAGCCATGAAAGTCAGAATCCGTTACCTGTATGAGAACGGAGGCGGAGATGCCTGGGCGCAGCTGCTTCTGCAGGGCGAGGACATCGGCAGTATTCTGAATCAGGCAGAGTATGTACAGAAGTTATACGAGAGTGACAGAAACAGTCTTCAGGAGTTTGCGGATACCGTTCAGCAGGTATCTGATCTGGCGGATCAGCTGGATTCCGAGAAGGCAGAGATGGAAGAGATGCAGCAGGCATATGCGGATCAGCAGGCAAACCTGGAGACCCAGCTGGCTGAGAAAAAAGCTACTTCCAGTGATTACGACGCGCAGATCAGTCAGGCACAGAGCCAGGCCAGCGCTTATGCAGCTCTGATCGAGCAGCAGAACGCTGAGATTCAGCAGATCGAAGAAGAAGAGAAGAGAGCCGCTGAGGAGGCCGCAAGAAAGGCCGCTGAGGAGCAGGCTCGCAAAGAGGCAGAGCAGCAGGCTGCAGCACAGAGAGCAGCACAGCAGGCCGCCGAGGAAGAAGAGGAAACACAGCAGTCTTCCAGCAGTTCCAGTTCCAAGAGCAACTCGAACTCCGGAAGCTCCAGTACCAGCTCGAACAGCGCCAACAGCAGCTCGAACAGTTCCAGCAGTTCCAGCTCCAACAGCAGCTCGAACAGTTCCAGCAGTTCCAGTTCCAACAGCAGCTCGAACTCCGGAAGCTCCAGCTCCAGCAGCAGTTCGAACAGCTCCGGCAGTTCTTCCGGTTCTGCAGCATACAATCCCACCGGTCAGTCGGTAGTGAATTACGCATGCCAGTTTGTGGGTAACCCTTATGTATGGGGCGGCACCAGCCTGACCAACGGAGCAGACTGTTCCGGATTTATCATGAGTGTATACGCACACTTTGGCGTATCCCTTCCGCATTCTTCTGCAGCGATGAGAAGTGTGGGAGTGGGAGTATCCTATTCGGAAGCGATGCCCGGCGATATCATCTGCTATTCCGGACATGTGGCTATCTATATGGGAGGCGGAGCTATCGTACATGCCAGCAACGCAAAGGACGGCATCAAGATCAGTTCCAACGCGGCATACAGAACCATTCTTGCTGTAAGACGTGTTCTGTAAATAACAGGAATTACATAGCGGCGAAGCCGCAGAAGGGACACCCCGCAGGATTCTGCGGGGTGTTTTTGGTGGAAAGATGAATCAATTTGAGGAAACAGTGAAAGAATGGAAGGATTGGAAACAGATTTCCGGAAATATTCCGGTTTTTGAGAAGCTGGCGGAGGAGATTCTGAAAACGGAAGGACTTCCGCCGGCAAAACTGGAGGCAATGCCTCTTTCCACCAATGCAGTCTTTCGGACAGGGAATTATGTGCTGAAAATCTATGCGCCCCGTCAGGCGGGAATGGTGCCGGAGGAGGAACTTGGTACTGAGCGTTTTGCCATGTGGCGGGCAGGCAGTCTGGGCGTTCCCGTTCCGGGGATCGCGGCCTGGGGACAGATGAAAGATTCCTATGTATTTTACTATCTGATTTCGGATTACATTTCGGGAAACTCCTTTCAGGACGCGGCAAAGACCATGAACCCTGCCGAAAAGCGCAGGATGGGAGAGCGAATCCGCAAGCTGACGGACCGGATGAATACGCCCTGCGCGCCTTTCCGGGATGTGGATGTGCTGACAGACCCGGACCGGCAGGTGCGGTGGCAGGCATACCCGGAATCCTTCCGGAAGGACCGGAAAGCGTTTCTGGCGGGCCGCTGTCTGGGGGAGCGGGTGTTTGTCCATGGAGATCTCAATGGAAACAATGTGCTGGTGGATGACCGGGGCGCCATCTGGTTTCTGGATTTCGCAGAGGCGGTGCTGGCCCCGGCAGTGTATGAACAGATGTATGTGGCAGTGGAACTTTTTCAGATGGATGGAGCGTTTCTGCAGGGATATTTCCCGGAGCTGTCCGGGGAGGCACTGACAGAGCGGATCACGGAGGGGCTGCTGATCCATGATTTCGGAGGGGATCTGGCAGCCAGATATTTTGGAGGGCCTTCACAGCTTCATACGGTGGAAGATCTGAAAAGAAATGTGCTGCGCAGGCTGGAGGAAAAGGAAAATGCAATATAAGCTTTTGGTGGTGGATGACGATGCTTCTCTGCTGAAAATGCTGAGTCAGTACCTGCAGGTAAGAGGTTATGAGATTCTGACAGCCGGGGATGGGGTGGAAGCACTTCAAAAGGCGGCGACAGGGCCGGATCTGATTCTGCTGGATGTGAATATGCCCCGGCTGGACGGCATGGAGGTCTGCCGGAGAATCCGGGACAAGGTCTCCTGCCCGATTCTTTTTCTCACGGCCCGGGTGGAGGAAGAGGACCGGGTGAACGGTCTTCTGGTGGGCGGCGATGATTATATCGTAAAGCCCTTCAGCCTGAGGGAACTGGAGGCCCGGATTCAGGCGCACCTGAAGAGGGAGGAACGTCACCGGAGCCGGACGGAATACCGTTTTGGGGGCGGCTGTCTGATTGATTACGCGGCCCGGACGGTGCAGATCGGGGAGCAGTATCTGGAACTTACCCGGCTGGAATATGAGATTGTGGAATTCCTTTCCATGCATCCGGGCCAGGTGTTTGACCGGGAACGGATTTACGAGCGGGTCTGCGGACCGGACGGAGAGGGGGACAGCCGGGTGATCACGGAGCTGGTTCGCAGGATCCGCAGGAAGATGGCGGCCTGCACCCGGCAGGAATATATCGAGACGGTCTGGGGGATGGGATATCGATGGAAAAACTGAGAAATCTCTCATTGAAAAAAACGCTGGTACTGTATCTGGCGGTGGGGCTTGTGGCGGGTTTTATCCTGTCGGCCCTGGTGGTGACCAGCGCCAATTATATTCAGCAGCAGATCTGGGGAAAATATGTGAACCAGGAGGATTACCTGAACGCATTGAACCGGGAAACGGAAGCTTATCATGTGTCTGTGGGCCGTCCGCCTCTGGAGACGATGAGCAGCATGGACGGCCGGATCTCAGAGCTGTGTGATTTCCTGGAAACTTATGGGGTGCTGATCATTTCGCTGATCGCCAGCCTGGGGGCGGTACTTTTATTTTACAGAAATAAGCTGCAGAAGCCCCTGACCATTTTGGGCGAGGCTTCCCGAAAGATTGCGGCCAATCAGCTGGATTGTCCGGTGCTCTATGAGAACCGGGATGAGATGGGACGGCTTTGCCGGGAATTTGAGACTATGCGGGGCGAACTGGAGAAAAACAACCGGCGGATGTGGCGGATGATAGAGGATGAAAAAGCGCTGCGGGCAGCCATCGCCCATGATATCCGTTCGCCGCTGACCGTGCTGCGGGGCTATCAGGAAATGCTGCTGGAATTTTTGCCCCAGGGCCAGCTGGATCAGAAACAGGTGGAGGATATTCTGCAGGAAAGTATGGGCCAGCTGGATCGGATGGAGGAATTTATTGAAACCATGCGGCGGCTCACCCGGCTGGAAGACCGTACCCTTTGTCCGGTCTCCACCAGCGTGGAAAGACTGGAGGAAAAGATTCAAAAAAGTGCGGATCCCCTGGCCCGGGAGGCAGGGAAAGCGTGTCAGGTGTCCGGCCAGTGTGGTCCGGAACGTTTCCTGGCAGATGAGGAAGTGGTGCTGGAGGTGGCGGAAAATCTTCTGTCCAATGCCCTCCGGTATGCCGCCGGGCTGGTGACCGTGCGTATTTTGCTGGCGGAGGAAGAACTGGTGCTGCTGGTGACCGATGACGGCTGCGGATTTTCCGAGGATACGGAGACGGTGACCCGGGCATTTCACCGGGGAAGCGTCCGGGACAGTCTGCAGCACTTTGGGCTGGGGATGTATATCTGCCGGATTTACTGCGAAAAACACGGCGGGGCGCTGCTGACGGAAAATACAAAAGAGGGCGGAGCGGCTGTGCGGGCATCCTTCCGGGTATCTGCCACAGAGGCCCGGAAAATATAATGGAACAGAAATCCTGCGGGGAGAAAAAAACGAAAGTTTTTTCTCCCCGTTGTTTTTTTGTTGTCATCTGCCGTTTATTCTGAAGATAACAAAAGCAGGAAAGATTCCTGCGGGAAAGGCGGGAGAAATTATGAAGGCAGTGATGAAGCGAGCGGTGAAAAATTATCTGAAGAATCCGGTTTTCTGGATCGGTTTTCTGATTATCCTGTTGGGAGTTTACCAGGAGGTGAGCCCTTATCTGGGCATCCACTGGTTTACCTCCGATGAGGAAATCCGTCAGATGCAGGTGGAGGATGTGGCTCTGAATGACCTGGATGTGATGCAGGGTTACATTCCTGCCAACGAAGAGCAGCAGAAGGAGGCGGCTCTTCAGGAGATCGGCCAGACCTTGCTGGAGGAATTCGACATGAGCAGTGAAGAGGTGCAGGCGCTTCTTGAGAAGTTTGGGACCATGAAAATTCCGGAGATTATAAGCAGCCTGGAGGAAATGGGCTACTATGGTTCCCTGTATACCTTTGAGGATAACCGCTATGTGCAGGGAACGGCCGAAGAGGTGAATCAATACATGGAAGAACGGTTTGCGGAACATCCGTATTCCTGGTATGTGGCCAATAAGTTTGCGGATTTTGCGGGACTGTATCTGGGGTTTGCGGCGGCCATTCTGCTGGTACTGCTGTTTTTCCGGGATACCAGGAAAGATACCTGGGAACTGCTGCACACCAGGCCGGTGACGACCCGGCAGTATGTGCTGGGAAAGGCGGCGGGAGGATTTGCGGTTATGGCCCTGATTCTGGCAGCGCTGACGCTGCTTTTTACCGGCATCTGCCTGGCAGTGGGAATCCGCAACCAGCTGCCGGTAAATCCGCTGGATATTCCCATGGCCGCGGTAAAATATATTCTGCCGAATCTGCTGATGATTGTCAGTGTGTACGCGGTGGTGGCGCTGGCTTTCCGCAATCCGCTGCCGGGGGCCCCGGTTCTGTTTCTGTACCTGCTGTACTCCAACATGGGAACGCGGGGGCCGGACGGGAGGTTTGGCTACTATGGAAGACCGTTGGCGATTATGGTTCGATTTCCCGGAGATTTTCTGGAGACGGCGGCGCCGTCCATCACGGGATTCAATCAGATTTTTCTGCTGGTAAGCAGTGCGATTCTGCTGGCGGTGGCAATCCGGCTGTGGGAACTGAAAGGAAATCATCGGGCTATCCGGCCTGAAAAGAGGAGGCGAGTGAGTTGATGGCGGAGATAAAAATCAGTCTGCCGGTTTATAAAATCTGCTATTCGCTGGCATTTGTGGTTGGGATGGCCCTGATCCGGGGCGTCACCAGCGTCAGCGAAATCGGGAGCGCCATGCAGCAGGCCATGGGCGTTCTGGCGGTGGTTTTCTGCGCGGATACCTATATGCAGGAGGTGCAGAATCACCGGGAAGAGGTATTCGGGATGTATCCCATGAAACATCGGGTGCGGGCGGTTTATGTCCGTCTGGGAATACAGACGGTGTATCTGTATGGGATTTCCGTGATAGGGTACGGATGCTTTTTCTGGCAGCAGCCCTCCGCCGCCTGGGACGGAGATCCGGCCTGGGTTTCTTTTGTCATGTATCTGGCTGCCATGCCGGCCATGCTGCTGTTTTGCGGCACCCTTGCTATGACGGCGGCCAATCTGCTGAGAAATCTGTGGGCCGGTATCGGAGTGGGAGCCCTGATATGGTTCGGCCTGATTTCCAGCGGCGGAAATGAACTGCTGGGGAAATGGAATGTATTTTCCTTTTCCTTCCGGGCAATCGAAGAGACAGGAAATATCAGATGGCTGTGGGGAAGCGGCTGCTCCCTGCTGTTGACCATGGCGATGCTGGCGACGGTTCCGGCGATCCTGGCCAGAGTGCCGGGTGGAAAGAAAGGAGAACGGTTATGAGTATTGAAATCAGAGATTTGACAGTGCGGTTTAAAAACGGGGTGACAGCAGTGGATCACGCCAGTCTGACAATTCCGAAAGGAATCTACGGACTGTTGGGGGAAAATGGAGCGGGAAAGACCACGCTGATGCGGGTGCTGACCACGGTGCTGCGGCCCTCCGGCGGATCAGCGTTCATCGACGGGCTGGAGTATACAGCGCCAAATTACGGCAAAATCCGCAGAAAAATCGGATACCTGCCCCAGGAGATCGATCTTTATCCACAGCTTACAGTGCGGGAGTGTCTGACGTATATGGGGGAACTGGCCGGGGTGGAGAAGCATACGCTGAACAGGCGGATTGACCGGACCCTGGAACGCACCGGTCTGGCGGCCCATCAAAAAAAGAAGATGCGTCAGCTTTCCGGAGGAATGAAGCGCCGGGTGGGGCTGATACAGGCGCTGCTCCATGAACCGGAATTTCTGATTGTGGACGAACCAACCACCGGCCTGGATCCGGAGGAGAGAATTCGGATCCGGAACCTTCTGGTGGATTTTTCGGAGAACCGGACGGTGCTGCTTTCCACCCATGTGGTGGAGGATCTGGCCGCCACCTGCACCCGGCTGGCGGTGATGCAGAAAGGAAAATTCCTGTATGCCGGGGAGGTAAAAGGCCTTATGGAACAGGCCCAGGGCTGCGTTTGGATCTGCCGGACAAAAGAGGAAGCCTGTGCCAGAAAACTGGAGCGGGAATATCTGACCGCAGGCAAGCAGCTGGTGGACGGCGGCATTCAGCTTCGGATCCTGTCGCCCGACAAACCTCCGGTGGACTGCCTGCCGGGGGAGGCAACCCTGGAGGACGCCTATCTTTTTCTTGCGGGCCGAAAAGCAGGATTGCCGTGAAATACAGCGGCGGTGCGGCCGGAATCCTCCGGAAAAAGGAAAAATTTCAGAAAATTCAAAACGCGGGTTGACAACGGAAAGGAAGAGTGTTATATTTCATATAGAACAAGAAGAACAAAAGAGGATGGAGATCTTCCCTGTTCCGATTGTTCGGGAGGACAAAGATGTCAGGAGGACGGCGGTGCCGGCCTCCTGTTTTGAAAAATGAAAATCGGCGGTTAAATGCCGGGAGGTGAGAAGTTTGGAAGCAAAAAAGGATTACTATGAGATTCTCGGCGTCGACAGAAATGCCAGTGAGGACGTCATTAAGAAAGCCTACAGAAAACTGGCGAAAAAGTACCATCCGGACAGCAACGAGGGCAACCCCAAGGCTGAGGAGATGTTCAAACAGATCACCGAGGCGTATACGGTGCTGAGTGACAAGGAAAAGAGAAAGCTGTATGATCAGTTCGGTCATGCGGCCTTTGACCAGACGGCAGGCGGTTATGGCCAGGGGTATGGCGGCCAGGCTTCCGGAAACGGAGGATTTGGCGGCTTTGGTCAGGGCTTTGGAGGTTCCGGCGGCGGTTACCGGGAGTATCATTTTGAGGGCGGCAGCCAGGATATGGATGATATTCTGAAGAATCTGTTCGGAGAGGGCTTCGGAGGATTTGGCGGCAGCCGTGGAAGTACGGGAGGAAGAACGTATCAAAACAGCGGATTTGGCGGCTTTGGAGGCGGAAGCTTCCATGACGGAGGTTTTGGAAACGGCGCGTTTCACGGCGGCGGTTCCGGAGGCGGCGGTTTTGCCAGAGACGGCCAGGATCTGACGGCAGATGTGGAGGTCACCTTTGATGAGGCGGCTTTCGGCTGTCAGAAGGTGATCCGTCTGCAGGACGGTCAGGGAAAGATCCAGTCTCTGGAAGTAAAGATTCCCGCAGGTATCGAGGATGGAAAGACCATCCGTCTGAAAGGAAAAGGTCAGCCCGGGACGGGCGGCGGACAGGCGGGAAGCCTGCTGCTGAAGATTCATGTGAAGAGCCGGCCGGGTTATGAGCGGAAGGGAATGGATGTGTATACGACCGTGAAGATTCCGTTCGAAACGGCAGTGCTTGGCGGAGAAGCGGCGATTGATACCCTGTACGGACGGGTGATGTGCAGGATCCGTCCCGGCACTCAGTCAGGTACGAAGATCCGGCTGAAGGGAAAAGGAATCGTATCCATGAAGCAGCCGGGAGTTTACGGCGATCAGTACGCGTCGGTGGAGATTGATGTGCCCCGGAATCTGGGACCGGAAGCCAGACAGAAACTCCAGGAGTTTGTCCGGGCCTGTCAGAAAGAACGGTCACAGTCTTTTCATAAGGGGAGCGCGGCCTGAGTGGTCCCCGCACAAAAACGCCTCACCGTGAGAGGATTCTCGCGGCGGGGCTTTTTTTGCGGGTATTCCATTGTGGCTTTCGTGTGCTATAATAGAAAAGGAATTTAAAATGGAAAGGGATGGATGGAATTGCATACGTCGCATGTACAGCTTCTGAAACGATATCTTCTTCTTTGCGCCGGTCTGGCGGTGATGGCCTTTGGGGTGGCTTTTTCCATCAAGGCCAGTCTGGGGACTTCCCCGATCTCCAGCTTTCCTTATGTGATCAGTGTAATCACACCGCTGACAGTGGGAAATGCCACGATACTGATGCATTGTTTCTTTATTCTTCTGCAGATCCTGATTCTCAGAAAAGAGTATCATCCCATTCAGCTGCTGCAGCTGCCGGTGGCTGTTTTTTTCGGATATCTGACGGATTTCGGTGTGTGGGCAGTGCAGGGAATTTCCTGTAATACCTACTGGCAGCAGTGGCTGGCATGCATTGTGGGAATCCTGCTGGTGGCGGCGGGGGTCAGCTGCGAGGTAAAGGCCAACGTGGTGGTTCTGGCCGGAGAAGGCGTGGTGCTGGCGGTCTGTCAGAAGGTGCCTGTAAAGTTCGGATATATGAAAGTCATGTTTGATGTGACGCTGGTGGCGGTGTCCTGTATAGTTTCAATGACAGTGACCGGAACCATCCACGGAGTCAGAGAAGGGACGGTGGCGGCGGCCATATTTGTAGGCCTGACGTCAAAACAGATGATACGTCTGGTGGATAAATGGAAAAAGAATGCTGCTGTATCGGTTGGTTAAACCGATGCGGCGCTTTTTTTTGCCTTTTGAAAAAATGCTTGACAACCCGAATGCGACCTGGTATAGTATGGCTAAGCTAGTTAGTTACTTGAGTAACAAACATGCAAAGGTGGTGAGAACTCTGAATATTAATCCAAACAGTGAAAAACCCATATTTATCCAGATCGCCGAGCAGCTGGAGGATTCCATTTTTACGGGGGTATTTCCGGAGGAGTCGCGGATACCGTCCACCAACGAGATATCGGCGCTTTTCAATATCAATCCCCATACGGTTCTGAAGGGGATGAATATGCTGGTGGATGAGGAGATCATTTACAAGAAGCGGGGGCTGGGCATGTATGTGAAGGAGGGCGCAGTGGGAAAGATCAGAAAGAAGAGACAGGAGCAGTTTTACGACCAGTACATTGCCGCGCTGGTGGAAGAGGCGTCGAAGCTGCAGATGTCCAAGGAGGAGGTTATGGAACTGATTGAAAGGGGGTATGAACATGAACGCGGTGAACATTCATAATGTGACGAAGCGGTATCAGCAGGTGACGGCGCTGGATCACGTTTCTTTTACGCTGGAACATGGGAAGATTTATGGATTGCTGGGGAGAAACGGGGCGGGAAAGTCCACGCTGATTAATATTCTGGCAAACCGGATTTTTGCCGATGAGGGAGAGATTTCCATCGATGGCCTGCCGGCGGTGGAAAATATGGCGGTGCATGAAAAAATATTCTGCATGAGCGAGGCGGATCTGTATGATACCAGCCTGCGGGTACGGGAACTGTTCCGTTGGACCGCGCGTTTTTACGACAGTTTTGATTTGCAGCGGGCGTTTGCCATTGCGGAAAAGTTCGGACTGGACACGCAAAAACGGTTCCGTGCACTGTCCAAGGGGTATCAGTCCATTTTCAAGCTGACGGTGGCGCTGGCGCTGGACGTACCCTATGTGGTTTTTGACGAGCCGGTGCTGGGGCTGGACGCCAATCACCGGGAACTGTTCTATGAACTGCTGCTGAAAAATTATGAGGAGAATCCGCGGACGATTGTGATTGCCACACATCTGATTGAGGAGGTGGCAAATCTTATCGAGGATGTGGTGCTGATCGATCATGGGAAGATTCTTCTGGAAGATTCCGTGGAGCACCTGCTGGAGACCGGCTACTGTGTTTCCGGGATTGCCGGGGATGTGGAGGAGTTCTGCCGGGACCAGAAGGTGATCGGGGAGGATACGCTGGGCGGTATGAAACTGGCTTATGTGATGGGGGAGCGGCCGGAAGTCCTGCCCGGGAATCTCCAGATCACCGGTATGAATCTGCAGAAGCTGTTTGTGAAGCTGACGGAGGACGCGGGGCGCAAAGCCTATGGCGGATCCGGTGAAGAGAGGGGGATAAGAGGATGAAAAAGCTGCGGACGGTGGTGCAGTACGAGTGCGCCACATCTTTTAAATATATCTGGATTTTTTATGCGGTGGTCTTTGCAGTGATCGCGGTGATTTCCGCCATCATCTTTCTTGTGGAGGGCAGTATGGAGCAGGTAGGCACCAACTGTCTGGAGATGAATTCTCTGGTCTATGTGGGAATCCTGGGAGCGCTGGGATTTAAGGAAGATTTTCGGATGCTGATCCAGAACGGATTTACCAGAACTTACATTTTTCTGGCGACGCTGAGTTTGTTTGGGTTTGTGTCGGGCATTCTGGCATTGGTGGATACCATCGTGGGCCGAAGTCTCCACGCACTGCTCCCGGGTGGATACGATTCCGTTTTCGGCTCCATTTACGGCTATGAGTATTCGCCGGTGCTCAACTGGCTGTGGCTGTTTCTGGTATATCTGACGGTCTGCTGCCTGTTCTATCTGGTGATTCTGGTGATCAACCGTCTGGGGAAGGTATCCTCTGTGACTCTGGGCGTGGCGCTGGCCATGGTGATCGTGCTGGTGCTGCCGGCGGTGTTCCGTTTCCTGCTGCCGGCTGGCGCCGCCGGACAGATGCGCCGGTTTCTGATGGGCGCCATGGGATTTCCCCGGGGAGGAGGCGTCAATCTGCTGTTTCCCCTTCTGTTTTTCCTGGCAGTGTTTTTGCTGCTGGGGGCGGCTTCCTATCTGGTGATCCGCCGGGCAGAGCTGAAGGTATGACAGAAAGAGCGCAGAGCGGCGGATGCCGGATTCCAGGAAGAAATATTTCCATGCGCTTTTCGCGAATGTTCTGTTATCAATAGGAAAAAGATGCCGCCGCATCCATGGTTATCCATCGGTGCGGCGGCATCTTTTCCTGTCTCAGAGACGATATCAGTCCTCATCCTCGATATATTCCAGAATATCGCCGGGCTGACAGTTCAGGACGCGGCAGATGGCGTCCAGCGTACTGAAACGGATTGCTTTTACTTTTCCTGTTTTCAAATAAGAAAGATTCACATTCGATATTTCCACCCGTGCCGCCAGATCGTTCAGCTTCATTTTCCGGTCAGCTAAAATCCTGTCAAGATGAATGATAATCATATGGTATGGTCCACCTCGTCCTGTAAATGGATGCCGTAGTAAATGATGTATGCGGCCACCAGGAAGCCGAAACCCTGGAAGATGGGATTCAGCAGCTCCGCGTTTACGGAACAGGAAATCTGGCAGCCTGAAATACCGCCGGCAAGAGCGCAGATCAGGAATTTGATAAGTGGTACAAGAAAAGCGGAAAAAAACTGGAGCAGGCCATAGTACAGAATCAATCTGGCATTCTGCTCAATGAAAAACGCTCCCTTCCCCACATTGGAAAATACCCGGCTCAAAAACCAGTATCCCAGCATGGCCGGCAGTACGGTGGAAGCGTACATGAGAGAAAGCGCAATATGGGCGGCCAAATCGACACGGTCATTGTCATCCGCAACTACATGAATCTGATCGGCTGAAGCCGTGGTGAGACCCGTGGTACTGCCGTAATCGGGTACTTCCTGCCGGCTTTCTGCATAGGTGGCCCGCTCATAGACACCTGTACCTGTACGCAGCGTGAACGTCTGTCTGCCCATAAAAGCCAGTACCAGGCACATCAGAAAGAAAATCATCACGACATAGCAGAGAATACTCAGAAATCCTGCGGCGGCTCTGGTGCGGCTTTCGTTGAAAAACATCTGGAGCTTTTTCATGCCGGTCACCTCCTTATATCCTTTTCTTATCTTTATCATAAGTGGGTATTTAATGTTTGTCAATAAAAAATTAATGTTTAACATTAAAAAAGAGAGGTAAATGATAGTTTCTTTTGAAAACGGATGCAGTATAATAAGGTCAGAGAAAAAGTCTGTTTGGAGGAAAGAGAAAATGGAGCTCAGAAAATATCGGCAGTCAGACTGTAAAATTTTGACAGAATTATTTTATCATACGGTACATACGGTGAATGCGAAGGATTATACAGAAGAGCAGCTGGAACAGGCAGTTGATGGTAATATTACCACCCAGATTCAAATGCTTCAAAATTTTAGAAAGAAGGAAAACAGAAGAAAACCAGAAACAGGTTTTTCATTTAACCTTCACAAATTTTTCACAAAGAAATTAGCACTCGACGCTTGACTTGGCTAACAACATATGTTATATTTCATCTAGAACAAGAAAACAAGTTCTTTTTTATAGATGGATTTAAAATGAGGAGGAGTGTCTATGAACATCAGCAAATTTACGCAGAAGTCACTGCAGGCTGTTCAGGATCTGGAAAAGACCGCCTACCAGTTTGGAAATCAGGAGGTGGAGCAGGAGCATCTGCTCTATAACCTGCTGCATCAGGACGACAGCCTGATTTTGAAGATGATTGAAAAAATGGAAATCAATAAAGAGCATTTCCTGGATCGGGTGGATAAGGCCATCGAGGCCCGGGTAAAGGTATCCGGCGGTCAGGTTTACATGGGGCAGTATCTCAATAAGGCCCTGGTGAACGCGGAGGATGAAGCGAAGGCCATGGGAGATGAATACGTCTCCGTGGAACATCTGTTTCTGGCCATGCTGCGCTATCCCAGCCCGTCCATGAAAAAGCTGTTTCAGGAATATGGAATCACCAGAGAGCGTTTCCTGCAGGCCTTAAGTACCGTGCGGGGAAATCAGCGGGTGACCACGGATAATCCGGAAGCCACTTACGATACCCTGAACAAGTACGGCCAGGATCTGGTGGAAAAAGCCAGAGATCAGAAGCTGGATCCGGTGATCGGCCGTGACAGCGAGATTCGGAATGTGATCCGGATTCTGTCCCGGAAAACCAAGAATAATCCGGTCCTGATCGGTGAACCCGGCGTCGGAAAAACGGCCGTGGTGGAAGGTCTGGCCCAGCGGATTGTCCGCGGGGATGTGCCGGAAGGGCTGAAGGATAAGACAATTTTCTCCCTGGACATGGGAGCCCTGGTGGCGGGAGCCAAGTACAGGGGCGAGTTTGAGGAACGTCTGAAGGCAGTGCTGGAGGAGGTCCGCAAAAGCGAAGGAAAGATTATTCTGTTCATTGATGAGCTGCATCTGATTGTGGGAGCCGGAAAGACCGACGGCGCCATGGACGCGGGCAATATGCTGAAACCCATGCTGGCCAGAGGCGAACTGCACTGCATCGGCGCCACCACGCTGGATGAATACCGGCAGTATATCGAAAAGGATGCCGCTCTGGAGCGGCGTTTCCAGCCGGTACTGGTGGATGAACCCACGGTGGAGGATACGATTTCCATTCTCCGTGGACTGAAAGACCGTTACGAAGTATATCACGGCGTCAAGATTACAGACGGCGCTCTGGTGGCGGCGGCTACGCTGTCCAACCGGTATATTTCCGACCGGTTTCTGCCGGATAAGGCCATCGACCTGGTGGATGAAGCCTGCGCGCTGATCAAGACGGAGATGGATTCTCTGCCTTCCGAGCTGGATGAACAGCAGCGGAAGATCATGCAGATGGAGATTGAGGAGGCGGCTCTGAAAAAGGAGACGGACCGGCTGAGTCGGGAGCGTCTGGAGGAGCTTCAGAAAGAGATGGCCGAGTATAAGGCCAGATTCGCCGAGCAGAAGGCCCAGTGGGAGAATGAAAAGCATTCGGTGGAGAAACTGTCCGCTCTGCGGGAGCAGATCGAAGATCTGAACCGGCAGATTCAGCTGGCCCAGCAGAAATACGATCTGAATAAGGCGGCAGAACTGCAGTACGGAGAACTGCCGAAACTGCAGAAACAGCTGGAAGCGGAAGAAGAAAAGGTAAAGAATCAGGATCTTTCTCTGGTTCATGAGAGCGTGACGGATGAAGAAATCGCCCGGATTGTTTCCCGGTGGACCGGTATTCCGGTGGCAAAGCTGACGGAAGGCGAAAAGACCAAGATTCTGGGGATGGAGGATGTCCTGCACCGCCGTGTGGTGGGACAGGATGAAGCGGTGTCCAAGGTAACGGATGCGATCATCCGTTCCAAAGCAGGAATCAAGGACCCCACCCGTCCCATCGGTTCCTTCCTGTTCCTGGGACCCACCGGCGTGGGTAAAACGGAGCTGGCCAAGACGCTGGCACAGACACTGTTTGACGATGAAAACAACATGGTGCGTATCGACATGAGCGAGTACATGGAGAAATACTCTGTGTCCCGGCTGATCGGAGCGCCTCCGGGATATGTGGGATACGAGGAGGGCGGACAGCTGACCGAGGCAGTCAGAAGAAAACCGTATTCCGTGGTACTGTTCGATGAAATCGAAAAAGCGCATCCGGACGTATTCAATGTCCTGCTTCAAGTACTGGATGACGGACGGATCACCGATTCTCAGGGCCGTACGGTGGACTTTAAAAATACCATCCTGATTATGACCTCCAATATCGGTTCTTCCTATCTGCTGGAAGGTATCCAGGAGGACGGCAGCATCAGCGAGGAGTGCGCGGATCTGGTACACAAGGACCTGCAGGCACATTTCCGTCCGGAGTTCTTAAACCGGCTGGATGAGATTATCATGTTCAAGCCGCTGACCAAGGAGAATATCGGAGCCATTGTGGATCTGTCCCTGGAGGAACTGAACCGGAGACTGGCGGATCAGGAACTGAAGCTGGAACTGACGCCCGCGGCCAAGGATTTCGTCATCGAAGGCGGTTACGATCCGGTATACGGAGCCCGTCCGTTGAAACGTTATCTGCAGAAGAATGTGGAGACGCTGGCGGCCAGGATGATTCTGGGCGGCCAGGTGGGCGAAGGAGACACCATTGTACTGGACGTGACAGACGGCGCGCTGACGGGAAGTGTCCGCAGAGGATAAGACTGCCGCGTAATGCCGGCGCATGGCGCCCCTTGCGGAACATGAAAGACAGTCCCTTTTCGGCGGATCTTTCAAATTACGGTTGAAACCGTGAATTTCCTCTTGAGAAATGAGAAAGCCGGAGATATAATGATCTGGAAGCGGACGATAAGGAGGAGGAAGTCACATGATACCAAAGGATCCTGTGATGCTGCTGAGCTATCTGAACACGCAGCTGAGGGATTTTTATCCGAGCCTGGAGGCCCTCTGCGAGGACAAACAGCTGAATCTGGCGGAAGTATGCAGCAGGCTGCAGGCCATTGATTATGAATATGACGGTAAACGCAATCAGTTTATCTGAAGAAAGACGGAGCGGGGAGATTTCCCCGGCTCCGTTTTTTCATAGTAAAAAAATAAAATCTTCATAAATTCTTTTGTTTTCCTTTTCCGGAAATAAAAGTTTCCGATTTATCCTTGAATCAGAAAGAAAAAGGGGAAACCTTTTAAGGAGGAGGGAAGCTTTATGACGAGAAGGAGAGAAGAGACCTTATCATCTGTTACAATATTGATTCTGTTGTTTTTCGTTTTTTCCGTTGCCGGATGGCTGTGGGAAGTGGGCCTCCATCTGGTGCAGGACGGAGTTTTCGTGAAGCGTGGGGTGCTGTCAGGCCCCTGGCTTCCCATCTATGGGACGGGAGGAGTGCTGATCATGCTGCTCCTGCACAGGTTTTTTGAAAAACCGATACAGCTGTTTTTCCTGATTATGGGAATGTGCGGTACGGTGGAATATGTGACCGGATGGTTCCTGGAAACGTATTTTCATACGAAATGGTGGGATTACAGTGATCTCACTTTCCAGATTCAGGGACGTGTCTGCCTGGCGGGTCTGCTGATATTCGGGGCAGGCGGCGTGGCATTTGTTTATCTGCTCAGACCCCGGCTGGAGAGACTGCTGGGAAAACTGAGTCTTCCCTCCAGGGAAATCCTCTGTATGGTGCTGGTGGGGATTTTTCTCATTGATCTGATCTGGTCCCTGCAGAATCCCAATCAGGGTGCGGGAATCACCACTCCGGTGCTGATCAACGCGCGGTCGCTTCCGTAAATAAAGAACAGAAATTTCGATAAGGTTGTTCTGTGAAAAATTATCATGGGACAGCCTTTTTTGTCGAAAACTTCTGAAGAAAACGGGTTGACGGTCATGCAAAAAAACGGTATACTGAAATAAAGTTCAAATTTGAATTATCCAAAATGGGATGTGAAAGGTCCCTCTATGGCCATTCGGCCGGTATCCAGAGAAAGGAATTGTATAGAACCTATGAAAGCTACGGACAGTATTGTTTTGCTGCGCAGTCTGGCGGAAGCCTACGAGACGGCCTGCAGGCCGATCTGCCATAAGATGAAGCTGTCGCAGACAGCATTTGATATTCTGATGTTTCTCGCCGCGAATCCCGGGTATAACACGGCAAAGGATATCTGCAGGATGCGGGGAGTCCGCCCCAATATGGTATCCTTTAATGTGGAGAGACTGGTGGAGGAGGGATATCTTGTGCGGCAGACAGTACCCGGTGATCGAAGAAAGATCCGGCTGCTGTGTACGAAGAAAGCACAGGAAATCGTTGAGGAGGGCCGACAGACGGCCAGCCGGTTTTACGATACGATTCTGGAAGGAATGACGGAGGAGGAGATTGCCAGATTTGAACAGGACATTACACTCATCTGCCGTAATGCGGAGAAACTGAAAAACGGGTGACAAGGTTTTGCGGCCGTACCGCCCGGAAGACCCCTGCGGGCATCGCCCCAGTCAATGAAACGGAGTGAGTAGATGACAGAAAAAAGAAGTAAAATGAAGGAGAAGCTGCAGGATAAGGCAGCGGAGACACTGCAGGCGGTGGTACCTATTCTGCTGATTGTACTGGTACTGTGTTTTACCATTGCCCCCATGGAGCCGGGAATTCTGCTGGCTTTTCTGATGGGCGCGGTGCTGCTGATTGTGGGAATGATCGGTTTCACCTTCGGGGTGGATCTGGCAATGATTCCCATCGGTGAAAGTGTGGGTACCTGTATGACCCAGACAAAGAAACTCTGGCTGATGGTGGCCCTGAGTTTTATTCTGGGATTTATTGTTACCATTTCGGAGCCTGATCTGCAGGTTCTGGCGGAACAGGTTCCTTCCGTTCCGAATATGATTCTGGTGTTGTCAGTGGCTTTTGGCGTGGGCCTCTTTCTGGTGGCGGCGCTGCTGCGAATGTTGTTTGGAATTACACTGGCCCATATGCTGATTGCACTGTATCTCATCGTGTTTGTGCTGGCGTTTTTTGTGCCGGGTGATTTTATCGCCGTGGCCTTTGACTCCGGAGGCGTAACCACAGGCCCCATGACGGTTCCCTTTATCATGGCGCTGGGTATCGGTATTTCCGCCATCCGAAATGACGAGCGGGCGGAGGACGACAGTTTCGGCCTGGTGGCCCTGTCTTCTGTGGGCCCCATCCTGTCGGTGCTGGTACTCAGCCTGATTTACAATCCGCAGAGTACCGCCTATGCGGCGGATCCCATCCCCAGTATTACCAATTCCGTGGAGCTGGCGATGCTTTTCGCCAGAGGACTTCCCCGGTATATGAAGGAGATCGCGGTGTCCCTGCTTCCCATTATTCTGTTTTTTGTGGCGTTTCAGCTGATTTTCCGAAGAATGAAAAAGAGGATGCTGA
Source organism: Candidatus Pullilachnospira intestinigallinarum (assembly GCA_018711275.1). Lineage (GTDB taxonomy): Bacteria > Bacillota > Clostridia > Lachnospirales > Lachnospiraceae > Pullilachnospira > Pullilachnospira intestinigallinarum. Next base: position 19,797 of record DVIN01000050.1, read on the forward strand.
TTAAAATTGCGGTGGGTATGATTTATACTTATGTGGGACTTGTACTGTTCCTCACCGGAGTGAATGTGGGCTTTATGCCTGCGGGAAATTATCTTGGACAGGTGATCGCGGGAAATCCTTACCGGTGGATCATCGTTCCCATCGGTATGCTGATCGGATATTTTATTGTGCGGGCGGAGCCGGCGGTGATGGTGCTGACGCATCAGGTGGAAGAAATCACCTCCGGAACCATCACGGCGGGAGCTATGAGCCTGAGCCTGTCCGTGGGTGTGGCGGTCTCCCTGGGGCTTGCCATGATCCGGGTGCTGACGGGAATTTCCATTTTCTGGTTTCTGATTCCCGGCTATACGGTGGCGCTGGGCCTTACCTTCTTTGTACCGAAGATTTTTACCGCCATTGCCTTTGACTCCGGCGGCGTGGCCTCCGGTCCGATGACAGCCACGTTCCTTTTGTCCTTTGCCATGGGCGCCTGCACCAGTGTGGGAGGGAACATTGTTACGGATGCTTTCGGCGTGGTGGCCATGGTGGCCATGACGCCGCTGATCACCATTCAGATTCTCGGACTGGTATACCGGATCAGTTCCGGCAATGTGGAAGAAAAGCAGCAGCCAGCGGTTGTATCTGTTGACACGGAGATTATTGAGCTGTAAGGAGTAGAAGGATATGAGTACGTTATATATGATGATGACCATTACCAAGCGTTCCATGCAGCAGCGGCTGAAGGAGCTGTACAAAAGGAATGGCCTGGAAGTAACCTTCGGAACCCTGGCACGGGGGACAGCCAGCAATGAGATGCTGGATTTCTTCGGCCTGGAGGCCACGGAAAAGCTGATCCGACTGGCGATTGTGACGGACAGGATGTGGAGAAATATAAAGGCGGACCTTGAGCAGCAGATCCGGATTGATGTGCCGGGAACCGGAATCGCCTTCCTGGTTCCGCTCTCCAGTGTGGGAGGAAAGAATGTGCTGCAGTTTCTGACGGACGGACAGAGCTTTGAGAAAGAAGAGGAAAGCGTTATGAAGAATACGGTATATGAGCTGATTGTTGTGATTTCCAACTATGGTCATATGGAAGAAATCATGGAAGCTGCCCGGGCAAAAGGGGCCGGCGGAGGAACCGTCATTCACGCCAAGGGGACGGGACTGGAAAAGGCTGAGAAATTTCTGGGAGTTTCCATTGTGGATGAAAAGGAAATCGCTTTTATTGTCGCCAAGACTGCGGACAAAAAAGGAATTATGCAGTCCATTATGGAACATGCCGGACTGGGGAGCGCCGCCCGGGCAGTGGTATTCTCCATGCCGGTGACCGATACGGCCGGACTTCGCCTGCAGGAAGTGCAGTGAGAGAAGATAGAAATAAAATGACAGAAAGGAAGATATGAGAAATGGAAAACAAGAAGAAAAAAAGCGGAGGGGTGCTGCTGGGCGCGGCATTTCTGATGGCTACATCCGCCATCGGCCCCGGATTTCTGACACAGACGGCACAGTTTACCGGAACGCTGCATGGAAGCTTCGGATTTGTGATCCTGGTGTCCATCATTCTGGCGGCTATTGTGCAGCTGAATGTGTGGAGAGTGCTCTGCGTCTCCGGTATGCGGGGACAGGATGTGGCCAACAAGGTACTTCCGGGCCTGGGTTATGTGGTGGCATTCCTGGTGGTGGCCGGCGGCCTGGTGTTTAATATTGGAAATGTGGGCGGCGGCGCGCTGGGATTCAACACACTGCTGGGGATCCCGGATATGGCGGGCTACTTTCTGGCCGGCGGCGTGGCGATTGTGGTCTTTCTGCTGAAAAACGCCATGAAAGCCATGGACACGCTGACAAAGATTCTGGGCGGCATTATGATTGTGGTTATTTTTGTGGTAATCGTCATTGTGCGTCCGCCTCTGGGTACCGCGCTTCGGGAGACCGTGATGCCGCAGGCGCCTATGGATGATATTTTTACGGCGATCCTGACGCTGCTGGGCGGCACCGTGGGAGGTTACATCACCTTTGCGGGAGCACACCGCCTCATTGACGCGGGAATTACCAGGAAAGATAATCTGGGAGAGATTACAAAAAGTTCCGTGATGGGGATCGGCATTGCCACCATCGTCCGGGTATTTCTGTTTCTGGCAGTGCTGGGCGTGGTGGCCAAAGGAGCCGTCACCCTGGATTCTTCCAATCCGGCGGCGGATGCCTTCCGGCTGGGAGCAGGAGAGATTGGATACCGGTTCTTCGGTCTGGTGCTGCTGGCGGCGGCCATCACCTCCATTGTGGGATGCGCCTATACCTCTGTATCTTTCCTGAAAACCTTCCATCCCTTCATTGAAAAGAATGAGAACTGGTTTATTGTGGGATTCATTGCGGTCTGCACGGTGATTATGGCGGTTATCGGTCAGCCGGCGGCGCTGCTGGTGCTGGCGGGCGCGCTGAACGGACTGATCCTTCCCATCACACTGGGCGTTTGTCTGATTGCCTCCCAGAAAAAATCCATCATGGGAACTGATTACAGGCATCCCATCTGGCTGCTGATTCTGGGAATTGTGGTGGTAATCGCCGCCGCTTACCTGGGAATCACATCGCTGTCCGGTCTGGGTCAGCTGTTTGCGTAAAACGGGAGACGGAATATGGAGAAAACAAAGATCTATACAGCCGGGGACTCCTCGATTCTGATCGAGTTTGGCAAGGAAATTTCCCCGGAAATCAACAGCCGGATTACGGCGCTGGCGCATGTGTTGAAAGCGCAGCATATTGAGGGGGTGGTGGATCTGATCCCCGCCTTCTGCAGTCTGCTGATCAATTATGATCCGCGGGTGATCTCTTATGGAAGACTGAAAAGAAGAATGGAAAAACTTCTGAAGCTGGATATGCATGAAAGGGAGGAAAACTCCCGGATTTTCGAAATCCCTGTCTGCTATGGCGGGGAGTTCGGTCCGGATCTGGAATATATTGCCGAACATGCGCAGCTTACGCCCCAGGAGGTGATTGACATTCACTGTTCCAGGGACTATCGTATCTATATGCTGGGATTTCTTCCGGGATTTTCCTACCTGGGCGGGCTGGACGAGCGGATCCATACCCCGAGACTTGCCAATCCCAGGATCCGGATCCCTGCGGGGAGCGTGGGAATCGGCGGATCCCAGACGGGAATTTATCCTCTGGATTCTCCGGGCGGCTGGCAGCTGCTGGGGATGACGCCGGTGAAAACCTATGATCCAAAGCGCAGTGTGCCGATCCTCTTTGAAGCGGGAGATTATATCCGTTTCCTGCCGGTGACCGAAGAAGCGTACAGGGAGATCAGCGAGCAGGTGAAGGCGGGGACGTATACCTGCCGGGTTTGTCAGAGATAACCCGCGAAGCCGGAATTTCAGAAGTTCCGGATGCGGATATTGCCTGCGCTGCAGAAATATATTGGAAATGTTTTTTAGGAAACGATGTAACTGTCAATTTACAAGTCGTAAGTGACTGTACGATCAGGATATCAGGAGACATGATATGGGAATTCGAGTGTTGAAAGGCGGAATGCTCACCACCGTCCAGGATCTGGGCCGTACCGGTTACCAGAGCCAGGGATTTGGCGTGGCGGGGGTGATGGATGTGCGTTCCTTTAAGATCGCCAATCTTCTGTTGGACAATCCGGAAAATGAGGCGGTTTTGGAATTTACGCTGATGGGTCCCACCCTGCAGTTTACCTCAGAGACCATCATCGCGGTGACGGGAGGCGATTTTCTGCCTCATGTGAATGGAAAGCCGGTTTCCATGTATACCGCCATTTATATGCACAAGGGCGATGTACTGGAATTTAAAGGCAGCCGTACCGGCAGCAGGGGCTACATCGCTTTCTCCAGCTATCTGGACATTCCGGTGGTGATGGGAAGCCGTTCCACCAATCTGAAATGTTCGCTGGGAGGCTTTAAGGGACGCCGCTTAAAGGACGGGGATTATATTGGTTTCCGGATCAAGCGGAGATATCTGCCTTACTTTTTGTCCAGAACGCTGGATCTGGACGAGTTTGATCAGGAGGAAGTGACGCTGCGGGTGGTGATGGGTCCCCAGGACCGGGCTTTCACCAAAGCAGGACGGGAGACCTTTCTCAATGAAGAGTATGTGGTGACCAGTGATTTTGACCGGATGGGATGCCGGCTGGAAGGACCGTTTATCGCGTATAAAGAGACTGCGGATATTATTTCGGATGGCATCGCTTTCGGTTCCGTGCAGGTTCCCAGCCACGGGAAACCTATTATTCTGCTGTCCGACCGGCAGACCACCGGCGGATATGCGAAAATTGCCACGGTAATTTCCGTGGATATCCCCAAACTGGTGCAGCGGAGAACGGATCATAAGATCCGCTTTGCCGCCGTCTCTGTGGAGGAGGCCCAGCAGCTGCTGCTGGACGAGATGAAAGAGATGGCTCAGTTCCGTCACAGGATCCATCAGCCCTGCCGGGAGGTACTGGAATGCCGTCTGGTGGCAAAACGTCTGTCGAAACTGTTTGAACAGCAGGCATGAGGACGGAAGCATCTTTCAAAGGAAAGGCAGAGAAAAAGAATGGTCGGAATACCGCGCCGGAAAGCGGCGGTTGTTCTGACAGCCGTATAATCAGACAGAAGGAGGCCAGGAATATGGATTTGGAAAAAATTGAGAAACTGGTGAATATCATAGAAAAATCCTCCATGCTGGAGTTCAGTATTCAGGAGGGAGATACAAAAATCAAAATGAGCAGAAGGGGAACGGCAGAAGCCCCCGCCCAGCCGATGGCAGTGAATGTTTCCACGGCTTCTTCCCCGACGGAAGAGGCGGAGGATGAAAGTTATATCACCTCCCCCATAGTGGGAACCTTTTACTCCGCGCCTGCGCCCGATGCTCCCGCCTTTGTGCGGGTGGGTGACACGGTGAAAGCCGGTCAGACCGTGTGCATCCTGGAGGCCATGAAACTGATGAATGAGATTGAGAGCGAGTTTGACTGTGAGATCGAAGCGGTGCTGGTGAGCAATGAGCAGAAAGTGGAATACGGCCAGCCGCTGTTCAAGGTGAAGAAGCTTCAGGCATAAGGAGGAATGCGGATGTTTCAGAAAATATTGATTGCAAACCGTGGAGAGATCGCGGTGCGTATCATCCGTGCCTGCCGGAATATGGGAATCCGCAGCGTTGCCATCTATTCCAAAGAGGACAAAGACAGCCTGCATGTACAGCTGGCGGACCAGAGAATCTGTATCGGGGAAGGTCCGGCCAGAAACAGCTATCTGAATATGGAGCGGATCGTGACGGCAGCTCTGAATATGGGAGCGGACGCAGTGCATCCCGGATACGGTTTTCTGTCGGAAAACGCGGAGTTTGTCCGTCTCTGTGAGAAAAACGGTCTGACCTTCATCGGACCCTCCGCCGATGTGATCGACAGCATGGGAAACAAATCCCATGCCAGAAAAACCATGATGGAGGCGGGGGTACCGGTGGTTCCCGGCACAAAGGAGCCGGTATATGATTCGGAAACCGGGGAAAAGCTGGCAAAGAAAATCGGGTATCCGGTGATGATCAAGGCGTCCTCCGGCGGCGGAGGAAAAGGCATGCGGGTGGCCCGTTCCGCCGATGAATTCGAGTTTCAATTTAACATGGCACAGCGGGAATCCGCCAACGCCTTCGGGGATGACACCATGTACATCGAACGGTTTGTGGAAAATCCCCGCCATGTGGAGATTCAGGTGATCGCGGATAATCAGGGCCATGTGGTGGCGCTGGGAGAGAGGGACTGCTCCGTTCAGAGAAATCATCAGAAGCTGATTGAAGAGTCCCCCTCCCCGGCCATCAGTGAGAAAACCAGAAAGGCCATGAACCGGGATGCGGTACTGGCGGCAAAGGCCGTACATTATACCAACGCGGGTACGGTGGAATTTATCCTGGCTCCTGACGGCACTTACTATTTTATGGAGATGAATACCCGGATTCAGGTGGAGCATGGGGTGACGGAGATGGTCACCGGAACAGATCTGATCATTGAACAGATCCGTATTGCCATGGGCGAGCCGCTGAGTTTTACTCAGAAGGATATCCAGCTGCGGGGGCATGCCATCGAGTGCCGCATCAACGCGGAGATTCCGGAGAAGAATTTTATGCCCAGTCCCGGCCTGGTAAAACATCTGCATCTGCCGGCGGGCAACGGTGTGCGGGTGGATACGGCGCTGTATACCGGCTACCGGATTCCGTCGGAATACGACTCCATGATTGCCAAGGTGATCGTTCAGGCCCCCGACCGGGAGGCGGCCCTTCAGAAGATGCGGTCTGCGCTGGATGAGATGGTGGTGCTGGGCGTGGAGACCAATCTGGATTTTCAGTATCAGATTCTCCGGAATCCGGAGTTCTGTCAGGGAAAGGCGGACACGGGATTTATTGAGCGGATGCTGAATCTGGATTAGAGGTTCCTGCGGGGATACCTCTATGGCCATCCGGCCAATACGAAGGAAAGGGGAAAATGATGATGTATCAGGTGGATTTGAACAGTGATCTGGGTGAGAGCTTCGGACGTTATACATTGGGGATGGATGACAGGATTATTCCGTTGATTTCTTCGGCAAATGTGGCCTGCGGGTACCACGCTTCCGATCCGGTGGTGATGGAGAAAACCATCCGGGAGGCGTGCGCGGCGGGGATCCGGCTGGGGGCCCATCCGGGATATCCGGATCTGATGGGATTTGGAAGAAGAAATATGAATCTGACCCCGGAGGAGGCCAGAGCGTATACGCTGTATCAGATCAGCGCCCTGGGTGGCATGTGCCGGGCGCAGGGGATGCAGCTGCAGCATGTGAAACCCCATGGAGCCATGTACAATATGGCGGCCAGGGACTATGAGCTGTCTCTGGCCATCTGCCAGGCCGTGCGGGATTACGATCCCGGGCTGATTGTGATGGCCCAGTGGGGCAGCGAAACCATCCGGGCGGCCAAGGACTGCGGCCTGACGGTGGCTTACGAGGTGTTTGCCGACCGGGGCTACGAGGAGGATGGCAGTCTGGTGAACCGGAAAAAGGAAGGCGCTTTTATCCGGGACGAGGAGGAAGCCATCGGCCGGGTGATCCGGATGGTAAAGGAAGGAAAGGTGCGGGCGGTGACCGGGAAGGATATTGAGATCCGGGCGGATTCCGTCTGCGTACACGGCGACGGAGAAAAGGCCCTGCTGTTTGTGGAGAAGATCCGGGCAGCGCTGACGGCGGAAGGGATTGCCATACGGCCGCTGTGTGAGATTTGTGGATAAACGCTGCTCAAATGCGTTCGGTTTTGGGGAGGAGCCTGGCCCATGAGAGGTAAGTCTATTTGGTCAATGAAATTGTGTTTTTAAAAATACAAATACCTGCTATTAGCATACAATAGTGTTACAATATGACCAGATAGAACACAGAAAGGGGATGTTTTCATGGCATTAACCACCTTAACTGCAAGGGTAGACCAGAAAGACAAAGCCGATTTTGATGCTTTTTGCTCCAATGTGGGATTGAATACTTCCACCGCTATCAATCTTTTTGTGAAAGCAGTTTTACGCGAGAAACGTATCCCGTTTGAAATCGCACAGTCCCCTGATCCTTTTTTCTCCGAGGCAAATATGGCCTATGTAAAAAAATCTGTCCGGGAATTGCGCGAAGGAAAAGGCACCGCACATGAACTGATTGAGGTGGAGGATGAGTGAAAAAAAATATGGTCTGACGATGCCTGGGAAGATTATCTTTATTGGCAGACCCAGGATAAGAAAACAATCAAACGTATTAACCAGCTCATAAAAGATATTGAACGCAACGGCTGCATGGAAGGAATCGGAAAAACGGAACCTCTCACTGGCGACCTGCAAGGGGAGTACAGCCGCAGGATTAACGACAAAGACCGCCTGGTCTATCATATGGAGAACGGACGCATCTATATTGCACATTGCCGAGGTCACTACGGTGATAAACAGGTCTCTCACATCCCGTCCTGCCAGGGCGGGATATTTTTTGGTTGGAGGTAGCCGTCCGAACAGTATCAAAACACAGGATTTTCTTATGCAATCTGCCAGAAAAGACTGTTGTTCCAACTAAAAATGTGGTAAGGTAGTAGCAGGCAAAACGGAACAGCGTATTCTGCGGGATGTGCTGTTGTACTCCGGAAAATACTATAAAGGAAAACAGAGAGGTAACACGATGGACAACGAAAAAAAACTGGAAAAACTGGTGGAAACGGTGGAGCAGATTGCCCGCAGCACGGCAGATCAGCTGAAGGGCAGTGAGAAACTGAAACGGATGTTTCAGAACTGCTTTGTCAGTACCGCAAAGACAACCACAAAATTTCTGGAAAATGACGAGGCATATATATTCACCGGTGATATCAGCGCCATGTGGCTGAGGGACTCCTCTGCGCAGGTGGTGCATTATCTGCCGTTTTTGAAAGATCACGAGATTCTCCGGGATCTGGTGCGGGGGCTGATCCGCCGCCAGATGCGCTGCATCTGCATCGATCCTTACGCCAATGCCTTCAATGAAGGACCCAACGGCAACTGCTGGGAGAAGGATCTCACCGACAGCAATCCCTGGGACTGGGAGCGCAAGTACGAGATCGATTCTCTTTGCTATCCGGTATGGCTGCTGAAGCAGTACGAGACGGCGGTGCAGGATTCCACCATTTTTGATGAAAATGTGGAAAAGGCCCTGCGCCAGATTCTGAAGCTGTGGAAAACCGAGCAGAATCACGAGCGCGATTCCGCTTATACCTTCCAGCGTCTCAACTGTCCGCCCACGGATACCCTGTGCAGGGAGGGAAAAGGCAGCGAGACGGTTTATACAGGTATGACCTGGTCCGGTTTCCGCCCCAGCGATGACGCCTGCCAGTACGGTTATCTGATTCCTTCCAATATGTTCGCGGCGGTGGTGCTGGACTATATGAAGGGATTTTTCGAAACCTATTACCACAATCAGGAACTGGCCCATGAGGCAGAGCAGCTGAGGGGAGAGATTCTGGAGGGTATCCGCCGGTACGGCATTGTGAAGGACGAGGAATTCGGCGAGATGTACGCTTACGAGACGGACGGTATGGGGCATTACAATCTGATGGACGACGCCAACGTTCCCAGTCTTCTGTCCCTGCCCTGGCTGGGATGGTGTGAGAAGGAAGATCCTCTGTATCAGAATACCAGAAAGTTCATTCTCAGCAAAAAGAATCCTTTCTATTTTGAGGGAAGTGCTGCCTGCGGTATCGGAAGCCCCCATACGCCGGAAAATTATATCTGGCACATCGGTCTGACGATGCAGGGACTCACCAGCAGGGATGAGGAGGAGAGAACCCGTCTGCTGGAGACGCTGCTGGCCACGGACAATGACTGCGAAGTGATGCATGAGGGATTTGACAGCAGTGATCCGTCACAGTTCACCAGAGAATGGTTTGCCTGGGCCAATTCCCTGTTTGCCCTGTATGTGCTGGATCTGAAGAAAGGCGGCGAGATTTGATGAAAAAAGAGGAAATTCTTCGCCGGGTGGGAAGTATGCAGCAGCTGGCCTGTGTGCGCCCGGTGACCTTCGGCGAAGGCCGTTCGGAAAATATGAAGGCCGTGGAGGTAAAGAACGGCCCGCTGCAGTTCCAGGTGCTGACGGATAAATGCCTGGATCTGGGAGAGGTTTCCTATCGGGGAATCAATGTGAACTTTTTATCCAAACCGGGGCTGATGGGACGGAACCATTTTGATACCAACGGCCAGGAGGCGCTGCGCAGCATTATGGGCGGCATGATGTTCACCTCCGGTGTGGAGAATATCTGTCCTCCCTGCACCAGTGATGGGAAGGATTATCCCATGCACGGCAGAATGCGCACCACACCGGCGGAGCATGTGTGTTCCGACGCGTACTGGGGGGGAGATGCGTATGTGATGACCGTCTCCGGCGAGATGCGGGAAGCGGAGCTGTTCGGGGAAAATATGATGCTGAGAAGAAAAATCACCACGGTTTTCCCGGGAAAGTCCATTATCCTGGAGGATACCATTGAAAATCAGTCCTTCCGGCGGGAGCCCATGATGCTTCTGTATCACTGCAATGTGGGCTGGCCGCTGCTGGGCGAGGATTGTGAGATTGTACTGCCCACCAGAAACGTGATTCCCAGAGACGCGGACGCCGCGCCCTATACAGGTAATTACAGCCGCATGGAGGCTCCTCTGGACAATGAGCCGGAATATGTATTTCTCCATGAACTGGCGGCGGATGAAAACGGGGAGACCTTTGCGGCGGTGATCAATCCGGCGCAGAATCTGGGTATCCGGATTTCCTTCAATGTGAAAGAACTGCCCTATTTCATGCAGTGGAAATCCCGTGCTTCCGGGGATTATGTCATTGGTCTGGAACCGGCCAACTCCAGCGTATACGGACGGCTGTACCACGAGGAACGGGGGGATCTTCATATGATGGAGCCCCAGAGTGTGGAGACGAAAAAGCTGGTGTTTACCTTCCTGGAAGGGGAAGAACTGGCTGAGGTGAAGGAAGAGGCCCGCCGTCTTGTGGAAGGACGGTAGACCAGACGGGCGCAGGGAGGTAGACAGGCAGAGAAAGGGCCGCAGATCCATGAAAAAGAAACTTGGCAGCTTGCAGATTGTGAAAAAATACAGAAGTCTGGGACTGGCGCGCAGGATGCTGGTGTGGATGCTGGCACTTTCTCTCCTGCCGATTCTGATCATCGTGATGATCTCCTACTCGCTGAATTCCAATGTCATGAATCAGCAGACCGGCCGGCTGGTCCAGGCAAACCTGGAGCAGTCGGCCAGCAGTGTGGAGAATTTCTGGAATACCTATGACCGGCTGATTCAGGGAATCTATACGGACACTACTTATATGAACCTGCTGCAGCCCATCAACCGTTGGGACAGCAGCGAGTATCAGGAATCGGTACATCAGCTGGAGATTGAGCTGGAGCACCTGATCTATTCCAACCCGGAGATTCTGGGTATCGCCATTCTGGGCTCCCACTATGACTGCTGCTTTTACGACAGCATCACCAAATCGGGACAGGAAAGCATCTGTTTTAATGAAACGGAATTCCGCAGCAGCGGCCTGCTGGAGCTGGTGAGAGAAAAGCAGGAAACCATCTACAGCGGTACGATCCGCCGTTCGGCGCCGGGGTATGACAGTTATGACTGTTTCTACATTCTTCATCAGCTGGTGGATTTTGATTCCTATCAGGATGGCCTGGCGGGCTGTATTATTCTGTGCGTGGATGAGGCGGCGCTGCGGCAGGTTTATCAGGATACGGTGACAGAGTCCAATCTTACCTTTGTGGTAAACCGGGCCGGAGAGGTGATTTCACATCCTCTGGAAAACAGGATCTATCCTTCTATTGTGGAAACGGACGGGGAGGAAAACCTGACGGAAGAACAGCTTTCCCGGGCTGCCCTGGAATTTGTGGATCAGGCGGGATATTTTCCCCGGGGAGAGCTGCAGGTTTCCAGCCGGCAGGTGATGGACGGTCAGTTCTATGTGGTGAATGTTTACGACAGAAATGACGGGCTTTCGGAATTCCGCCAGATTGCGGCAATTATTTTCTGTATCGGCCTGATTGCGGCCCTTTCGTGCATATTTTTTGCCATCCAGTATTCTTCGGATGTGGACAAATCCGTACAGCCGATTCTGAAGGCCATGGACGAAGCGGACGCTGCGGAGGCATCCAGTATCCGGGAGGAAGGTGATGATGAATTTATCAGGATTTCCCGCCATTTCAACCGGATGATGCAAAGGCTGACCCATTCCAGACAACAGGAGAAAGAGGCCATGCTCCGGGAGAAGAACGCGGAGATCAAATCCCTGGAGGCACAGATCAATCCGCATTTCATTTATAATACGCTGGATACCATTAACTGGATGGCTCTGAACCGGGAAGAGTATGCCATCAGCAAGATGCTGACCAGCCTGGCGTCGATCCTCCGCTACAGTATTCACCGGAGCAACGCCATTGTGGAGATATCAGAGGAACTGGAGTATCTGAAAAAATACGTCTATCTGCAGCAGCAGCGGTTTGACTATTCCTTTCTCTGCACGGTGGAAGCGGATGAAGAGGTGCGCGGCTTCCGGATTCATAAGATGCTGATTCAGCCGTTTCTGGAAAATACGCTGGTACACGGTTTTCCCGGAAACAGTGAGATGGATGAGGTGAATGTCCGCCTGCAGAAAGATCAGGGAGAGAGAATCCGGATTGAGATCCGGGATAACGGCAGGGGGATGCCACCGGAACAGGTGGAATACTTCAATCATTTTGATTACCGGAGATCCAGCGTGGAGGGAAGCATCGGCGTGCGGAATGTGATTACGCGTCTGAAGCTGTATTATGGAGAACAGGGAGAATTCCATATGGAGTCAGGGGAGCAGGGAACGACAGTGACCCTGTGGATTCCGTGCGGACAGGAGCAGGAGAGTGAAGAATGAGAATAATTATCGTTGAAGATGAACCAAAGACCCGGGAAGGTATCCTGAATATGATCCGCCGCTATACCGACCATCAGGTGGTGGCTGTGGCGGAGAACGGCCTGGAGGGTTTGGAGATGATTGAAAAACATCGTCCGCATCTGGTGATCACCGATGTCCGTATGCCCAGGATGAACGGCTTGGATATGCTGGAAGAGGTGAAAAAACGTCACATTGATGTGCAGGCGGTGGTGCTTACCGGTTATTCGGAGTTTGAGTACGCCCGGCAGGCGCTGCGGCTGGGTGTGGCGGAGTATGTGATGAAACCCCTGTCTTTGGATGATTTTCTGGCGGCTCTGGAACAGGCGGAGGCCCGGCTGGAACAGAAAAAAGCGGAGCGGATGCTGCCGGAGCAGATGCTGTGGTCCTATATCTGCGGGGATCAGGAAAAACGAACCAGTCTGTACCCCATACTTTCCGAAGAGCTTCAGATCAATGGGCGGGTGAAATCCACCATGTTTTATATCCATCCCGGCAGCGATCTGGCGGGAGTGGCCAATGAGATGGCGGAAAAGACCCGGGAGCTTCTGGAAACCATGTGTATGGAGGGCTACTATATTCTGGTCCTGGGACGGGGAAGCGATTATCTGGTACTGCTGACGGACACCGGGCGTAACAGCCATCTGTACACCGTATTTGAAACCAGGATTCTGAAAAAACTCCAGGAGGAATGGCGCTGTCGCTGCAGCTGTGTGGAAATCTGGGGCCTGAAGGATATTGATGAGAAACTGGCAGAACTGAGACAGCTGTTTGACAGGGGATTTTCCTGTCCGGATGAAATGCTGCTGGACGAGGAGCAGGTGGAAAAACTGACCTATGAGAAGCTGGAGTATCCGGAACGGCTGGAAAACCGGATGATCCGGTTCCTCCGGGAAGGAAACGGGGAGAAGGTGAAGGAGACCGGGCAGGAATTCATCCATACCGTAATCCTTGGAAATGCCACGGAGGCCTGCATCAAAGAATATACCCTTCGTTTTGCGGCGGGAATTTTAAAACTGATATCCGAATTTCATGAAAACGCAGAGCGGGAATGGGGACTTCTCAGCATTATCACCCAGATCACCAATGCCATGTCCAGTCAGGAAGCAGCGGATCAATTTGAGAAGATTCTGGACATCATCAGCGACCAGGCGCTGGAAGGGGAAGAGGCCGGAAAAGTCACGGAGAACAGTCTTGTGCTGACGGCGCTGGCTTATATCAGGGAGAATTACGCGGGCGATATCGGATTGGCGGACACGGCTTCGGTATGTGGAATTTCCCAGGAGCATTTGAGCAAGCTGTTTTACCGGGAAATGGGAATCAATTTTTCGCATTTTCTTCAGAATTTCCGGGTCAGCGCGGCCAAACGGCTGCTGGATACGGGAAAATACAAAGTATATGAGGTGGCGGAGATGGTGGGATTCCATGACCAGAAATACTTCGTTACCGTATTCAAAAAGCTCTGCGGCGTGACGCCCTCCGTTTATAAAAAGGAGCATGAGAGATGAAGGTCCGGACAGCCCTGGCAGGAGCCATAGGCGTGGTGCTGCTGGTGATCGCGGCGCTTCTGGCGAATTTGTGGACAGAGAGAAGCAGCGTAGACAATGGCGGCCAGGAAGAGGAAGAACCCAGGGAGATCACCGTCATTTCCTCCAGCGAGGTGCCTGCGCATCAGGAGGCATTGGTCCGGATAGCCGGGGAATATGAGGAAAGTCATGAGAATGTTTCGGTGGTATTTGATTTCGTTTCCAGGGAGAGCTTCCGGGAGGAAGTCTGCCTTCGGGTGGAGCGGGAAGAGGACGTGGACCTGGTGATCTGTGACCAGATGATGATGCCTGCGCTGATTGATATGGGGCTTCTGCAGGAGATCCATGTGACGGAGGAATGGAGGAACCATCTGGCCTATCAGAAGATGTGGGCCAGCACCCTCAGTAACGGAAGATATTATGGCGTTCCCCTTACCTGCGATCCGTATGTGCTGTTTTACCGGAAGGATCTTCTGGAGGAAGCAGGCGTTCAGGTGCCGCGGACCTGGGAAGAACTGCTGGATACGGGAACCGGCATGCGGCAGATGGGACGTTACAGTATGGCGTTTCCGGCCAAGAGAACGGAGGAAATGGCGGAATTTTTTCTGCTGATGCTGTATTCCTCGGGAGGAAATGTATACAGTATCAATGGAGAGGCGGGACTGAATGTCATGGAGATCCTTTCGGAGATGTGGAACCGGGGGCTTCTGCCGGACAATACCATCAATCTGTCGGATAAGGATCTGGCCGGCATGTTTTCTGACGGAAATCTGATTATGATGGCCAACCGGCTCAGCATGGGGACGGTGATCCGGGATGCGGATGTCAGCTTTGATGTGGGAATTGCCGCGCTGCCTTCGGATACGGCAGGGAGCCTTTTCCTGATGGGGGAAAATATAGGAATGGCAAGAAATGCCGATCCGGACGCTCTGGGTTTCCTTAATTATCTGTGTACTCCGGAAGTATCCCGGCAGCTGGCGGATGCGCTGGAAACCTATCCGGTTTATACGGAGTATGATTATGAACCGGAGGAGACCAGCTGGTGCGGTACGGAAAGTCTGGAGCCCCGGTTCCAGATGGATAACAGAGCCATGGAACCTTACAGTACCTGGTATCAGATATCCGGCAGCATCAGCGATGGCATGATAGATCTTCTGCGGACAAACGTGGATGTGGAAGATGTGGCTGTCCGGATGCAGGATCAGGTTCGGGTGGCGATTCTGGAAGAATAGACGTTAAAACAGTTCAGGCTTTCGCTTTTTTGCCACAATAAATCGAGCAATATCACGAAGTTTCCGGAACAGAAATAATGTCCGGAAACTTTTTTTGGGTAATTTGTTCAATCTGTGTTAGAAAATCGTTCATAAAATGTTCAAAAATTTCACCCTATCTTAAAAATTTGGAATATTTCTCCGGCAGAAAATCTGATATCCTATGTATATCTTAAGCGGAAAGAAAAGGAGAGATGAACATGAAAAGAAAACAGATTCTGAGTATCCTGATGGCATCCGCCATGCTGGTTGGTATGACAGCCTGCGGCGGCGGATCCTCAGACGGCGGTTCTTCCGAAGGCGGAGATGCTTCTGCTGAGAGCGGCGAGGCTTCCACGGAAGAAAGCGGCGGAGAGGACGCGGATGCTTCTTCGGGAGAAAAATCGAAAATCACCATTTGCTGGCGTGATGACGGAACCGATATTGAATTGAACGCCAACTATCAGCAGATGCAGGCGGCATATGAAACCTGGGACAAAAAGGATCAGGTGGAACTGGAGTTCGCTCCAATTACCGCTCAGGAAGGTGATTACTTCACAAAGGTTGCTCTGCAGCTGGCTGACCCGGGAACCTGCCCGGATCTAGTTTGCGAGGATACCTTCCAGATGCCCAACGATATCGCAGCCGGTTATCTGACCAACCTTGACGATTATGTGGCAGATTATGAAGACTGGAACAATGGAATGTATTATGATTCCATGGTAACCATGGTTACCGGACCGGATGGATCCGTATATGGTATTCCGTACTGTACAGATACCCGTGGACTGTTTTATAACAGGGATATCCTGGCACAGGCCGGAGTCATCGCCGAGGGCGAGGATTGGCAGCCCACCAGCTGGCAGGATATTCTGGATGCCTGCGCTGCAGTGAAAGAGAATTGCCCGGATGTGGTTCCCTTCTGGTGCAACTCCGGTGTGGCTACCGGTGAGGCAACCTCCATGCAGACTTATGAGATGCTGCTGTACGGAACCGGCGAGAGACTGATCACCGATGATGGAAAATGGATCGTAAAGAGCCAGGGCATTCAGGATTCTCTGCAGTTCCTGTCTGATATTTATACCAACGGATATGGCCCGTCTCTGTCTCTGGTACTGAACGGACAGGCAGGCAACACCTCTGCGAGAGAGTATCTGCCGGAAGGTAAACTGGCAATCTCTCTGGATGGAAGCTGGATTCTTGGTAACTATAGTGAAACAGGAGCCGCTCCGTGGGATGGATACGAAGACGTTCTTGGACTGGCGGCTATGCCCACCAGCGAGGGACAGGATCCCGGAACCATCACTCTTGCAGGTGGTTGGGCTTACTCCATTCCGGAAAATTCAGACAATAAAGATCTGACCTATGATTTCATCCAGCATATGATGCAGCCTGAATATTATAAGACATACATCATGCAGGCCGGAAATATCGCAGTTAGAACGGATACCGCTGAGGATGAGGATTATGCTTCCCGTCCGCTGATGGATGTGGCAACACAGTTCCTGGAGACCGCTGAGTTCAGACCACAGAATGATCAGTACTCTACCGTATCTACTTCTATCCAGCAGATGGTTGAGTCTGTAGTATCTGGAGCCAGTCCGGAAGATGCAATGAATCAGTATGCTACCAGCGTGGCCCGTTCCGTAGGCGAGGATAACGTGGTAGAACAGTAAATTATAAAATGCTAATTATGTAAGGCATCAGTTACTAAGAGGCGGCGGTGCGGACTTGAAGAAAGCGCCGCCGTCGTTTCTTGTTGAAGTATTTTATCCAAAGGAGGGAAAGACATGGCGAAACCTGCATCGAAAAAAGTTGGTAAGATGGCGGTTTTCCGTGAGGATATGAAAAAATCGGTTCTGCTTCTTCCTGCCGTGATTTTGCTTTTCGGCTTTTTTCTGGTTCCGATTTTCTTAACAGTGTATTTTTCTTTTACCAACATGGCACTGACCGGATCTGCAGCACAGAATTTTCAGTTTGTGGGACTTGATAATTACATCAGTATGTTTACAGACCCCACAACATTGACAGCCATCAAGAATACGGTTGTTTTCCTGATTGGAAGCCTTCTGGGCCAGAGTGTGCTTGGTTTCCTGCTGGCCTATCTGATGAGAGGAAAGGCGAAAGCATTCCGCAGTGTCCTGGGTCCCTGTATTTTGGCCGGATGGGTTATGCCTGAGATCGTGGTTTCCATGTGCTGTATGGCATTCTTTGATGTTTCCGGTACTGTGAATATGATTCTTGAAGCCATTCATCTGCCGGGGATTGACTTTATCTACGGTCATCCCATGCTGACAGTTATTATTGCCAACGTATGGCATGGAACTGCTTTTTCCATGATGAACTTCCAGTCCGCGCTGGATAATGTATCTGCTGATATTGAGGAAGCAGCCCGGGTGGACGGCGCCAACAGAATTCAGACGCTGATCCGCATTGTGGTTCCCTGTATCAAAGATACTATTGCAACCAATACCATGCTGAATACTCTGTCTACATTGGGTGTATTTGGTCTGATCTGGGCTCTGACAGGCGGCGGCCCCGGAACGGCAACCACCACACTGCCCATCTACATGTACAATCAGGGTATGAAAAACTTCCAGTTGGGTCAGGGAACTGCCATCGGTATGCTGATCCTTGTTATCGGGGCAATCTGTAGCGTAATCTACACGAGAGTTATGAAACCGGAAAATTAGGAAGGAGGAAAAGAATATGGGTGAAAAAACAGTTAATGCAATTCATTATATCATTCTGGCCATTATCGGCATCGTGTTCATCCTTCCGCTGATCTGGCTGGTGGTGGCGTCTTTTGACTTGAACGCTAACCAGGCATTGAAATGGCCGGAGACATGGACACTCAGCAACTACATCGGTGTGCTGACCAGTTCCGATGACCTGAGAGGATTTGGTATCGGTCTTGTGATCTCTCTGGTACAGTCTCTGATCGTGGTGCTGGTATCCGGACTGGCGGCTTATCCGCTGTCAAGATACAATCTGAGCTATAAAAAAGGATTTATGTATGTAATTCTGTTCATGACATCTCTGCCGATGATCGCCGTGATCGTGCCGGTTTATAAGATGTTCCTGAACATCGGGCTGCTGGACAGTATCCCCGGTGTTATCCTTTACCTGTCCGCTTCTTCTCTGCCTTATGGAATCTGGCTGATGAAGAACTTTATGGATGGTGTGCCGGTGGAACTGGAAGAGGCTGCCTGGGTGGACGGAGCAACCACTATGCAGTCCATCATGAAGATTGTAGCTCCCCTGATGTTCCCGGGAATCTGTGTGGTATTCATTTACACCTTCTCCGGAAGCTGGGGTAACTTCTTCGTTCCCTATATCCTGATCAGTACACCGGAGAAGATGCCGGCGGCTGTTATGCTGTATCAGTTCTTCGGAATGCACGGTTCCATTGCCTATGGACCGCTGGCGGCTTTCTCCGTGATTTACGCGCTGCCATCCATCCTGCTGTACATACTGTCTCAGAACTATATGTCCAAAGGATTTACCATGGCAGGTGCCGCAAAGGGCTGATTTCAGTCGGAATGTATTTACGAGGAGTCTTTCAACGTGCAGCGCACGGGAGGGAGACTCCTCTTTTTTCCGCAGAGGCGGAGAACGGGCGGCCTGCCATACGGCGGGCGGAGTATATCATTTTACCGTACTTTTGAATTCATGCCGGAAAGGCTGAAGAAATATTTACTGAAAAAGGAGGAATCCGAGTATGATTCAGATCCGAGAAAGAGTCGGAAAAATGCTGGAGTATCTGGAAGCGCAGATTTATCCGGCACAGGTTCCTGTGGAATCCTGGAAAATGATCCGCACAGACGAGAAATTTCAGGATGTGGAACATCTGGATACCGCCGGGTGGGCGGATTTTTCCAGAGAGCAGATCTGGGGCGGACACAGAGAGTATTACTGGTTTGAGACCACGGTGACGATTCCGGAGGAGTTTACCGGAAAATGCGTGGTATTTCAGCTGACCACCGGACGGGAGGGCGAATGGGACGCCACCAATCCCCAGTTTACCATCTATGTGAATGGCAGGCTGGTGCAGGGGCTGGACGTGAACCACCGGGAAGTGATTCTGGCGGAAAATGCCAGAGGCGGAGATACTTACCGTATCATTCTGTCCGCGTTTACCGGTGACCAGAACTTTTCTCTGCGGCTGGACGCCTGCCTGCGGGTTCTGGACCGGGTGACGGAGAAGTATTTCTATGATCTGAATGTTCCCTACCAGACCGCGAAACTTCTGAAGGAGGACAGCCAGGCGTATCTGACGATCCTGAAGGCGGTGAACGAATCCCTGAATCTGCTGGACATGCGCAGAGAGGGATCCCCGGAGTATTATGAGAGCCTGGCACGGGCCCAGGACTATATTACCCGGGAGTTTTATGACAAATACTGTGGGGAGCATGGACAGCCGGAGATTTACTGTGTGGGACACACCCATATCGACTGTGCGTGGCTGTGGACGCTGCGGGTGACGGAGGATAAGGCAGTCCGCAGTTTCTCCACGGTTCTGGAGCTGATGCGCCAGTATCCGGAATATATTTTCATGTCCAGCCAGCCTCAGCTGTACAAGTATGTGAAGAAAAACGCGCCCCAGGTCTATGAGGAGATCAAAGAGCGGGTGAAAGAGGGCAGATGGGAGCCCGAAGGCGGTATGTTCGTGGAGGCGGACTGTAACCTGGCCTCCGGAGAATCCCTGGTTCGGCAGTTCATTTACGGTAAGCGGTTTTTCCGGGAGGAGTTCGGCGTGGATAATGAGATTCTGTGGCTGCCGGATGTGTTCGGATATTCCGCGGCGCTGCCACAGATTATGGAAAAATGCGGCGTTCACTATTTCATGACCACCAAAATCAGCTGGAACGAGTTTAACAAGATGCCTTATGACACCTTCCTGTGGGAGGGCATCGACGGCACCCGGGTGCTGACTCATTTTGTTCCCACCAGAGATTACAATAAAGCGGCAGTGGACGGCGGTACGGAGACGGAGCATTTCACCACTTACAACGGTTATATCAATCCTTCGCAGATGCTGGGCGGCTGGGCCCGCTACAGCCAGAAGTACCTCAACAATGAGATCCTCTGCTGCTTCGGCTTCGGAGACGGAGGCGGCGGTCCCACCAGAGATATGCTGGAAAATCAGCGCCGTATCGGAAAAGGGATTCCGGGAAGTCCCCGCACAAAAATGAGTACCTCCCGGGAGTTTTTCCATACCCTGGAGAAACATGTAAAAGGAAATAAGTACCTGCCCCTGTGGGTGGGGGAACTGTATCTGGAGTACCACAGAGGAACCTATACTTCCATGGCCAGAAACAA
Organism: Candidatus Pullilachnospira intestinigallinarum; assembly: GCA_018711275.1. Taxonomy (GTDB): domain Bacteria; phylum Bacillota; class Clostridia; order Lachnospirales; family Lachnospiraceae; genus Pullilachnospira; species Pullilachnospira intestinigallinarum. The sequence goes on from DVIN01000050.1 coordinate 40,305, forward strand.
AAAATACAACCGGAAATCGGAGTTCGCCTATCAGAATGAGGAAATGTACGCCCTTCTGGACAGCCGCTTAAACGGCGCAGCCTACCCGGAGGAGAGCCTGCGGGTAGGCTGGGAGACCATCCTGAGAAATCAGTTCCATGATATTCTGCCGGGATCTTCCATCAAGGAGGTTTATGAGGACTCCAAAGCGGAATATGAGAAAATTCTGGGTGAAAGCCGGAAAGTAACAGGAGAAGCACTGGGCCATCTGGCTGCTTCCGTCAATGCGCCGGCCGGTACGCTGGTGGTGTTTAACCCCAACAGCGCCGCTGCCTGCGATGTGGTGAGCTTTGCCGCTCCCGCGGGAATGGAACATCCGGCCGTCTATGACGGCGACAGCAGGATTCCGGTACAGAAAGCCGACTGCGGCCGCTGGATCTTTACGGCTTCCGGCGTTCCGGCAAAAGGTTACAAGAGCTTCCGCCTGGCGGATGAGAAGACGGATGACACCGGTTCCATGACGGTCAGCGAAGAGAAGATGGAGAATGATTTCTTCCTGCTGACCTTCGATGAAAACGGACAGTTTGACCGGATGTTTGATAAACGGGCCGGCAGAGAGGTGCTCAAACCCGGACAGAAGGGAAATGCCATTGTAAGCTACGAGGATCGCCCACACAATTATGATGCCTGGGATGTGAACCATTATTATACGGAAAAATCCTGGGAGATCACGGATCTGGACGCCATCCAGGTGGTGGAAAACGGACCGGTGAGAGGCACCGTGAAACTGACACGCCACTATCTGGATTCGGAGATTGTGCAGTATATCAGCATTTACAGTGATATCCCCAGAATTGATATCCGCAATGCGGTGGACTGGAAGGAACATCAGATTTTCCTGAAAGATTACTTCCCGGTGGATGTGCACACGGATGAAGCCACCTTTGAAATCCAGTACGGCAACGTGAAACGGCCCACTCATGAGAATACCTCCTGGGATATGGCCAAGTTCGAGGTCTGCCATCATAAATGGCTGGATGTTTCCGAGGACGGCTACGGCGTCAGCGTGCTCAACGACTGCAAATACGGCGCCAGTGTCCGGGACGGTGTAATCGGACTTTCCATGCTGAAATCCGCCGTTTATCCCAACCCGGAGGCAGATAAGGAGCATCATGAATTTACCTACTCCATCTATCCCCACAGCGGAAACTGGAGAGAGGCAGGCACGGTAAAAGAAGCATATCAGATTAATAATCCGCTCACCGCCGTGGTGAAAGAGAATGAGGGCGGTACGCAGCCGGAGACCTTCTCTTATGTTACCTGCGACAGCGATAATGTGGTGGTGGAAGTGGTGAAGAAAGCCGAGGAAGGCAGCGATGTGATCGTCCGCCTGTATGAGTGCTTCAACCGCCGTCCCACAGCCACCCTCACCTTCGGCGAGACGCCGGCACAGGTGTGGAGCTGCGATATGCTGGAGAATAAGGAAGAACAGCTGGATGCGGAAGGAAATCAGGTACAGGTTGCCATGAAACCTTATGAGATCCGGACACTGCGGCTGGTGTTCTGACAGAATCGGAGAATATGAGCAGATAACAGAAAAAGATACACAGCGGGTCCTGTGACCCTGCTGAAAGTGAGCCGGAGGGGCATGTGTCCTCCGGCTCATGTGTTTTAGCCTTGCGGTTTGTTGGCCGTTCCTTCGATTTGAAGATTCCGGTGGGAATTGCTCTTGTAATTGCCCGAAAGTTCTGTTATACTGACCATACATTTCAAATTGTTCCGGCATTCGCCGGAAGATATCCCATTACTAAAAAAATTGTGAAAATAGAAGGGCCGGACGTTGTACTGACTGGCTGTTTTTGCTATACTTCAATTAGGATTGCCCGTCAGCAAATCAGGTTTTTCTGTCAGCCGCCGCCCGGCGGCCAGGGGAAAGGAGACGCTATGGGCAAAAAGAAAAAGCAGCAGAATGCAAAGAAAAAATCTGCAGGGAATCATTCTTATGTAAACCGCAAATATAAGGACAGCCTGTTTCGTATGCTGTTCAGTGGCCGGGAAGCCCTGCTGAGTCTTTACAATGCGGTCAACCAGACGGCATATAAAGATCCTTCGGCTTTGGAAATCATGACCATCGAGGATGCCATTTATGTGGGAATAAAAAATGATCTGGCATTTCTCATTGACTGCCGGTTAAATCTGTATGAGGCGCAGAGTACGCGGAACCCCAATATGCCATTGCGTGGAGTATTTTATTTTTCGCAGGTTTATCAGGGGTATGTGAACCGGAGGGGACTGAATATTTTCTCAGAAAAGCAGATTCGTCTTCCGGTTCCCCGGTATCTTGTACTGTATAACGGCACAAATGAGGAGCCGGACCGTCAGATCCTGCGGCTGTCGGACGCATTTGGGCAGTCGGAAGAAGCCTGCCTGGAATGTACGGCGGTGATGCTGAATATCAATGCGGGACATAACAGCAGGATCATGAAGCAGTGCCGCACTCTGTACGAGTATGCTGTACTTGTCGATACCGTGCGGAATCATCTGAATATCGGGGGAATTCCCCGGGAACAGGCAGTGGATGAAGCGGTAAAAGAATGTATTCGCAGGGGAATTCTGGCGGATTTTTTGCGGAAGCACAGAGCGGAGGTGAAGAGCGTGATATTGACGGAATATGACCGGGAAGCGCATATTCGGGCGGAGAAAAAGGAGAGCTGGGAAGACGGTTGGGAAGATGGCGTGGCTGAGGAAAGAGAGCGGCTTCTGCGTTCCGTGATACGGGTGCAGCGGAAAAAAGGACAGAAGGAAGCAGATATCATATCTTTTCTGGCAGAGTGTTTTGAACTGCCGGAAGAGGAAGCCTGGGAATGCTATCGAAAAATTTCCCGGGAGGATGCATTATAATTTCACAGAAACACGCTTTGCGGCCTTCTGTGGTCAGGAAAACAGGAACAACCGGCAGTCCGGCTCTGGAGCCGGGTTGCCTGAAAATATATATGGGAGGTAAACAACATGTACACGCAGACATTGCAGGAAAACTGGAAGATGAGAGAGGCCGGCGGGGACTGGCTGGAGGCGAAGGTGCCGGGAACGGTCTATACGGATCTTCTGAGAAACGGGAAAATGGAGGATCCTTACTGGAAAGACAACGAGAACAAGGCGCTGCCGCTGATGGAGAAGGATTATGAGTATGAGACGGTTTTCTCCTGGGAGCGCAGCGAGGCCGGTGAGAGGATCTGGCTGCAGTTTATGGGACTGGATACCATTGCGGATATTTATGTAAATGAACAGCTGGTGGGTTCGGCAAAAAATATGCACCGGATCTGGGAATATGATGTGACAGAGGCCATTCAGGCAGGTGAGAATACCCTGCGGGTTTATTTCCATTCGCCCCTGGCGTATATCCGCCAGGAGTTTGAAAAATGCCCCACCCGCGGCAGCGAGGACGCCATGGACGGTTTTGTACATATCCGGAAAGCTCACTGTATGTTTGGGTGGGACTGGGGCGCACACCTTCCGGATGCGGGCATCTACCGGCCGGTATCGCTGCTGGCGGTGAAGACGGGACGGCTGGATGGCGTGCGGATTCATCAGGAGCATCAGGAGGATCAGGTGGATCTGCACCTGGAGGTGACCTGGAATCCGGCGGAAAATCTCAGGACGGAGATTCCTGCAGCCACCGCGAAGAAAGAGGGCGGGGACATTTCGGTTTCCTATGACGTCACCGTGACAGCCCCCGACGGCACCGAGATTTTTGCTTCGGATTCCCCGGAAAAGATCACCATAAAGCATCCGCAGCTGTGGTGGCCCAACGGCGTGGGAGAGCAGCCCCTGTACCGGATGCGGGTGCAGCTGTATCTGAACGGAGAACCGGCGGACGTATGGGAGCGGCGGATCGGCCTTCGCACCATGACCATGCACATTGAAAAAGATCAGTGGGGATCTTCCTTCGCCCATCAGGTGAACGGGAAATGCATTTTTGCCATGGGCGCCGACTATATTCCCGAGGATCATCTGCTGGGCCGGGTGAACCGGGAGCGCACCAGAGAACTGCTTTTACAGTGCAAGGAAGCCAACTTTAACGTGGTTCGCGTGTGGGGCGGCGGTTACTATCCGGAGGACTGGTTTTTTGACGCCTGCGATGAACTGGGACTGATGGTGTGGGAGGACTTCATGTTCGCCTGCGCGGTGTATGAACTGACACCGCAATTTGAGGAAAATATCCGGGAGGAGTTCCGGGACAACATCAAGAGAATCCGTCACCACGCTTCTCTGGGTCTGTGGTGCGGCAACAATGAGATGGAAGAATTTGTAAAAGAAGGAAACTGGGTGTCCAAACCCAGCGAGGTGCGGGATTATCTGTTCATGTTTGAGCGGATTATTCCCGAAATGCTGGCAAAATACGATCCTGACACCTTCTACTGGCCGGCCAGCCCCTCCTCGGGAGGTTCCTTTGATGAGCCCCAGGATCCCAACCGGGGCGATGTGCATTACTGGCAGGTATGGCACGGGAACAAGCCCTTCTCCGAATATCGGAAATACTTCTTCCGGTATGTATCCGAGTTCGGCTTCCAGTCTTTCCCGTCGCTGCGTACCATTCAGACCTTCACGGATGATCCGAAAGACTGGAATATTTTCTCCTATGTGATGGAGAAACACCAGAGAAACGCGGGAGCCAACGGAAAGATCTTAAATTATCTGCAGCAGACTTACCGGTATCCGGAGAATTTCAGCGACCTGCTGTACGCTTCTCAGCTTCTGCAGGCAGAGGCCATCAAATACGGGGTGGAGCATTTCCGGAGAAACCGGGGCAGATGTATGGGCGCCGTGTACTGGCAGCTGAACGACTGCTGGCCGGTGGCTTCCTGGGCTTCCATCGATTACTGCGGCCGGTGGAAGGCGCTGCATTACTACGCCAGAAGATTCTTCGCGCCGGTGATGATTTCCTGCGAGGAGCAGGGATGGATGTCGGCGGAAGCGGATATGAACCGGGAGCATTTTGAATTTGAAAAATCCATCCGGCTCAATGTCACCAACGAAACCCTGAAAGACAGAACCCTTCTGGTGAAATGGGCCCGCCGCAGGGCGGATGCCTCCGTCATCGAGGAGCATCAGGAGACGGTGCAGGTTCCCGCTCTTTCCAGCGTGTGGCTGGACAAGGTGGTGTTTGATTCGCTGGATTATTTCACAGAGTATGTCAGCTATGAGGCCTGGGAGGCAGACTGCTGTATTTCCGAGGGAACGGTGATCTTCTCCTATCCCAAGTATTTCCGGTATCAGGATCCGAAGCTGACCTGCCGGGTGGAAGGGGATGAAATCGTGGTGACGGCGGACGCCTACGCCAAGAGTGTGGAAATTCTCAACGAGGAAGAGAATCTGATTCTGTCTGACAACTATTTCGATATGAACGGCGGAGAAAAACGGGTGAAAGTGCAGAATGCCGATAAGGTATCGCTTAAGAATCTTCGGGTGCGGAGCGTATATTCTATCTGACGTATGACAGAGAAAAGTTCGCAGGGCGGGCTTTTCTTTGTATGAAATAACAGAAGCCATTGCCTGCGGACAACAGGATGCCTGCCGTCCGGGGGCGCAAAATTCTGAGACAGGAGGTTTGGGTGATGAAACTGGAAACGTATTATGAAAATCTGGAGATACTTCATGTGGGGACAGAGCCGTACCGGGCCTATTATGTGCCCTGCGGCAATGCCTCCGAGGCGCAGCTTCTGGATATGACATGCAGCAGCCGGGCCCTGATGCTGAACGGTGACGACTGGAAGTTTGCCTGGTATGAAAGTTTACATAAAGTTCCTGCGGCCTGTGTGGGAGCAGACTGGGATACCGGGGACATGGATACGGTTACGGTGCCGGGCTGCTGGCAGTTTCAGGGGTATGATGCCAACCAGTACAGCGACTGCAGGTATCCGATTCCCTACAATCCGCCCTATGTGCCGGACCGGAATCCCGCGGGCGTGTATGTGAAAGAATTTTTCTGGGAAAAGAAACAAAACGAGCGGGCGTATCTGAACTTTGAAGGGGTGGATTCCTGCTTTTATGTGTGGGTGAACGGTCAGTGGACCGGCTACAGCCAGGTATCCCACAATATGTCGGAGTTTGATGTGACCGACAAACTGCTTCCGGGAAAGAACCGGCTGACGGTGATCGTGCTGAAATGGTGCGACGGCACTTATCTGGAGGATCAGGATAAACTGCGCTGGTCCGGTATTTTCCGGGATGTGTATCTGCTGGCCAGACCGGAAAATCATATCCGGGATTTTACGGTGACCACGGATCTTTCGGAGGATTTTTCCAGGGCAGTGGTGAAGGTGGACATGGAGCTGGCGGGCAGCGGCGAAGCGGTGGTGCGGCTTCTTGATGAAAAAGGGGAAGGCAGTATCGCGGAGGCGGTCTGCGGCCACCGGCAGACGGCAGAGTTTGTCATCGACTGTCCCCGGCTGTGGAATGCGGAACAGCCAAACCTCTATTACCTGATGATGGAGTGCGAGGGAGAGTATATCTGTCAGCAGGTGGCCATTCGGAAAGTGGAGGCCCGGGGCAATGTGCTGCTGCTGAACGGAAAGAAATTTAAGTTGAAGGGGGTCAACCGCCATGACAGCGATCCCTTCACCGGGTCGGTGATTTCCCGCGGACAGTACCGGAGAGATCTGCAGCTGATGAAGGAGCACAATATCAATGCCATCCGCACCAGCCATTATCCCAACGCGCCCTGGACGCTGGATGAATGTGACCGGCTGGGCTTTTATGTGATGGACGAGGCGGACGTGGAGTCCAATGGCTGTCTGGATCTGTACGGAGGCGGAGGCGCGGAGGACCGGTACGCGGAATTTCAGGAGGATATCTCCTACGGCGTGGCCATGCAGGATCCCCGGTTTGTCAAATCGGTGGTGGACCGGGTGCAGGGGATGGTGTACCGGGACCGGAATCACGGCTGCGTGATTTCCTGGTCTTTGGGAAACGAATGTGGCTACGGAATCTGTATGGAAGAGGCGGCCAGATGGGTGAAAGCCTTCGACCCCTCCCGGATCCTCAACTATGAAAATGCCATCTGGTTAAAGGACGGGAAGCCCAACGACGTCAGCTGCCTGGATGTGTACAGCCGGATGTACGCGGCGCCGGAGTTTGTGGACTGGTTCTGCGCCCAGAAGGGAAAGAAACCGCTGGTGATGGTGGAGTACAGCCATGCCATGGGAAACGGGCCGGGGGATCTGGAGGACTATTTCTCCAGAATGTATCAGTATGACGGCTATGCGGGCGGTTTCGTCTGGGAATGGTGCGATCACTCTGTCTATATGGGAAAAACGCCGGATGGCCGGGACAAATTCGCCTACGGCGGCGATTTCGGCGAGGAGTTTGACGATGGCAATTTCTGTATGGACGGTCTGGTATATCCGGACCGGCGGCCGCATACGGGGCTTCTGGAATTCAAAAATGTGGCCCGTCCGGTGCGGCCGGCAGGCTGGGACGGAGAAAAGGGATGTGTGACCCTGGAAAATATGCTGGACTTTCTCTCCACCGGGGAACTGTACGATATCTGCTGGGAACTGGAAGTGGATGGGGAGAAAAAGGACTGGGGATTTTTTGAGAGACCGGAGATCCGTCCCCATGAGACAGCCGTATTTTCGCTGCCGGAAAGTGTCCTTCAGGGCTTTGAGGGCGACGCGGTGCTGAATCTGATGTATCTGCAGAACCGGGAACTGGAGATGACGCCGGAGGGCTATGAGGCCGGAAGAGACCAGGTGATCCTTTCCAGAAAGCAGGGGACGGACCCTTACCGGAAAATGCCCAAGGTCAAAGAGGCTGTGCTGGACTGCCGCAAGACAGAGGATTTCTTCGTGATCACGGGAAAGGATTTCCGGTATGTTTTTGACCGGTTTGAGGGAACCTTCACCAGTCTGGCCAGAGACGGCGCGCTGGTGACGGATCAGCCGGTGCGGCTGAATCTGTGGCGGGCGCCCATGGACAATGACCGGAATATTCGCGCGGAATGGGAAAAGGCCGGGTACAATCGGATACAGACCAAGGTGCTGTCCTGCGGTCTGAAAGAGGAAAGAAATGCCGGAGGCGCTCTCTGCGGCGTGGAGATCACGGTGGAGCTGCAGCTGACGGCTTCCTGGGTACAGCCCATCTTTACGGGAACTGTCATCTGGACGGTTGCGGGGGATGGGAGTCTCCGGGTGCTGGTGGAAGGCGACCGGGAGACGGTGATGCCCTTCCTGCCCCGGTTCGGCCTGCGGCTGTTTCTTCCGAAAGAATATGACCGGGCGGAATATCTGGGTTACGGTCCCATGGAGAGCTACTGCGACAAACACCAGGCGGCCAGACTGGGAAAATTCCGGGCGCCCGTGGAGAAGCTTTATGAACCCTATCTGAAACCCCAGGAAAACGGCAGCCGGTGGGGCTGCGGCTATGTGGAACTGTCCTGCGGGGACGGCAGATGGCTGCGGGTTGGCGGGGCCGGAAAGGCTTTCAGCTTCAACGCCTCCCGGTATTCCCAGGAAGAACTGACCCGAAAAGGCCACTGTTACGAGCTGGAGGAGTCCCCCTGCATGATTCTGTGCCTGGACGGCGCCATGTCCGGCTGCGGCTCCAACAGCTGCGGTCCGAAGCTGGCAGACCGGTATCAGGTGAAGGAGAAACATCTGAAAATGGAATTTCTGCTGGAGATGGGAGCGGAACAGACAAAATAGCGACGGTTTTTTTTACAATTCTTTACCGGACATCGGGACTATGATATAATGGCCACAGTCTGTCCGGGTATCCTGCCAGGGATCCTTCTGGGACCGGCGGGATACCCGGATGCGTTTTTATGGAAATAGAAAGCTTGCGTAAGAGACAAAAAGGAGACGTGAATCTATGCTTCAAATCAGGCAGCTTTGCAAGGAGTACCGGACCGGCAGTCTGGTACAGAAAGCGCTGGATCATGTGGATCTGAATCTGCGTGACAACGAATTTGTGGCGATTCTGGGCCCCAGCGGGTCGGGAAAAACCACGCTGCTGAATATTATCGGTGGTCTGGACCGGTATGACAGCGGAGAACTGATTATCAACGGAATTTCCACAAAAAAATACCGGGACCGGGACTGGGATTCTTACAGAAATCATACCATCGGTTTTGTGTTCCAGAGCTATAATCTGATTCCTCATCAGACAGTGCTGGCCAATGTGGAACTGGCGCTGACCATTTCCGGCATCGGAAAGAGTGAGCGGAGACAGCGGGCCATCCAGGCTCTTACCCAGGTGGGGCTGGGGGATCAGCTTCACAAAAAACCCAATCAGATGTCCGGCGGTCAGATGCAGCGGGTGGCCATTGCCCGGGCGCTGGTGAATGATCCGGATATCGTGCTGGCGGATGAGCCCACGGGAGCGCTGGACAGCAGCACCAGCATCCAGGTGATGGAGCTTTTGAAGGAGGTGGCAAAGGACCGGCTGGTGGTGATGGTTACCCACAACCCGGAACTGGCGCGGCAGTATGCCACCCGGATTGTAAATCTGCGGGACGGGCAGATCCGCTCGGACAGCGACCCGCTGGTGCTGTCCGGGGAGACCATAGGAGAAGCGGAGCACCGGAATATGGGAAAATCCTCCATGTCCTTTCTGACAGCGCTGTCCCTGAGCTTCAACAACCTGCGGACCAAAAAAGCCAGGACATTGCTGACGGCTTTTGCGGGTTCCATCGGTATTATCGGAATCGCGCTGATTCTGGCTCTTTCCACCGGGGTGAATGCTTATATTGAAACGGTGGAGTCGGAAACGCTGTCGGAATATCCCCTTCAGATTCAGAGTACGGGGCTGGATCTTTCTTCCATGCTCACGGCGGATCAGGGAGGGGCGGATCAGGAGGACGGAGAGATAAATGTGATCCAGATGGTGACGGACATGTTTTCCACCATGGATTCCAATGATCTCGCTTCGCTGAAAGAATATCTGGACAGCGGTGACAGCGGGGTGGAAGCGTATACCAACGCGGTGGAATATTCCTACAATGCGGTGCCGCAGATTTACCGCCTGGAAGGGGAGGACGGCGTCCGCCAGGTGAACCCGGACCGTTCCTTTGAGGCGCTGGGCCTTGGTTCCACCAGCAGCTCCAGCAGCATGATGTCCTCCATGATGGGAACGGACGTCTTTTACGAGATGCCGGAGAATGACAGCCTGTACAAAGATCAGTATGATGTGAAGGCAGGCCGCTGGCCGGAAAATTACAATGAATGTGTGCTGGTGCTGACCGCCGGCGGGAGCATCAGTGATTTCATGCTCTATACGCTGGGCCTGCGGGATGCTCTGGAACTGGACGAGATGGTTCAGCAGTTTATCAATGAGGAGGATATCGACACGCCGGGCGATATGGGTTCCTATTCCTATGAGGATATTCTGGGGATCACCTTCAAGCTGGTAAACAGCAGCGATTATTACCAGTATGACAGCGAATATCAGGTGTGGACGGACAAAACCGATGACGATGCGTATATGCGCCGGCTGGTGGAAAACGGGGAAGATCTGACCATTGTGGGGATTGTGCAGCCTTCAGAGGACGCCAAGGGGACTTTGCTGAACGCGGGGATCTGTTATCCCGCCTCCCTGGTAAAACATGTGGCCGACTATGCCGCGGACAGCAGGATTGTCAAAAGCCAGCTGGCGGATTCCACGGTGAACGTTTTTACCGGGGAGAAGTTCGGGGAGGAGACCGGGAGCAGCAATTTTGATCTGGAATCTCTGTTTTCCATTGATGAAGAGGCGCTGCAGGATGCCTTTGCTTTCGACCCGGATTCCCTGACGGACGGGATTTCCGTGTCCCTGGATTTTTCCGATCTGGCAGGCAGCGGCAGCTCGCTGGATCTGTCCGGCATGCTGGATCTCAGTGATATTCCCATGTCCATCCCGCAGATGCCCCAGCTGAATCTTAACGATCTGATGAGCAGCATCCGGATCAATGTTTCCCGGGAAGAACTGGAAACCATGGTGGGAGGTCTGCTGGCGGGTTATCAGGAGTATGCCGCGGCAAATCCCCAGGCGGATTATTCCAATCTTCTGCAGGACCTGATGAATTACCTGAAAACCGACGACGCCAAATCCGTCCTCAGTGAAAATGTGATGGCCATCATAGCGGAAAACGGCACGCTGAATGTGACCGCCGATGATCTGAGAGGACTGTTTCAGGAAGTGCTGACCGGTTTCGAGGCGTATGCGGCGGCCAACGGTTATACGGATTCGGAACTGTTTGATCAGTATCTCCTGGAGTACCTGTCCACCGCCGGGGCACAGGATATCCTCACCAGATGGGGAAATCAGATTGTCCAGAAGAGTGATGTGAAAGAAATTACTCCGGAGCAGCTGGAGCGTCTGGCTTCCGGCATCGCCGCCGGGTATCAGAACTACGCGGCTTCCAACGGCCTGCCGGATCCCTCAAAAATGGGAGAGTATTTTGCCGATTACCTTGGAACGGAAACAGCCTCCGGCCTGTTGGCGGAAGGCATTGCTTCCATGGTGGATACCGACGCTATTCAGCAGCAGATTTCCGCCTCCATCGAAAGCTTTATGCAGGAAATGATGACCTCCTACGGCGCCAGTCTTACCCAGGTGCTGGAAACCCAGGTGACCGGAGCGATGCAGCAGATCATGAGTCAGCTTTCCGGCAGCATCCAGGACGCCATGACCCAGGCCATGCGGCAGGTGGGAGAGAATATACAGCAGGCGCTCACCATTGATCCCGAGGAATTTAGGAATGCCTTTGCCATGAATATGGACGCGGAGGAGCTGATGGAGCTTTTGATGTCCATGAATTCTTCCCAGAATGCCAGCTATGAGGGAAATCTGCAGTCTCTGGGATATGTGGATTTTGATGAACCATCGGAGATCTCCATTTATCCCAAGGATTTTGAGAGCAAGGAGCAGGTGGTCCGGATTCTGGATGACTACAACAGCCGGATGGAAGCGGAGGGAAAAGAGGATCAGGTCATCACCTATACGGATATGGTGGGTACGCTGATGTCCTCCGTGACGGATATCGTTGATATCATCAGCTATGTGCTGATCGCTTTTGTGGCCATTTCCCTGGTGGTGTCCTCCATCATGATCGGCGTCATCACCTATATCAGTGTGCTGGAGCGGAAGAAGGAGATCGGAATCCTCCGGGCCATCGGTGCTTCCAAGGGAAATATTTCCCAGGTATTTAACGCGGAAACTTTCATTATCGGCCTTTGCGCCGGTCTGATCGGCATCGGTCTGACGCTTCTGATTCTGATTCCCGGCAACATGCTGATTCATCATCTGGCGGGAACCACGGATATCAGCGCGGTACTCCCGGTGCGCCCGGCACTGATTCTTATTCTGCTCAGCGTCCTGCTGACGCTGCTGGGCGGACTGATTCCGTCGCGCAAGGCCGCCAAGAGCGATCCGGTGACGGCGCTGAGAACCGAATAACCCGAAGGTACTATTCACAGCCGCCCCACCCACATGCGCAACGGCTGTGAATAGTAACAGGAGGGCGCAAAATTAAGAAAAAATTCCTTGACAAATAAAAAATTCACTACTATAGTGAATGAGTATAATCGGAAAAAGGTTATGAGGAAGAGGAGTACGTCTGCAACGCCGGCAGAGAGGGCCGCCCACGGGCTGGAAGGCGGTCTGGGAAGGTACAGACGGAAGGTAGCTTCTGAACCGGAAAACAGAAGGGCGCCAGGCGCAGGTAAGTTTTCCCGGGTCATTCCCGTTATCAGATGAGAGATATATGTGAAAATGCCCGCCGGGGGGAAGGGCTTTCGGAACCTGCGAGAAAGGGCGGGAGAGATCCGGAGGAGTTTCCCGGGACGCGGATATTTGTCATATATAAGAGAAGGTGGTACCGCGAGACATTCGCCCTTTGCATGGTTTCTGTGCAGAGGGCGTTTTTGTTTTCCCGGAATCGGCTGTGAAGCCGCAAGGCGAACCGTTACATTTTTTCAAAAACAGGAGGATGCCATGAAAAAAGAATTAGCAAAGACGTATGATCCCAGCGGACTGGAAGACCGTCTGTATCAGAAATGGCTGGACAAAGGCTATTTCCATGCCAAAGTAAACAAGGACAAGAAGCCGTTTACCATCGTGATGCCGCCGCCAAACGTTACCGGACAGCTTCACATGGGCCATGCGCTGGATGAGACCATGCAGGATATCCTGATCCGGTTCAAACGGATGCAGGGGTATGAGGCTCTGTGGCAGCCGGGAACCGATCATGCGGCCATCGCCACCGAGGTGAAGGTTATTGAAAAACTGAAATCCAAGGGCATTGACAAAAACGAAATCGGCCGGGAGGAGTTTCTGAAACACGCCTGGGCCTGGAAAGAAGAGTACGGCGGAAAGATCATCAACCAGCTGAAAAAACTGGGCGCCTCCGCCGACTGGGAGCGGGAGCGGTTCACCATGGACGAGGGCTGCTCCAGAGCGGTGCAGGAGGTATTTATCCGCCTGTATGAGAAAGGCTATATTTACAAAGGTTCCCGGATCATCAACTGGTGTCCGGTGTGCCAGACTTCCATCTCCGACGCGGAGGTGGTTCACGAGGATCAGGAAGGCTTCTTCTGGCATATTAATTACCCGGTGGTGGGAGAAGAAGGACAGTTTGTGGAGATTGCTACCACCCGTCCGGAGACGCTGCTGGGGGATACCGCGGTGGCGGTAAATCCGGAGGATGACCGGTACCGTCATCTGGTGGGAAAGATGCTGAAGCTGCCGCTGACCGACCGGGAAATTCCTGTGATCGCGGATGAGTACGTGGATATGGAGTTCGGAACCGGCTGCGTGAAGATCACCCCGGCTCACGACCCCAATGACTTTGAGGTGGGAAGACGCCACAACCTGCCGGAGATCAATATCCTGAACGATGACGCCACCATCAATGAACTGGGCGGAAAATATGCCGGCATGGACCGGTACGAAGCCCGTAAGGCCATGGTGGAGGATCTGAAGGAGCAGGGACTGCTGGTGAAGGTGGTTCCCCACACCCACAGCGTGGGAACGCATGACCGGTGCAAGACCACCGTGGAGCCCATGATCAAACCGCAGTGGTTTGTGAAGATGGACGAGATGGCGAAAGAAGCCATCAAGGCGTTGAAGGACGGGGATCTTACCTTTGTGCCGGAGCGGTTTGACAAGACGTATCTGAACTGGCTGGAAAATATCCGTGACTGGTGTATCTCCCGTCAGCTGTGGTGGGGACACCGGATTCCCGCCTACTACTGCGACGAGTGCGGGGAAGTGGTGGTGGCCCGCAGCATGCCGGATGTCTGCCCGAAGTGCGGCTGCACCCATCTGCATCAGGACGAGGATACCCTGGATACCTGGTTCTCCTCCGCTCTGTGGCCCTTCTCCACGCTGGGCTGGCCGGACAAGACGCCGGAGCTGGAATACTTCTATCCCACCGATGTGCTGGTGACCGGCTATGATATTATTTTCTTCTGGGTCATCCGTATGGTGTTCTCCGCTCTGGAGCAGACCGGACAGGTACCTTTCCACCATGTGCTGATTCACGGACTGGTGCGGGATTCCCAGGGAAGAAAGATGAGCAAATCCCTGGGCAACGGCATCGATCCTCTGGAAGTGATTGACAAATACGGCGCGGATGCCCTGCGCCTGACGCTGATCACCGGAAATGCTCCCGGAAACGATATGCGTTTCTACTGGGAGCGGGTGGAGTCCAGCCGGAATTTCGCCAACAAGGTATGGAATGCTTCCCGGTTCATCATGATGAATCTGGAAAAAGCCCAGGTGCCGGAAACCATGGAGCTGTCACAGCTCACCGACGCGGACCGTTGGATCCTTTCCAGACTCAACGGCGTGGTGCGGGATGTGACCGACAACATGGAAAAATATGAGCTGGGAATCGCCGTGCAGAAGGTGTACGATTTCATCTGGGAGGAGTTCTGCGACTGGTATATTGAGATGGTGAAGCCCCGTCTGTACAGTGAAGAGGATACCACCAAAGCGGCAGCCCTGTGGACGCTGAAGACGGTGCTGGGGGACGCCCTGAAGCTTCTGCATCCCTACATGCCTTTCGTGACAGAGGAAATTTACTGCACCCTGAATCCCCAGGAGGAATCCATCATGATCGCTTCCTGGCCGGTATGGTCCGAGGAAAGAGATTTCCCGGCGGAAGAGGCCGGTGTGGAGATGATCAAAGAAGCGGTGAGAGGCATCCGGGCCCTGCGCAAGGATATGGATGTGCCCCCCAGCAGAAAAGCCGAAGTTTATGTAGTTTCCGATGACGCGGCGGTACGGGAGGTTTTCGAAAACGGAAAGGTATTCTTTGCCACTCTGGGATACGCCAGCCAGGTGAAGGTGCAGGCGGATAAGACCGGTATCGGGGAGGATGCGGTTTCCGCGGTGACACCCCGGGCGGTGATCTATATTCCCTTCGCGCAGCTGGTGGATATCGCCAGAGAGACGGAGCGCCTGAAAAAAGAAGAACAGCGGCTTGTCAAAGAGCTGGCCAGGGTAAACGGGATGCTTGGCAATGAAAAATTCATCAGCAAAGCGCCCCAGTCCAAAGTGGACGAGGAAAAGGCAAAGCTGGAAAAGTATACCCGCATGATGGAGCAGGTAAAGGAGAGACTGGATCAGCTTGGCCGGCAGGCGGGACACTGAGCGTCCCGCCCTTCCGGCGGTAAGGAAATGACGGTCCGGCAAGGGCCGGGCGGTCTGTTTGGAGAAGCGATATGAAAAAAATCAATTTGGGGAAGTTGATTACGAAAAGGGAAAAGGAAAAGAAACCAAAAAGAGAAAAGCATGTGCCTTCCGGTTTTTTTGCGCCCCTCTGGAAGGTGATTGACAAGAAAAAGACCATGAGGATTCTGAATCTTCTGGCGGTGCCGCTGCAGTTTCTGGGCTGTTGTCTGTTGTATCTGGCGATTGAGGCCATCTCCAGACATTCTCTGTGGGAGGCCTGGGGCTATATGACGGGAAGTCCGCTGATCTTCCTGTATAACGCCTTTCTGATTTTCATAACCTCCCTGATCGTCTGGCTGTTCAGACATCGGGTATTTGCCAGGATTATGGTGGCGGTTTTCTGGCTGTTTCTGGGCTGTGTCAACGGATTTCTTCTGGCAAACCGGGTGACGCCCTTTACCGGGCCGGATCTGAAAATGATCACCGATGCGCTGGGAGTGATGAACAAGTATCTGTCCCCGGCGGAGGTGGGACTGGTGGTGGCGGCTTTTGTGGTGCTGCTGATTCTTCTGGTCTGGCTGTTTTTCAAGGCAGGAAAGTATGAGGGAAAACTCCGGTACTGGCTGAATATTCCGCTGATTCTGGTGGGAATTCTGGCCTTTGCGGGGACCACAAAGCTGGCGCTGGATAAACGGGTGCTGAGCAATTATTTCGGCAATATTGCCTACGCTTATCAGGATTATGGCTATCCCTACTGTCTGGCTACCACGATTTTTGATACGGGTATCAGCGAACCCAATGGATATTCCAGGGAACTGATGGAAGATATTGTGGCCAGCGAGGGCAAGATCAAAGAGACCAGCCAGGATAATCTGGATGTGAATATCCTGTTTTTGCAGCTGGAAACCTTTATGGATCCCACGGAAATCAATTTTCTGGAATTTTCCGAGGATCCCATCCCCACATTCCGGAAGCTTTCCCAGGAATATTCTTCCGGCTATTACAAGGTGCCGGCCGTGGGAGCCGGAACTGCCAACACGGAATTTGAATCCATCACGGGTATGAGTCTGCGCTACTTCGGAGCCGGTGAGTATCCGTATAAGACGGTGCTGAAGGATGAGACCTGTGAAAGCGCCGCGTATGTGTTGAAAGGGCTGGGATACGGGACGCATGCCATCCACAACAATGAGGCGAACTTCTATTCCAGAAAATCCGTATTTTCCAAGCTGGGATTCGATACTTATACCTCAGAGGAATACATGCCGGACATCAGTGATACGACGCCCATGGGATGGGTAAAAGATCATATTCTTACGGATGAGATTTTCAAGGCCATGGAATCCACCGAGGAGCCCGATTATGTGTATACGATTTCCGTACAGGGCCACGGGGACTATCCCACGGAGCCGGTGCTGGATGATCCCGAGATCACGGTAACCGGGGCCCAGTCCCAGGAGAAAAATTATCAGTGGGAATATTATGTAAATCAGCTGCACGAGATGGATAATTTCATCAAGGATCTGACGGACCGCCTTTCTCAGTTTGATGAACGGGTGGTGCTGGTGATGTATGGCGACCATCTTCCCACCATGGACCTGAAAGCGGAGGATATGAAGAACCGTTATCTGTTCCAGACCAAATATGTGATCTGGAGCAACTTCGAAATGGAAAAACAGGATAAGAATATTGCGGCCTACCAGATGGCGGCAGAGGTGCTTGACCGCCTGGATATCCATGAGGGGACGGTATTCAATTACCATCAGACGCGTAAGGGAACCAGAAATTATGAACTGGATCTTCAGGCGCTGCAGTACGATATCCTGTATGGAGAACGTTATGTATACGGCGGTGTCAATCCCTTTGAGGCAACGGATATGCAGCTGGGAGTCTACCCGGCAGTGCTGGAGTCCATCGTGCCGGACGGACCGGACAGCTATTATGTATACGGACAGAACTTCACGGCGTCCAGTCGTCTGGAGGTCAATAAGGAACTGGCGGAAACCACATATCTGGGACCGGAGCGGCTCCTGGTGCAGAACATAACCCTGGAGGACGGAGATCTGGTGGATATCGCCACCCAGAGCAACAGTTCCACCAAGCGGGTGCTTTCCAGAGAGGATTCCTATTATTACTACAATCCTGCCGAGGGTGAGACGGAGGCCCGGCTGGTGCCGGCCGCGCTTTTGACGCCCAGGGATGACGAGGAGGATTCCGCGGACAGTGACGCGGCAGTGCGAAAGGATACGTCAGACAAAACCGCTGACGGCGAAACGAACGCGGAGAACGCCGAGAACGCCGGGGACGCCGCCGGGGAGGCGGACGGCACGGATCCCGCGGAAACAGATGCCGCTGCGGAATAGACGAAAGACAGGTATTTCCGGCGTCGCTGTTAAAAAGCAGCGGAAATCCGTCCATCGGCACAGCAAATGATCTGACGGATACCGGCAGTGGACCGGGGCAGACATTCCCGCAAGGGGAGGCCCTGTCCGCTGCCGGTATTTTCCGCTCAGAAGAGGAAAATTTCTGCCCGTTTGCCGCAAAAATCATGGGAAATACGGAAAAACAGCCCGCAATTTGCCAAAAAAGCCAGTGAAAAACATTCGTTTGGGGCTGGACAAGTTTCCCGGCTATTATATAATGGAGAAGAGCCGGAAAATATGGGGGCAGGCCGGTACGGACCTCATCCTTTCTTCCGGACAAATACGCGAGACAAAGTGGTGACGAAATTGAATTATAAAGAAGCAGCAGATTATATTGAAGAGATACCGAAATTTACAGAGAAAAATCCTCTGGACCATACCCGTGCCCTTCTGGCACGGCTGGGTAATCCCCAGAACAGGATGAAAGTGATTCATGTGGCGGGAACCAACGGAAAGGGCAGCGTATGCGCCTATCTGGACGCTATGCTGAGAGAAGGCGGATATAAGGTGGGACTGTTTACCTCGCCCCATCTGGTGAAGGTGAATGAGCGGTTCAAAATCAACGGGGAGATGGTTTCCGACCAGGTATTTTTGGATGCGTTTGTCCGGGTGATGGATATCATCCGGCAGGCACGCCAGGAAGGTCTGGAACATCCCAGCTATTTTGAAACCCTGTTTCTGATGGGGATGGTGATTTTTTCCGAGGCACAGGTGGATTATCTGGTCCTGGAGACGGGACTGGGCGGAAGACTGGATGCCACCAACACGGTGGAACGCCCGCTGGCCTGCATCATTACTTCCATCAGTCTGGACCATGTGGAATATCTGGGGAATACCATTCCCGAGATTGCCGGTGAGAAGGCCGGAATCATCAAACCTCAGGTACCGGTGATCTATGACGGCCATGTGCCGGAGGCATCCGCGGTGATCGAAAAAAGGGCCGCCCGGCTGGGAAGTCCTGCCTACGCGCTTACGGAGGACATGTACGAAATGGTCAGCAATACCAGAGAGGGCATTGATTTTTCCTTTCATTGCCGGTATTATAATACTGTTACCATTTCCATTCCGTATATCGCGGCATACCAGATGATGAATGCGTCTCTGGCGTTTTTTACCATGGAACTTCTCAGGAAGGAGCATGGAATTCCGGTGGAAACTCTGATCCGGGGAATTGGCCGGACGCACTGGGAAGGCAGAATGGAAACCATTCTGCCGGGCGTGATTGTGGATGGAGCCCACAACGCGGACGGCATCCGCAGATTCGTGGAGACCGCCTGCCATTTCCGCAGGGACAACGAGATTACGCTGCTGTTTTCCGCTGTCAGCGATAAGAACTACCGGGAAATGATCCGGACCGTATGCGAGAGTATCCGGCCCCGGGCGGTGGTGGCCACCCAGATCTGGGGAAGCAGAATTGTGCCGGCCGATGAGCTGGCGGAGCTGTTCCGAACATTCGGATGTCCCCGGACAGAGGCGATCGGCGATGTGGGAGAAGCTTTTGAGAGAGCCTGCGCTCTGAAGGGAGACGGAATGTTGTTCTGTGTGGGTTCTCTGTACCTGGTGGGGGAGATTAAAGAGTATCTGAACAGACGGAAGGCCCGGACGGATGCCTGATAGCGGCGCGCGGGTCCGGAAAGAGGAGCAGATTGCATGATTAATTACGAAGAAGAATTGAAAAAGTTCAAACCCTGTCTGGATGTGGATGAGGTGGAGAGCGCCATCTATACCAGGGATATCACGGATATCGTGGATGTCCTGAAAGAGATGCTGAAGACAGAGGGCCAGAAAAAGAAAGAGTAAGGGGTATTGGATGAACTGTATGAATTGCGGAGCTCTGCTGAACGATTCGCCGTACTGCCCCAGCTGCGGGTTTGATGTGGAGGTGCAGAAAAAGATCTGGCACCTGTCCAACCTGTATTACAATCAGGGGCTGGAAAAGGCGGAGATCAGGGATCTTTCGGGAGCCATTGATCTGCTGAAGCGGAGCCTGAAGTTTAACAAACTGAATATTCAGGCCAGAAACCTTCTGGGACTGGTGTATTTTGAGACGGGGGAGGCCGTGGCGGCACTCAGTGAGTGGGTGATCAGCAAAAATATCATGCCGGAGGGGAACATTGCTTCCGATTACATAGACCGGCTGCAGGCCAATGCCAACAAACTGGATGTGATCAACCAGACCATCAAAAAATACAATGAATGTCTGTCCTGCTGCCGGAAGGGCAGTGAGGATGTGGCGGTGATTCAGCTGAAAAAGATTCTTGTGCAGAATCCCAAGCTGATCAAGGCATACCATCTGCTGGCTCTGATTTATCTGAAAAACGAGTCCTATGAGAAGGCCAGAAAAATTCTGAAAAAAGCAGCCAGAATCGACCGGACCAATTCCACGACGCTGCGGTTTCTGAAAGAGGTGGATGAACAGACGGGAACCACGACCTCTCTGGAACCCCGGCGCTGGGGATTTGCGACCAGGGAAAAGGAGGAGCAGCCAAGGGGACAGTCCGTGGCCTATATGGCGGATAATGAAGTGATTATCCAGCCGCCCACGTTCCGGGAAAGCTCCATGGCGGCCACGCTTCTGAATCTGGGCGTGGGATTCCTGGTGGGAGCCTGTCTGGTCTGGTTTTTGATGGTTCCGGCTAATACGCAGCGGATCAACCGGGAAGCCAACGAGAAGGTGACGGAATACAGCAACACCATGGCGAGCCAGGCGGCGGAGCTGACCAGGATGGAGGAACAGATCGCAGAGTCGGAGGAAACCGTTTCCTCCGCCCAGGATCAGATCGCCCAGGCCCAGGAACAGGTGACCAGCTATGAAAATCTGATTAAGGCGTATAATTCTTATCAGAGCGGAGAGTACACGGCGGCGGCCAACGTGATGCAGAATATCGACGCGGATCTTCTGGGCGTGGACGCCAGAGAAATCTATGATACGATTTATTCCAATATTCAGTCCACCATGCGGCGGACGCTGAAGTCCCAGGGAGAACAGGCCTTTTATCAGAAAAACTATGACGAGGCGATCAGCGCGCTGACCCAGGCCATGGAGATCGACGATACGGATTATGAGACGCTGAATCTGCTGGCTCATTCCTACCGCCTGAACGGAAATTATGACCAGGCGGTGGAAATTTTCCAGAAGATCGTGGATACCTTCCCGGGAACGCGCAGGGCTACGGACGCACAGCGTTATATCGACAATGGCGGCCATGGATTTGACGATCTGGAAAACGACAGTTCCGCGGATACTTCCGGCGCCGGTCAGAACAGTGGGAACAGCCGGACTTCCTCCGGGGAAGAAACTACGGAGGATACGGTGGAACAATAAAAAGAACCATGTGGGAGAAACCTCCAAAATGAGGATATGCATTGGATGCATATCCTCATTTTGATTTTACGGAAGACGGCAGGCAGATGGAAAAGAAGGGAAAGGACGTGGAAAGAATGGAACAATTTCAGGTAAAACAGCGGACGCTTGTGATCCGGATGCCCAGGGAGCTGGATCACCATACGGCAGAACAGATCCGTCGGAAGGCGGACCGGATGATCGCATCGGAGAATATCAGCTGGGTAGAGTTCGATTTCAGAGATACGGATTTCATGGACAGCTCCGGAGTCGGGGTGATCATGGGAAGGTATCAGACGGTGAGACTTCTGGGGGGAGGCGTGGCGGCCACTCATGTAAATGACCGGATCTGGCGGGTACTTCAGCTGTCCGGGCTTACCAGACTGATTGATGTGAGAAGGGAAAAAATGTGGAACAGGGAGAATGAATAGGGGGATAGGAATACCATGGAAAACGGCAATGAAATGAAGATTATATTTGACAGCAGATCCTGTAATGAAAGTTTTGTGCGGGTGGCTGTGGCTGCTTTCTGTACGCAGCTGAATCCCACGCTGGAGGAGGTGGCGGATATTAAAACAGCGGTGTCGGAGGCGGTGACCAACGCCATCATTCACGGATATGACAATCAGGTGAAAAAGGTGGAGATTTCCTGCAGAATTGAAAAGAGGACGCTGTATGTGGAAGTCACCGACCGGGGAAAGGGTATTGCGGATGTGGCGAAGGCCATGGAACCCCTCTATACCACCCGGCCGGAACTGGACCGGTCCGGCATGGGATTCGCCTTTATGGAGGCCTTTATGGATGAGGTGCAGGTGGAATCCAGGGTAGGGGAAGGAACCACCGTCCGCATGAGGAAAAACGTGGGAAGCGGAAGCCGTCCTTTTGCGTAGGACGCCCGCCGGGACCCGGCCGAAAACGGAAGGCCGGCATTTTTAGAAAGTAGCAGGAGGTCATATGGAGCATACGCTTACCCTGATAACGTTGGCACACCAGGGGGATAAAGCGGCGAGAGATACTCTGATTGAAGAAAATATCGGTCTGGTCTGGAGCATTGTCCGACGGTTTCAGAACCGGGGCGTGGAGACGGAGGATCTGTTTCAGATTGGAAGTATCGGACTGATCAAGGCAGTGGACAAATTTGATCCCTCCTATGAGGTACAGTTTTCCACCTATGCGGTACCCATGATTGCCGGAGAGATCCGGCGCTTTCTCCGGGATGACGGCATGCTGAAGGTGAGCCGTTCTCTGAAAGAACTGGCAGGACGGATTTACAGTACAAAGGACGCGCTGGAAAAAAAGAACGGACGGGAGCCCACGCTGTTCGAGGTGGCAGACGAGCTGGGCGTTTCTCAGGAGGATCTGGTGTTGGCCATGGAAGCTCAGACGCAGGTGGAATCTCTCCAGCAGGTGATTTATCAGGGGGAAGGCAGCGACATCTCCCTGATGGACAAACTGGAGGAGGAAGAAAACCAGAGCGAACAGGTGGTGGACCGGCTGCTTCTGGAGGAGGTGCTGAAGTCTCTGGAGGGCAGAGAGCGGCAGCTGATCTATATGCGCTATTTTCAGGAAAAAACCCAGGCGGTGATTGCCCGTCAACTGGGAATCTCCCAGGTTCAGGTTTCCCGTCTGGAAAAAAAGATATTGGGGAAGCTGCGGAAAAAAATCACATAAGATCGGGAAAACGGGCCATACTATTCCCAGAGAAAAAAGGGCAGCCGGAAAGGAGTGTGAGCGGTATGGGGCGTGAGAAAAAACGGCTCATCTGCGTCATATCTTTTGCATGTCTGGTCATGATGACATCCGTTTCCTGTTCCGGAAAGGGATCCGGGGCGCTGCCCCGGGGTACTCTGGTATGGGAGGAGGAAACCAATGAGTGAGACATTGTATATCCAGACGGACAAAAATATGCAGGTTACTTCGGAAAAGGTGCACCTTATGGATATCGCGCAGCTTTCCTGTTCGGATTCCCGCATTCTCAACCGGTGCAGGGTTCTGAAGGTGGCGTCGCTGCCGGCGGGAAAGTATGGCCGGTATCCGGTTTCCATCATCGAGGTGATCAGGAAAATTCAGCAGGCGGAAAAAAATCTGGAGATTGTTCATGTGGGGGAGGCGGAATTTCTTCTCACTTATACGGCTTTGGAGAAAAAAGGACAGGCGGCAGCCTGGATAAAAACCATCTTTGTCTGCCTGCTGACATTTTTCGGGACCATGTTTTCCATTATGACGTTCAACACGGATGTGGATGTGGAAGGGCTGTTTGAACAGATTCATACGCAGTTTACCGGAAAGCCCTCCGACGGGTTTTCCGCTCTGGAGATCAGTTACTCCCTGGGAATCGGTGTGGGAGTGGTCTGCTTTTTCAATCATTTCGGCAGGCGGAAGCTGACCGAAGATCCTACGCCTCTGGAGGTGGAAATGCGCGCCTACGAAGACCAGGTGGATACCACCATTATCGAGCAGGAAAACAGAAAACAGCAGGATCCCCTGTAGGTACGGAAAGGAGCGGCAGTATGTGGGAGACAGCCGGACTGGCTTTTGTGGGATTTGCCGGCGGCTTGGTGATCGCCGGAGGCGCAGTGGCATTTATTATCAGTCTGGGAATTATTCCCCGGTATGCGGGAATCACCAGAACGGCGGATAAGGTGCGTCTGTATGAGGACTGCTCCATGCTGGGGGCGGTGCTGGGGAATCTGCTTTACCTGTACGGAAATTTCGGGGGCGGCCTGCCCCTGGGCCGACCGGGACTGGTTGTCTTCGGCATTTTCTCGGGAATTTTTCTGGGCAGCTGGATCATTGCGCTGGGCGAGGTGGTGAATGTGTTTTCCGTGCTGATCAGAAGGCTGCGCCTCACGCGCGGGCTGGGACTGATTATCCTGGCCATTGCGGTGGGAAAAACACTGGGATCTCTGATTTTTTTCTGGAAAGGATGGTGGACGTAAATGACACAGTTAGCCTCTGAAGAGGAAAAAAAGCAATATGAAGCGTATGTAAAAGAGGTGACCCCCACCCACAGTCTGCTGACCAATATGGTCAGAGCGTTTCTGGCGGGCGGTCTGATCTGTGTGCTGGGTCAGGGAATCATAAATTTTGCCGTTTCCCGCGGTCTGGATCAGGAAACGGCGGGAACCTGGTGTTCGGTGACGCTGATTTTTCTCAGCGCACTGACCACCGGACTGAATCTGTATCCCCGATTTGCCAGGTGGGCCGGCGCGGGCTGTCTGGTGCCGATCACCGGTTTTGCCAATTCGGTGGCGGCTCCGGCTATTGAATATCAGAAGGAGGGACAGGTATTTGGCATCGGGTGCAGAATTTTTACCATTGCAGGTCCGGTGATCCTGTACGGGATTCTGTCGTCCGCCGCGCTGGGCCTCCTTGACTGGCTGGCGGGGAGGTGGTTCTGATGGGCGCGGCTGACGTGTTGGGAAAACAGAGCCTGGTATTCCGGGAGCCGGTGTTTATTCAGGGATGGGGTTCTGTGGTGGGGAAAAAAGAGGGAGAAGGCCCCATGGGAGCCTGCTTCGATCAGATTGAAGAGGATCCCGCCCTGGGAGCGGAGAACTGGGAGGAGGCGGAGAGCCGTCTGCAGATCCTGGCCGCGAAGCAGGCGGTGGAGCATGCCGGACTGTCCATGGAAGAAATCCGGATGATTTTTGCGGGGGACCTGCTGGCACAGTCCATCGCGTCTTCCTTCGGCATCGGTCAGCTGGACCGGCCGGTATACGGTCTGTTCGGCGCCTGCTCCACCATGGGCGAAGCGCTTTCTCTGGCGGCGGTGGCGGTGGCTGCCGGAGCGGGAACGCATGTGCTGGCTCTGACGTCCAGCCATTTTGCCACGGCTGAAAAGGAATTCCGTTTTCCGCTGGAATATGGAAGCCAGCGTCCGCTGTCGGCCAGCTGGACGGTGACGGGCAGCGGCGCCTGCGTGGTGGGAAGCCGGCCGGGACAGGTGAAAATCACCGGGATTACCACAGGAAAGATCACCGATTACGGACTGAAGGATTCTCAGAATATGGGGGCCTGCATGGCGCCGGCGGCCTGTCAGACCATCAGCGCGCATCTGCGGGATTTTTCCAGAAGTCCGGAGGACTATGACCGGATAATTACAGGAGATCTGGGATATGTGGGACAGCAGATTCTTCTGGATCTGATGGAAGAGGAGGGCTTCCGGATCGGAAAGGTGCACGAGGACTGTGGAATCCGGATTTTTGACCGGGAGACGCAGGATACCCACGCCGGGGGAAGCGGCTGCGGCTGTTCAGCGTCTGTGCTGGCCGGGTGGATTTTGCCGAAAATCGCCGCCGGCGAGTGGAAACGGGTGCTGTTTGTTCCCACCGGGGCACTGATGTCACGGATGAGTTTTTATGAGGGAAACAGCGTACCGGGAATCGCCCAGGCGGTGGTTCTGGAGACGGTACAGGAGAACTGACGGAGGAAGGAGAAAATCCGATGGAATACGTTCATGCGTTTTGGGTGGGAGGATTGATCTGCGCGCTGGTACAGATCCTGCTGGATAAGACAAAACTGATGCCGGGCCGGGTAATGGTGCTGCTGGTCTGCACGGGAGCGGTGCTCAGCGCGCTGCGGCTGTATGAGCCCCTGGTGGATTTCGCCCATGCCGGGGCCAGTGTTCCCCTGGTGGGGTTCGGACATCTTCTGTTCCAGGGAGTGAAGGAGGCTATGGCGTCCGATGGAATTCTGGGGGTTTTCACCGGCGGATTCACCGCCAGCGCCGCAGGTATTTCCGCGGCATTGGTCTTCGGTTATCTGGCCAGCCTGATCTTTCAGCCCAAAATGAAGGAATAGAAGCTTGCGCGACCCGACAGAAATATAGTATACTATAACCAAGTATGTTCAAAAGAGGAAGGAATCAACCGATGTTGCATGAATATTCAAGGATGGAACTTCTGATCGGGGAGCGCGCAGTGGAGACTCTGGCAAAAAGCAGGGTGGCCGTGTTCGGCATTGGCGGCGTGGGTTCCTATACGGCGGAAGCCCTGGCCAGGTGCGGAATCGGCGTGATCACGCTGGTGGACAATGATGTGGTGACGCTGACCAATCTGAACCGTCAGCTGGTGGCGCTGCATTCCACCATCGGAAAGCCAAAGACACAGGTGATGAAAGAGAGAATCCGGGATATCGATCCTCATATACTGGTGAATACCTATGAGACATTTTTCGGGCCGGAAACGGAAAATCTGTTTGATTTTTCTGCCTATGATTATGTGGTGGACGCTGTGGATACCGTAACCGCCAAGCTGCTGCTTATTGAAAAAGCAAAGGCTGCGCAGACGGAAATTATTTCCTGTATGGGTACGGGAAACAAGCTGGATCCTTCCCGGTTTGAAATCGCGGATATTTCCCGCACCAGTGTCTGTCCGCTGGCCAAGGTGATGCGCCAGGAACTGAAGCGGAGACGGATCCATAAGGTGAAAGTGCTGTATTCCAGAGAAGTGCCCGTAAAGCCGCGGCCGCAGGAGGGGGAAACCAGGGGCACGGCAGGGCGTCCGGCTCCGGGAAGTATCGCCTTTGTTCCGTCGGTGGCGGGACTGATGATTGCGGGGGAAGTGGTTCGCGATCTTATCCGGAAAAATGGAAAAAAAATAAGGGGAAATTCAGGTGAATAAAGAAATTATTGCACAGCTCAGGGAAATTGTTTCCGAGGAGCATGTTCTGATACAGGAACCCATGAAAAATCATACCACCTTTCGTATCGGAGGTCCGGCGGCGTGTTTTGTGCGGCCGCAGGATGCCGGGCAGGTGGAACGCATCTTACATATCTGCCGCAGATACGCGGCGCCCTGGTTTGTCCTGGGAAACGGCAGCAATCTGCTGGTGAGCGACCGGGGCTTTGACGGCGTGATCATTCAGATTTACCGGAATATGAGCCGGATTCGGACAGAGGGCGGCCGGCTTACTGCGCAGGCGGGAGCGCTGCTTTCCGCGGCGGCAAAAAGAGCTCTGAAGGAAGGGCTTACGGGACTGGAGTTTGCCTCCGGGATTCCGGGAACAGTGGGCGGCGCAGTGGTGATGAATGCCGGCGCATACGGCGGAGAGATGAAAGATGTGGTGGAATCGGCAACCGTTCTGGATAAAGAGGGAAATCTTCTCCGTCTGGATACCGAACAGCTGCAGATGGGATACCGCACCAGTGTGGTAAAGAAAAAAGAATACACGGTGCTGGAGGCCGTTCTGAAACTGACCCAGGGCGACCCGTCGGTTATCGGCGCCCGGATGGAGGAACTGAAAGAGCAGCGGGTTTTAAAACAGCCTCTGGAGTATCCCAGCGCGGGAAGTACCTTTAAACGGCCGGAGGGTTATTTCGCCGGAAAACTGATTATGGACAGCGGCCTCAGAGGCTTCCGGGTGGGCGGCGCCCAGATTTCCGAAAAGCACTGTGGCTTTGTGATCAATACAGGTGACGCCACCGCCCGGGATGTGGTGCAGCTGATCCGGCAGGTGCAGGATACCGTCTATGAGAAATTCCATGTGAAGCTGGAGCCGGAGGTGCGGTTTCTGGGAGAGTTTCAGTAACAGTCTACTATCTGTTTCAGATCGGGGGAAATACCATGAGATTTGTGATTGTGACAGGAATGTCCGGCGCAGGGAAAAGTACGGCGCTGAAAATGCTGGAGGATGCAGGTTATTTCTGTGTGGATAACCTCCCCATTCCGCTGCTGGAAAAGTTCGCTCAGTTTGTATCGGGAGGGGATCCGGAGGGAATTCAGAAGGTGGCTCTGGGGGTGGATATCCGCAGCGGCCTGGATACCGGAAGCATGGAACGCGCGCTGGAGGAGATCAGCCGGGGAGGCATGCAATATGAGATTTTGTTTCTGGACGCCAATGACGATGTGCTGGTAAAGCGCTATAAAGAGACGCGGCGGACCCATCCGCTGTCCAGAAACGGCCGTGTGGAGACGGGAATTATCCAGGAACGGGAAAAACTGGTGTTCCTGAAGAAAAAGGCGGATTATATCATTGATACCAGCCAGCTTCTGACCAGAGAACTGAAGGGGGAGCTGGACAAGATTTTTGTGCAGAATCTCGGATTCCGGAATCTGATGATTACCATCCTCTCTTTCGGTTTCAAGTATGGAATCCCGTCGGATTCCGATCTGGTGTTTGATGTGCGCTTTCTTCCCAATCCTTACTATGTGGACGGCATGCGTCCGCTGAGCGGCAATGACGCGCCGGTGAGAGATTATGTGATGAGCTTTGAGGCATCCCGGATTTTTCTGGACAAGCTGGAGGATATGATCCTGTTTCTGCTGCCAAACTATATTCAGGAAGGGAAAAACCAGCTGGTGGTCAGTATCGGCTGTACGGGCGGCAAGCACCGTTCCGTGACACTGGCCAACGCCCTGTATGAGCGCCTGTCCCGGACAAAGGAGTACGGCCTCCGGATTGAACACCGGGATATCGGAAAAGACGCCATCAGGAAGAAAACGGATTAGAGGAAGAAACCATGTCATTTTCCAGTGAGGTAAAGGAAGAGCTTTCCCGCCAGTTATCCCCGGCCCGGCACTGCCGGATCGCGGAGCTGGCGGCATTGCTGAATGTATGCGGCCGGGTGGAGATTTCCGAGGATGACAGATGCGCGGTGATCCTTCACACAGAAAATGTTTCTGTGGCCAGAAAATACTTTACATTATTGAAAAAAACATTTAATATAGAAGCAGTAATCCGTGTCCGGAAAAATGCCTGTCTGAAGAAGAGCAACGTCTATCTGGCAGAGGTGACTTCCCACAGTGACACGGTACGGATTCTTCAGGCTGTCAAGCTGATGACGGGGGATCAGGAACTGGTGGACAACCAGGGGGTGATCGATCCGCTGGTGATTCAGAGCGGCTGCTGCCGGAGGGCATTCCTTCGGGGGATGTTTCTGGCTGCGGGCTCCATCAGCGACCCGGAAAAGTCCTATCATCTGGAGATCGTCTGTTCCGGACAGGAACGGGCGCTTCAGGTGCAGCAGATTCTGCGGGAGTTTGAAGTGGATGCCAGGATTGTGAATCGAAAGAAGAACCAGGTGGTATACATGAAAGAGGGCTCCCAGATTGCGGATTTCCTGAGACTGACGGAGGCGGGGATTTCTCTGATGAAGCTGGAGAACATCCGGATCCTGAAGGAGATCAGCAATAACGTGAACCGGCAGGTGAACTGCGAAACCGCCAATATCAACAAGACGGTTTCCGCTGCGGTTAAGCAGATCGAAGATATCCGATATATAGCAACACACATGGGATTTTCCCAGCTCTCAGAAGGGCTGGAGGAAATGGCGGTTCTTCGGCTGGAGTATCCGGATGCCACATTAAAGGAACTGGGACAGATGCTTCATCCTCCTGTGGGGAAGTCAGGAGTGAACCACCGGCTGCGCAAGCTTAGCCGGATCGCCGGGGAACTGCGAGGAGACAAGGAGGATTATTATGATTAAAAGACCAATTACCGTTCAGATTTCCAATGGATTAGAGGCCCGTCCGGTAGCCATGCTGGTTCAGGTTGCCAGTCAGTTTGAGAGCAGGATCCAGGTTGAGAGCGGCCAGAAGGTCGTGAACGCCAAGAGTATTATGGGAATGATGACTCTGGGATTGGACAGCGGAGAATCTGTTACCGTATGCGCAGACGGAAGCGATGAGGAAGAAGCGATCAACAGTATTGAAAAATATCTGACAAATAAATAGAGCAACAAAAAAGACGTCCGGGAGACATAGCCGGACGTCTTTTTTCTTCCCCAGAATGCGCTGCCGGGATCAGAACAGCTCCTTTGTCCGGAACCAGTACTGATAGAAATCACGGAACCCCAGGGAAAGGTAAAGGTTTTTGGCGGGGAAATTGCCTTCCACCACCTGAAGATAGGCCCCGGACATCCCCCGGTGAAAGCCTTCATCCAGGAGAGTGCGGCAGACAGAGCGGGCCAGTCCCCGTCCCCGGTAGTGCGGATGGACATGGATGGCATAGATGCCGATATAGTCCCGGTCCAGGATTCCCATGCCGATGGCGATGATCTGTCCCCGGGTGTTGGTGATGGATGCGGAGATGGTTTCCTTGGGAATGGCCCGGTACATGGAAGGAACAATCTGGCGGTGAATGGCGTTGGTGGTGCCCTTCAGGGAAAACAGGCCGCTGATCCACCGGTCATTGATGGTATGCTCCAGAAGAACCGGTATCTGAGACTCCCCGGGAGTCCATCCGGAAAAATCCAGAAGCATCACCTGAGTGGAATGCTGCACCTGATATCCCCGTCGGATCAGACGCTGCTCGAAATCCTCCGGAAGAAGCGGAGTGATTTTGAAAATGGAAGGCGTACCCCAGCGGCGGTAGGCGTCCTCGCAGAAATCAATCTTCTCCTCCAGAGGAATGGAGGACGGGCCAATCTGTTCCACGCTGTTGGTCCGATGGGTATAGAAATAAGAAAAACGCAGCAGCCATCCGTCATAAAACTGAATCTGGTGGGAAGGCCAGGCATTCAGTGAAAAATCTTCAATCATTTTAATTGTGGCCTGCATCGTATCGCCTCCTGAATAAGAACTCTGACTATTATAATAAAGAATGAAAGGGGATTCAACGGAAATCTTAAAAAACATTTGCAATTTTTAAAACTGGTTGCAGAAGAGAAGGAAAAACGCTATAATGATTCTTATGATGGTGGGAACAGGTTCGGAACCAGGCCCGCCGTAAGGACCGAAGAAAGCGATCAGAAGTCCATAAGAGAAATGAGGAGAATAGACATGTCAAGAGTTTTGAAGTTTATCGTGAATGTCATCCTGATCATAGCGATTGCAACGGCGGCAGCGCTGCTGATTCCCACCGTTCTGGATGTGCCCATGGTCGTGGTGGATGATGTGAATATGGACACGAATCTGCCTGCGGGATCTGTTACATATGCCCGGGAAAAGAGCGCTTCCCAGGTGGAGGCAGGAGATCAGCTGGTGATCTCTCAGGACGATTCCCAGTATGTATACGAAGTGCAGTCTGTCAACGGAGAAACCTGTACCCTGGAGGATACCAGAAGCGCCGACGGGGGGACCCAGGAGATCACGCTTCCTTCCATCGTTGACGAGGTACTGATTACGATTCCTTTTATTGGATATGCTTCCATGGCGCTTCGCTCCACGGAGGGACTGATTATCGTCGGACTGGCCGTTGTATTTGTGATTATCCTGTTTATTCTGGCTGAGATCTGGAAGAAGGATGATGACGACGAGGAAGAAACCGACGGGGAGGACCGCGAGGAAGAAGAAGAAGAAGAAGAAGAAGAAGAAGAAGAAGAAGAGATTCCGGCCATGAGCCGTAAGGAGGCCCGCCGCCGGAAAAAGGCAGAAAGAAAGCAGGCGAAGAAAGAGGAAAAAGCCTCCGGGAAAGCGGCAGAGGATGCGGAAGAAGAGGATGACGTCCGTATCGCGGAGCCGGTGAAACGGAAAAAACGGCAGCCGGTGCCTGAGACCGGAAAAGAGCCGGATAAACTGGAACATCCCGGCGATCTGTTTGCGGAGACGGAAAACTCCATGGCCTCCGCCATCGCGGACATGATGGAACAGGATCAGCGGGAAGCGGACCCGGATACCGGGGAGGATCAGGAAGAATGGAAGCCGGCCATGCCGGTGCGGACCAAGGAGGAACTGCTGAAGAAAGCCCATGCAGACGGGGATGAACCGGAGGTGCGGGATGATGAAGTCAGCGGCGTGACATTGATTGATTACTCCGATATATTATAGGAAAGAATTCTTCCGCCGGTCAGGGAGAACCAGTGACGGCGGAAGATGCGAAGCCCCGTGGGAGATGAAAAAGTCCCCATGGGGCATTGTATTAAAAAAAGAACAATTTTTCTTCGAAAGGGCTTGAAATTGGCAGGGAAATCCTGTATACTGCTAGATGTTGTGACATTGATAGCTATGAAGCGTGAGGTTGCTGCACATGATGCAGGTTTTTCCGTGGAGCGAATGTCAAGTTATGAAACTGGCGACAAGTCACTGTATACAGATTCATCAGGTCCGCCAAGGAGCGGAAACACGTGTGTAAATCCGCAGGACACACACGGAGGAGTGTACAGTCACCGCTTGTCGTGCTCGTAAAAGTACGAAAAGGAGGCGACTTTTTTTATGGCAAGTCAAGTAATGAGAATCACACTGAAAGCGTATGATCACCAGCTGGTGGACGCATCCGCGAGCAAAATCATCGAAACTGTAAAAAAGAACGGATCTACGGTGAGCGGACCGGTGCCGCTGCCCACGAAGAAAGAGGTTGTTACCATTCTGCGTGCGGTACACAAGTACAAAGATTCCAGAGAGCAGTTCGAGCAGAGAACTCATAAAAGACTGATCGATATCATCGCGCCGACACAGAAAACTGTGGATGCTCTGGCAAGACTGGAGATGCCGGCAGGTGTTTACATCGATATCAAGATGAAAAACAAATAATTTTCATCGAAAGGCAACTAATCCTGAAGGGTTTGATATAGAAGTAATGTAGCTTGCATTCCACTTATATCGGCTGTTCTAGGATGAACATCGAAAGATGTTCCGCTGTAGATTAAGCAGGAGGTAAAAAGAATGAAAAAAGCAATCTTAGCTACAAAAGTTGGAATGACTCAGATTTTCAACGAAGACGGAGTTCTGACTCCGGTAACTGTATTGCAGGCCGGTCCCTGCGTGGTAACACAGGTGAAGACAGAAGAAAACGACGGCTACAGTGCAGTGCAGGTGGGCTATGTTGACAAGAGAGAAAAACTGGTCAACAAACCCATGAAGGGACAGTTTGACAAAGCAGGCGTTTCCTATAAGAGATTCGTCCGTGAGTTCCGGTTTGAGGATGCCGAGAGCTATCAGCCGGGCCAGGAAATCAAGGCCGATATCTTCGCCGCCGGAGACAAGGTAGATGCCACCGCAATCTCCAAAGGTAAAGGATTCCAGGGCGCCATCAAGAGACACGGACAGAGCAGAGGACCCATGGCACACGGTTCCAAATACCATCGTCATGCGGGATCCAACGGTGCTTCTTCCAATCCCAGCCATGTATTCAAGGGCAAAAAGATGGCAGGACACATGGGCCACGAGAAAGTGACCGTGCAGAACCTGGAGATCGTAAGAGTAGACGCCGAGAACAATCTGCTGCTGGTAAAAGGCGCTGTTCCGGGTCCGAAGAAATCCCTGGTAACCATCAAAGAGACCGTGAAGTCCGCAAAGTAATTTGACGGAATCAGGCCGCGAGGCTGTATTCTGAAAGGAGGAACACACAGATGTCAAACGTATCTGTTTATAATATGGAAGGCAAAGAAGTTGGCACACTGGAGCTGAACGACGCTGTGTTCGGTGTAGAAGTAAACGAGCACCTGGTTCATCTGGCAGTTGTGCGCCAGCTGGCAAATAATCGTCAGGGTACGCAGAAAGCAAAAACCCGCTCCGAGGTAAGCGGAGGCGGAAGAAAGCCCTGGAGACAGAAAGGAACCGGCCATGCAAGACAGGGTTCCACCAGAGCACCCCAGTGGACCGGCGGCGGCGTGGTATTCGCTCCCGTTCCCAGAGACTACTCTTTCAAGATGAACAAGAAAGAGAGAAGACTGGCTCTGAAGTCCGCTCTGACCAGCAGAGTTCAGGAGAACAAGCTGGTGGTTCTGGACGAACTGAAATTAGACGCAATCAAAACCAAAGACATGCAGAACGTGCTGAATAACCTGAAGGTTGAAAAAGCCATGGTAGTGACCGATAACGAGAATGTGATCGTATCCGCGAGAAACATCCCCAACGTGATCACCGCTTCTGTAAGCACCCTGAATGTATTTGATATTCTGAAATACAGCACAGTTGTTCTGGACAAGGCAGCTGTTGCCAACATCGAGGAGGTATACGCATAATGGCTAACGTTCAATATTATGATGTAATCCTTAAACCGGTTGTAACTGAGAAGAGCATGAACGCCATGAGCGAGAAAAAATATACCTTCCTGGTTCATCCGGAAGCCAACAAGTCTATGGTAAAAGAGGCTGTTGAGAAAATGTTCGAAGGAACAAAAGTAAAAAGCGTGAACACCATGAATCTGGACGGCAAGAAAAAACGCCGCGGATACACGGTAGGCAAAACAGCCAAGACAAAGAAAGCTGTCGTAACTCTGACTGAGGACAGCAAGGACATCGAGATCTTCGAGGGTCTGTAAGATGTCCACGGGCGGCTTGACGATCTGCGCACAGATCACAGCCTGCGGGCAGAAAGCCCGGGAAGCCGCCGGTAAGCGGAAAAAGTCGCAGAGACTTGAATGGATGAAACATCCATTCTGACTATCGCTAATTGAAAGGAGAAACAACCATGGGAATTAAAACATACAGCCCATATACACCGTCCAGAAGACATATGACCAATCTGGATTTCGCAGAGATCACCAAGACTACTCCGGAGAAATCTCTGGTGGTATCTCTGAAGAAGAATGCCGGACGTAACAACCAGGGTAAAATCACTGTAAGACATCACGGCGGCGGAAGCAGAAGAAAATACAGAATTATCGATTTCAAGAGAAGAAAAGACGATATTCCGGCAACTGTGAAGTCCATTGAGTACGATCCCAACAGAACAGCGAACATCGCTCTGATTGCTTACGCAGACGGCGAGAAAGCATATATTCTGGCACCGGAAGGACTGAAGGTGGGAATGAAGGTTATGAACGGCGTAAACGCCGAGGTAAGACCTGGAAACTGCCTGCCTCTGTCTGCAATCCCCGTAGGTACTATGATCCACAATGTAGAGCTTCATCCCGGAAAGGGCGGACAGCTGGTTCGTTCCGCTGGAAACGGAGCTCAGTTAATGGCTAAAGAGGGCAAATTCGCAACCTTGAGACTGCCTTCAGGAGAGATGAGAATGGTTCCCATCGACTGCCGCGCATCCATCGGTGTGGTTGGAAACGGCGAGCACAACCTGGTAACCATCGGTAAAGCAGGACGCAAACGTCACATGGGTATCCGCCCGACCGTTCGCGGTTCCGTAATGAACCCCAACGATCATCCGCATGGTGGTGGAGAAGGAAAGACCGGTATCGGTCGTCCGGGTCCGTGTACACCGTGGGGCAAACCTGCTCTTGGCCTGAAGACCAGAAAGAAAAACAAACAGTCCAATAAATATATCGTAAGAAGAAGAGACGGTAAAACGTTAGCGAAATAAAGGAGGTTACGCGAATGGCTCGTTCACTGAAAAAAGGACCTTTTGCAGATGCAAGCTTACTGAAAAAAGTTGATGCGATGAATGCTGCAGGAGATAAGACAGTTATTAAAACCTGGTCCCGTCGTTCCACAATTTTCCCTTCCTTCGTAGGACACACAATCGCTGTTCATGATGGAAGAAAGCATGTGCCGGTATACATCACCGAGGACATGGTAGGACACAAACTGGGTGAGTTCGTTGCTACGAGAACTTACCGTGGACATGGAAAAGACGAGAAAAGATCAGGTGTTCGTTAATAGGCCCTAGCTTGAAAGGAGGATTTTAGTCATGGCAAAAGGACATAGAAGCCAGATTAAAAGAGCAAGAAATGCTAATAAAGATACCAGACCGTCTGCTAAATTATCCTACGCAAGAATGTCCGTACAGAAAGCTTGTTATGTACTGGATGTGATCCGCGGCAAGGATGTGCAGACCGCTCTGGGAATCCTGACATATAACCCCAGATACGCTTCCGGCGTTATCAAAAAATTACTGGAGTCCGCAGTTGCGAACGCCGAGAACAACAACGGATTGAGTGCTGAGAATCTTTACATTGCCGAGTGCTATGCCAACAAGGCACCGACGATGAAGAGAATCAGACCGAGAGCGCAGGGTAGAGCATACAGAATTGAGAAGAGAACAAGTCATATCTCTATCGTGCTGGATGAAAGATAATTAAGGAGGGTAATCATGGGACAGAAAGTTAATCCGCATGGACTTAGAGTCGGCATCATCAAAGACTGGGATTCCAGATGGTACGCAGAAAAAGATTTTGCTGACAACCTGGTAGAAGACTACAATATCAGAAAATTCCTGAAGAAGAAACTGTACAGCGCCGGTGTTTCCAAGATCGAGATCGAGAGAGCTTCCGAGCGTGTGAAAATCACTATCTACACCGCAAAACCGGGCGTTGTGATCGGAAAAGGCGGAGCAGAGATCGAGAAGACCAAAAAAGAGCTTCAGAACTACACCGACAAGAAGCTGATCGTTGATATCAAAGAAGTGAAGAGACCGGACAGAGACGCGCAGCTGGTAGCTGAGAACATCGCACTGCAGCTGGAGAACCGTATCTCCTTCCGCCGCGCCATGAAATCTGCAATGCAGAGAACCATGAAAGCCGGAGCAAAAGGTATCAAGACCTCCGTATCCGGACGTCTTGGTGGAGCCGATATGGCCCGTACCGAGTTCTACAGCGAGGGCAATATCCCGCTGCAGACACTGAGAGCAGATATTGACTATGGCTTCGCAGAGGCAGATACCACTTACGGAAAAGTAGGTGTGAAAGCCTGGGTTTACAACGGCGAAGTTCTTCCCACCAAAGGATCTAAGGAAGGGAGCGATAAATAATTATGTTAATGCCTAAGAGAGTAAAACGTCGTAAACAGTTCCGCGGAACCATGAGAGGAAAAGCGTTAAGAGGAAATAAAATCAGCTACGGTGAGTTCGGTCTGGTGGCTATGGAGCCCTGCTGGATCAAATCCAACCAGATCGAGGCTGCCCGTGTTGCCATGACCCGTTATATCAAACGTGGCGGTAAAGTTTGGATCAAGATTTTCCCGGACAAACCGGTTACAGCAAAACCCGCCGAGACCCGTATGGGATCCGGAAAGGGTGCTCTGGAGTACTGGGTAGCAGTTGTAAAACCCGGCCGTGTGATGTTTGAGATCGCCGGCGTTCCGGAAGAAACTGCGAAAGAGGCACTTCGTCTCGCTATGCACAAGTTACCCTGCAAATGCAAAATCGCTTCTCGCGAGGATTTAGAAGGCGGTGAAAACAGTGAAAATTAAGAGTTATGTAGAAGGTTTAAAAGGAAAGACAGCTGTGGAATTACAGGAAGAATTAGTAGCTGCGAAGAAAGAGCTGTTCAACCTCAGATTCCAGAACGCGACCAATCAGCTGGAGAACACCAGCAGAATCAAAGAAGTTCGCAGAAATATTGCCAGAATTCAGACCGTAATCGCTGAGAAGGCGAATGTTCAGTAATCCAGGAAGGAGATCGTAACCGTGGAAAGAAATCTTAGAAAAACACGTGTTGGTAAAGTAGTCAGCAACAAGATGGATAAAACGATTGTTGTTGCGATCGAAGACCATGTGAAACATCCTCTTTACAAGAAGATCGTGAAGAGAACTTATAAACTGAAAGCACATGACGAGCAGAATCAGTGCAGCATCGGCGATACCGTCAAAGTGATGGAGACCAGACCGCTGTCCAAGGACAAGAGATGGAGACTGGTTGAGATCGTTGAGAAAGTGAAATAACGCATCGGAAATTCGTGAAGGAGGAATACCAGCATGATTCAGCAGGAGAGTAGACTGAGAGTTGCTGATAACACCGGAGCAAAAGAGATTCTGTGCATCCGTGTTATGGGCGGTTCCGTTAGAAGATATGCAAACATCGGTGATGTGATCGTTGCTACGGTCAAAGATGCAACACCAGGCGGCGTTGTCAAAAAAGGTGATGTGGTAAAAGCTGTTGTGGTTCGTACCGTAAAAGGTGTGCGCCGGAAAGACGGTTCCTACATCAAATTTGATGAAAATGCTGCAGTAATCATTAAAGATGACAAGACCCCCAGGGGAACCCGTATCTTTGGGCCGGTTGCAAGAGAGCTTCGTGAGAAACAGTTCATGAGAATTGTGTCTCTGGCTCCCGAAGTATTATAAGGAGGTAACCTGATGGCAACGTTAAAGATTAAAAAAGGCGATACTGTCAAAGTGATTGCCGGTAAAGATAAAGACAAAGAAGGCAAAGTACTTTCCATCAAGGACGGCAAGGCGATTGTTGAGGGCATCAACATGGTAACCAAGCACGCAAAGCCTTCTATGAGCAATCAGCAGGGCGGCATCATCAACAAGGAAGCCCCCATCGACCTGTCCAACCTGATGGTGATGTATAAAGGAAAAGCCACTCGTGTAGGCTTCAAGGTAGAGGACGGAAAGAAAGTCCGCATTGCCAAGAGCACCGGCGAAGTGATCGATTAATTGAGAGAGGAGGCAGCAAAAAGTGAGCAGACTGAAAGAAATGTACAAAAATGAGATCGTAGATGCTATGGTCAAAAAGTTTGGATATAAAAATACTATGGAAGTGCCAAAACTCGAGAAGATCGTGATCAACATGGGTGTTGGCGAGGCCAAAGAAAATGCCAAGATTCTGGATTCCGCTGTGAAGGATCTGGCTGCCATCACAGGACAGAAACCGGTTCTGACCAAGGCAAAAAAATCTGTAGCCAACTTCAAGATCCGTGAAGGAATGCCCATCGGCTGCAAGGTTACCCTGAGAGGGGAGAGAATGTACGAGTTCGCAGACCGCCTGATTAACCTGGCTCTGCCGCGTGTACGTGACTTCCGTGGGGTAAACCCGAACGCATTCGACGGAAGAGGAAACTATGCGCTGGGTATCAAAGAACAGCTGATTTTCCCCGAAATTGAGTACGATAAGGTTGATAAGGTAAGGGGTATGGACGTCATCTTCGTTACAACCGCGAAGACCGACGAGGAAGCCCGCGAGTTACTGACATTATTCAACATGCCGTTTTCAAAGTAATAAATTAGGAGGGAAAGATTCATGGCTAAGACAGCAATGAAAATCAAACAGCAGCGCAAAGCAAAGTTCTCCACAAGAGAATATAACCGTTGTAGAATCTGTGGTCGTCCACATGCTTATCTGAGAAAATACGGAATCTGCAGAATCTGCTTCCGTGAGTTGGCATATAAGGGACAGATCCCGGGCGTTAAGAAGGCAAGCTGGTAGGATTTAGAAGGGAGGCAAATTCGAAATGACAATGAGCGATCCGATTGCAGATATGCTTACAAGAATCCGTAACGCAAATACTGCGAAACACGATACAGTGGATGTTCCTGCATCCAAGATGAAACTCGCTATCGCGGACATCCTGGTAAATGAGGGATATATTGCGAAATACGATATCGTAGAGGATGGAAACTTCAAGACCATCCGCATCACCCTGAAATACGGCGCAGACAAGAATGAGAAGATCATCACCGGACTGAAGAGAATCTCCAAACCGGGTCTTCGTATCTACGCCGGCAGCGAGGAACTGCCGAAAGTACTGGGCGGTCTGGGAATTGCCATTCTTTCCACCAACCAGGGAGTTATCACCGATAAAGAGGCAAGAAAGCTGCATGTAGGCGGCGAAGTTCTGGCATTTGTTTGGTAGGCTGCGAACACTTAGCGAATTCGAGCCGCAGGCGAAGAATGAGGTTAGTGAGAGCGCCCTTCCCGACCCTTAGCGAAGCCGAGCCGCAGGCGAAAGCTGAGCTTAGTGGAGAGAAGATACCTTACCGCAGGCGAAAGCTGAGCTTAGCGGAGGGAAGTTACCTTGCCGCGGAAGCGGCGAAAGCAACTGAAAACAGAGAGGAAGCATATTCTTCTCCGAAAATTTAAGTTAAACAGGAGGAAATGGTATGTCACGTATCGGAAGACTGCCAGTAGTTATTCCCGAGGGAGTAACTGTAGAAGTTAAGGAAAACAATTATGTAGTAGTAAAAGGTTCCAAGGGAACCCTTGAGAGAGCGCTGCCCACAGAGATGAGCATCAAGGTTGAGGATGGTCATGTGATCGTTACAAGACCCAGTGATCTGAAGAAGATGAAATCTCTGCATGGTCTGACCAGAACTCTGATCCAGAACATGGTTACCGGTGTAAGCCAGGGCTATGAGAAAACTCTGGAAGTAAACGGAGTTGGTTACAGAGCAGCAAAACAGGGTAAGAAGCTGGTTCTCTCCTTAGGATATTCTCATCCGGTTGAAATGGAAGATCCGGAAGGATTGGAAACAACTGTTGACGGAAACAAGATCGTTGTAAAAGGCATCAGCAAAGAGAAGGTTGGCCAGTATGCCGCCGAGATCAGAGAGAAGAGAAGACCGGAACCCTACAAGGGCAAAGGTATCA
Source organism: Candidatus Pullilachnospira intestinigallinarum (assembly GCA_018711275.1). GTDB lineage: Bacteria > Bacillota > Clostridia > Lachnospirales > Lachnospiraceae > Pullilachnospira > Pullilachnospira intestinigallinarum. The sequence goes on from DVIN01000050.1 coordinate 80,784, forward strand.
AGTATGCTGATGAGGTTATCAGACGTAAAGTTGGTAAGACTGGTAAGAAATAATTAAGGAGAGTGTGAAAATGGTAAATAAAGTATCAAGAGCGGATGTCCGCGCGAAAAAGCATAGAAGAATGCGTCACCATATCGCTGGTACAGCCGAAAGACCCCGTCTGGCTGTATTCAGAAGCAACAAACACATGTATGCCCAGATCATTGATGATACTGTAGGCAAGACACTGGTATCTGCTTCTACTCTTCAGAAAGACGTAAAAGCGGAGCTGGAGCAGACTGACACTGTGGCAGCTGCCGCATACCTGGGAACTGTAATCGGAAAGAAAGCAGTGGAAGCCGGAATCAAATCTGTTGTATTTGACAGAGGCGGCTTCGTTTATCATGGAAAAGTGAAAGCGCTGGCAGATGCAGCCAGAGAAGCTGGACTGGAATTTTAAGAAGGGGAGGTAGAGAACACATGAGACATACAATCATTGATGCCAGCCAGCTGGAGCTGGAAGAAAGAGTGGTATCTATCAAACGTGTAACCAAGGTTGTAAAAGGTGGTCGTAACTTCCGCTTTAGCGCTTTAGTAGTAGTTGGCGACGGCAACGGACATGTTGGCGCCGGTCTTGGAAAGGCAGCCGAGATTCCCGAGGCAATCCGCAAGGGAAAAGAGGATGCCATGAAAAAGCTGATCACAGTGGCAAGAGACGAGAACAACAGTATCACCCATGACTTCATCGGAAAGTTCGGAAGCGCTGAACTGCTGATGAAGAGAGCTCCGGAAGGTACCGGTGTTATCGCCGGAGGTCCGGCCCGTGCGGTTATCGAGCTGGCAGGTATTAAGAACATTCGTACAAAATGTATGGGTTCCAGAAACAAACAGAACGTTGTGCTTGCTACGATTGACGGCTTACGTCAGTTGAAGACTCCGGAAGAAGTAGCGAGACTTCGCGGAAAATCCGTTGAAGAAATCTTTGCTTAAGGAGGATTTGAAGATGTTGAAAGTTACACTGGTAAAATCTACAATTGGTGCAATTCCAAAACACAAGAAAACCGTAGCAGCTTTGGGCCTTAAGAAAATGCACAAAACCGTTACTCTGCCGGATAACGATGCCGTAAGAGGAATGATCAAACAGGTTCAGCATTTGGTTAAGGTTGAAGAAGCGTAAGAGAAGGAGGTGCCAACATGGATTTATCAAATTTAAAACCTGCGGAGGGTTCCAAACACAGCAATAATTTCCGCAGAGGCCGCGGCCATGGTTCAGGAAACGGCAAGACTGCCGGAAAGGGCCATAAAGGACAGAAGGCTCGTTCCGGAGCACCCAGACCGGGATTCGAGGGAGGTCAGATGCCTCTGTACAGAAGACTTCCCAAGAGAGGCTTCAAAAACAGAAATACAAAAGAGATCGTTGCGATCAATGTCGATGCTCTGAACAGATTTGAAGACGGAACAGAGATTACCATCGCAGCTCTGGTGGAGAGCGGACTGGTTTCCAACCCCAGAGATGGCGTGAAAATTCTTGGCAACGGCGAGCTGACCAAGAAACTGACAGTAAGAGTGTCCGCCGTAAGCGAAGGCGCGAAAGCAAAAATTGAAGCGGCAGGTGGATCAGTAGAGTAAGAGGTGATCTCATGTTTAAGACTCTTCAGAATGCATTTAAAGTGCAGGACGTCAGGAGAAGGATCCTCTATGTATTTATGATGCTGGTGGTTGTGAGGATTGGCTCACAGCTGCCGGTTCCCGGTGTTGACAACAGCTACTTTCAGAACTGGTTTGAGACACAGGGTGGTTCCGCATTCAACTTTCTGGATGCGTTTACCGGCGGATCCTTCTCTCAGATGTCTATTTTCGCATTAAGCATTACACCATACATCACTTCCTCGATCATCATCCAGCTTCTCACAATAGCAATTCCCAAACTTGAGGAAATGCAGAGAGACGGTGAAGACGGAAGAAAGAAACTCAACGCTATCACCCGTTATCTGACGGTGGGGCTGGCATTGTTCCAGTCCGTTGCAATGGCAGTGGGATTTGGAAATCAGGGACTGATTCCGGACAATAACGTATGGAAATCCATCGTAGTGGTGGCTGCCCTGACAGCCGGATCCGCATTTTTGATGTGGGTGGGCGAGCAGATTAATGACAAGGGCGTTGGAAACGGTATTTCCATCGTGCTTTTAATTAATATCGTATCCCGTATTCCCAGTGATATGGGAACTCTTTATGAGACCTTTGTGTCGGGAAAAACCTATGCCAAAGCAGGACTTGCCGTGCTGATCATCCTTGCGGTGGTCGTAGGCGTGGTGGTGTTGGTTGTGATTCTGAACGGTGCAGAGCGTAAGATCCCCGTGCAGTATTCCAAAAAGGTACAGGGAAGAAAGATGATGGGCGGTCAGAGCAGCAGTATTCCTCTGAAGGTGAATACCGCCGGCGTAATTCCGGTAATCTTTGCATCGTCCCTGATGTCAACTCCCAGTGTGATCGCCTCCTTTGTCGGCGCGGGAAGCGGATCCGGTATCGGAAGCCAGATTCTGGCCGGACTCAACAGCAACAACTGGTTTAGCCCGTCACGGCCTATCTATTCTCTGGGTCTGGTGCTCTATGTTGTGCTGGTGATTTTCTTCGCCTACTTCTATACATCCATCACCTTCAATCCTCTGGAGGTGGCTGATAATCTGAAGAAACAGGGTGGATTTATCCCGGGCATCCGTCCCGGAAAGCCCACGGTGGATTACCTGTCCAATCTGCTGAATTATATCATCTTCATCGGTGCGGCGGGCCTGACTATTGTGGCTGTGATCCCCTTCTTCTTCAACGGTGTCTTCGGAGCGAATGTTTCCTTCGGAGGAACCTCCATCATCATTATCGTAGGAGTTATTCTGGAAACTCTGAAACAGATTGAATCCATGATGGTGGTGAGAAATTACAAAGGATTTCTGGATGATTAAAAAGGTTGTGGCGTTTACGCCACAACCTTAACGTGTTATAATAAACAGGAAGTATCCATTTGGACAACAATAAAAAGGAGAGGGAACTTATGAAAATTATCATGCTGGGGGCGCCTGGCGCCGGAAAAGGCACACAGGCAAAAAAAATTGCGGGGAAATATCAGATTCCCCATATCTCCACGGGAGACATTTTCCGTGCCAACATCAAGAACGGAACCGAGCTGGGAAATAAGGCAAAAAGCTACATGGATCAGGGTATGCTGGTACCGGATGAGCTGACCTGCGACCTGGTTGTGGACCGGATTGCGCAGGAGGACTGTGCAAACGGCTACGTTCTGGATGGATTCCCCAGAACCATTCCTCAGGCAGAAGCGCTGGAGGCGGCTCTGGACAAGCGCGGCGAGAAAATTGATTATGCCATCAACGTGGAGGTTCCGGACGAGAACATTATCAACCGTATGGGCGGTCGCCGTGCCTGCCTGGCCTGCGGCTGTACCTATCATGTTCAGTACAATCCCCCCAAGGAAGAGGGAATCTGCGATGTATGCGGCGCAAAGCTGGTGCTGAGAGATGACGACAAGCCTGAAACGGTGAAGAAACGTCTGGATGTATATCACGAGCAAACACAGCCTCTTATCGACTTCTATAAGAAAGCCGGCGTGCTGAAGGAGGTCGATGGAACACAGGATATGGACGCCGTGTTCCAGGCTATCACCGAGATTTTAGGAGCGTAAAAACATGTCAGTATCAATAAAGACTGCCAGGGAAATTGATTTGATGAGGGAAGCAGGACGGCTGCTGGAGAAAGTTCACAATGAGCTTGCAAAGGTGATCCGCCCCGGTATTTCAACCTGGGAAATCGATCATATTGGGGAAAAGCTGAT
>DVIN01000051.1 GCA_018711275.1 Candidatus Pullilachnospira intestinigallinarum
CGGTTCCGGCGGGGCTTATTAAAGTGCCTCTATTCTTGGCACTGCCATTCTAGAACTCTCAAAAAAACGGCAGATTGGTACTTCGGGAAGACATACTCATCTTTTTATTGCAATTCGCGGAAACTCAAGGGGATGTTCCGCCGACGGGTTCCCGTTACAGTGAAGCCGGAAAGGCCGCACCGTTACGTTTCCATGGCCGCGACGGGGCTTTTGATCTTTCCACCAGACGTCTGTCTCAGGATTTTTCCTTGATCCAGCGGGTGTAGAAGGTGGTATTCATGTAAGTAAAAGCGTCTGTCGCTTCCCAGTCCAGCCCCGCGTTTTTAAAGGCCGCCGGAGTCATAAATCCCATATAATCGAAATCTGTCTTTCCTTCCGGCATGGTCAGCCCTTCCACGGTTCTGGGCGTACCATTTTTCTGATAATCCTCCATAATCGCCCGGGCGGCTGCCACCGCTTCCTTGGCGTCGTCCAGATAGGAACTGTTGATGTTTTTCAGATATCTGGTCAGCGCGCCGTTTCTGGCCACCTCAAACTGCTGGTTCTGGTAAATCATACATTTCACGCTGGAGGGATATTCGGAACTGGCGCAGCGGTTCAGCATCACCAGTGCCACTCCCGTCATACCGAGCATTTTCTGATTGCCTGCCTCCGCGTAGACGGCGGCGGCCAGAAGTTCATCATCGGACACCTGCGGGTCGGTCAGTACCTGCCGTTCCAGCAGATAGTTTTTCCCGTTGACGGGATCCTTCATGGTCACATAACGGTCTTCCCTGCCTGTACATTTCCCATTTTCATCAAAGGTATAAATGGAGTAGTTCAGACTGTACTGTCCATCCGCCACCATTCGTCCGTATTTGTCTATGTAATATCCGCCCACGCCGGTGGTTCCGATCCACTGGCTGTAAGCTTTGCTTCCGTCGGAATTCAGATAATACCAGGTGCCGTTCAGTTTCAGCCATCCGGTCTTCATCCAGCCGGCATCATCAAAGTAATATTCCTTTCCGCCGATGGTCCTCCATCCGGATTTCGCATAGCTGCCATCCTTATACTGGTACCACCACAGACCGTTGGTGTTCATCCAGCCTTCCTGAAAAGTCTTTTTCTTTCCTTCTATCCAGGCGCCGCTGCCGTCCACATACCAGTCACCGATCCAGGTATCCGCCGCCATGGCTCCCGATGGCTGCAGATAATAATATGTACCGCCAATTTTCTGCCAGCCGGTGAGCATGTGACCGCTTCCATCCATGTAATACCAGCTTCCACCAATCTGCTGCCAGCCCGTAAGCATCTGGCCGCTTCCGTTCATGTAATACCATCTGCCGCCCAGGTATTGCCAGCCTGTAAGCATCCGGCCGCTTCCGTCCAGATAATACCACCTGCCGCCGATCTGCTGCCAGCCCGTGAGCATCCGGCCGCTTCCGTTCATATAATACCAGGCGCCGTTCACATACGCCCAGCCGGTGAGCATATGGCCGCTCCCATCCATGTAATACCAGGCGCCGTTCAGATACTGCCAGCCCGTAAGCATCTGACCGCTCCCGTTCATGTAATACCAGATACCGCCGATCTGCTGCCAGCCCGTGAGCATCCGGCCATTTTCATCCAGATAATACCAGCTTCCCCCGATCTGCTGCCAGCCCGTGAGCATCCGGCCGCTTTCATCCAGATAATACCAGATACTGCCAATCTGACGCCAACCGGTCGCCATCCAGCCTTCCGCATCAAAATAGTACCAGCTTCCTTCCAGTTCTTTCCACGCAGACCGGGGATAACTTCCATCCTGATAACGATACCACCAGCGGTTTCCGGATCGTATCCAGCTCCCTTCCGGCTCCGTGCGCTCCTCCCCGGAAGCCGTCTTTTCTTCCGCCTGGCTTTCTTCCTGATCCCGAACCTCCGTCTCCGTCTCTTCTTCTGTCCGGGAAACACCGGCATCCGCATCCTGCCCCTCTGCCGTCACGTCTGCTGTGGGGGCGGGAGACTGCAGAGGCGGAACGGAAAAGGCATCCTGCTGTGCTTCTTCCGCGGGAACACCGGAATTGTTTTCCGGCTGCGCAGGACTTTCCTCCGTTTCCGAAGGGGATTCGGATTCCGTCTGCTCATCCTGTCCATTTTCCGGATTCTGTTTTTCCTCCGCAACAAGATCCGCGGCTGCCGCATCTTCCACAGCGGCCTGGGCTGCACAGGGAAGCAACAGCGACGCGGAAAGTGTAAACGCCAGAATCCTGGCCACTGTCCGTCTCTTCATATGTAATCTTCCTTTCCTGAATATCACGTTTCTATTATAACTTTGTTACAAATTTCTGTCAATTTCTTTGCGCATGGAAAATTTGTCCGTCGCAGCCGCCAGACTGCTCTGCTGTCATCAAAAAAGAGCTGCCGGACCGGAACGAACCGGTACAGGCAGCCCTCTGTTTGTTTTATCACTCTACGGAAGTCTCCGGGATACTGTCAGATAATAATGCAGATCATTCCCCCCTTGCTGTCATTGACAATTTTCTGCATGGTATCCTGCAGTTTCACCTGGCTTTCCTCGCTGATCTGCGCAATTTTGGTGCGGATTCCATCCTCCACCAGCTGTTCAATGGATTTCCCGAAAATATTGGTTTTCCAGATTCCGCCCTCCTCTTTGGCATTTTCCCGGATAAAGGAAATCAGATCCTCCGCCTGCTCCTGGCTTCCCACAATGGGCGCGATCTCCGTCTCGATGTTGGCCTTGATCATGTGAATGGAAGGGCTGGCAGATTTAATTTTCACACCGAACTTGCTGCCCTGCCGGATCACCACAGGATCTTCCAGGGTGATTTCACTCTTCTCCGGCACTACCACCCCATACCCGGTGCCCCGGACAGATTCCATGGCCCGCTGTACCTTTACATACTCGCCGCGCATCTGGGCCAGCTCCTTCAGGGTATGAATCAACTGATACTCTCCGGTGATGGGCACCCCGGTCAGTTCGCTCATCACCTGGTAATAATACTGCTGTCGGATGTCTATCCGGGCCTTCACCACGCCGTTGGCCAGATTTACCTGCTCCAGCGAAACACCTTTGACATATTCACTGTCCACCTGCAGGTTTTCATTTTTCATATCCCGGATGCAGGTCAGCTTTCCCATGATCGCCCGGATCTGCTGCAGCAGTTCCGCCTTCAGATAATGGGAAACGGGCAGCAGCTCCACCCATTTCGGTATGTAAAATTCCACCTGGCTTACTGGAAATTCATACAGGATTTTTTCCAGAATCCGCAAAATATCCTCTTTTCTCAGCTGCTCACAGTTGACTGCCATAGCCGCCGCCTGGTACTTTTCCTGCAGCTTCGCCACCAGTTTTTCCGTTTCTTCCCGGTAAGGCCGCTGGGAGTTCACCAGAATCAGGAACGGTTTCCCCTGTTTTTTCAGTTCCTGAACCGTTCGGGCCTCGCTCTCCTCAAAATTCGCCCTGGGAATTTCGCCGAAGGAGCCGTCGGTGGTTACCACCAGCCCGATGGTGGAATGTTCCTGAATCACCTTCTGCGTACCGATCTCTGCCGCCTGGTGAAAAGGAATCTCCCGGTCAAACCAGGGGGTTTTCACCATCCGTTCTCTGTCATTTTCCATGTTCCCCGCGGCGTCCGGCACCATAAATCCCACACAGTCGATGAGACGCAGCTTCACGGGGATATCCTCCCCCAGCGTCACATCCACCGCCTCCCTGGGAATAAATTTTGGTTCCACCGTGGTGATGGTTTTTCCCGACCCGGACACGGGAAGCTGGTCCCGTACCTCAGCCTGCGTCTGCTCATCCATAGCCGGAAGCGCCAGAAGCTCCATAAATCGCCGGATAAATGTGGATTTGCCCGTGCGGACCGGTCCCACCACGCCCACCAGAAACTGTCCGTCGGTCCGGGCCTGTATATCCCTGTAAACAGCAAATGGTTCCATAACCTGATATCTCCTCCTCACCTGTGCTGATACTATCTTATGCAGGGAAATCCAGGTACAGAACCATCTTCTGATCCGGGCGCGCCGGATATTCTCCGGTCTTTCCGATATTTACTGTCCGTTCCTCTGATCCGGACAAATGCCGTACAGAGAATAGGGCGCCCGGCGCTCGCTGCTCTGAAAAGGAATCTGTGTCAGTCCTTTTTGGCCGCTGAGGGCGCACGAAATAAGTTTTTTGGTCAGATCCGGCACGTCTTCTCTCTCCAGGGCCTCCTCCGTATCCATCCAGACCACTTCACTGTTCTCATCACCATCGGAGTGGGCCCGCCCTTCCACATAGGAAGCGGAAAATGCCACATACCAGTCCTTTCTGTTAAACCGGATGGCAATCACATCCTCCGGCTCGGCCCGGACGCCCGTCTCTTCCCAGATCTCCCGGCGCACAGCGTCCTGCGGGGTCTCCCCCTGCTCCACATAACCGCCGGGTACGATCAGACGGCCCTTTCCCGGGCCATAGGTGTGGCGGGCCAGAAGTACTTTTCCCTCCCGGATCACCACACCGGTCACGGACTGCTGCCAGTTGGTGTTTTCATGATTCATGGGGTTCGTCCTCCTTCCTGTCCGCATCCGCCGTTCTGCCGCAGACGGTTTTTCGGCCTTCTTCCTTCTCCTGTTCTTCCTGACGGATTTTTTCCAGATACTGCTGTTCCTTTTTGGTAAGCTTTGCATCTGCAAGGAGTTCCGGCCGTCTCTGCCAGGTGCGGAGAATGGACTGCTGCCTTCTCCAGATCTCCACGTTGGCATGGTGCCCGGACAGAAGAATCGGAGGCACTTCTTTCCCTCTCCAGACAGAAGGGCGGCTGTACTGGGGATATTCCAGCAGATTGTCCTGGAAGGACTCAAACTGGGCGGATTCCTCATTGCTGAGTACCCCCGGAACAAACCGGGAAATGGCATCGATCATCACCATGGCGGGCAGTTCTCCGCCGGTGAGCACATAATCTCCGATGGAAACGTAGTCCGTCACCACTTCCTCCAGCACCCGTTCGTCAATTCCCTCATAATGGCCGCACAGAAATACCAGGTCTTCCTCTTTCGCGAAATCCTCCACCATGGTCTGGCTGAAGGTCTGCCCCTGGGGGGTCAGATAAATCACCCTGGGTTTCCTTCCGATCGTATCTTCCACGGCCCGACAGGCCTGATACACCGGTTCTGCCTGCATCACCATCCCGGCGCCGCCTCCATAGGGATAATCGTCCACCTTTCCATAACGGTTTCCGGCGTAATCCCGAATATTGACCGCAGAAAGCGTAATGATGCCGGCCTCAATGGCCCGGCCGATAATGCTGGTATGAAGTCCCTGCTCGATCATTTCCGGAAACAGGGTGAGTACATGATAATGCATCGCAATCCTCCTAACGGATACCTTTATGGCCATCCGGCCATCTCTAATGAAATCCTAATGGATACCTCTATGGCCATCCGGCCGTTTTTTAATGAAATCCTAAATCAGTCCGTCCATCAGATGGACTCGCATCCGGTTATTCTCCACGTCCACCTGCAGGATGCACTGATGAATGGCGGGAAGCAGCACCTCCCCATGCTCCTGTGTTTCCACACAGTACACATCATTGGCGCCGGTCTCCATCACATCCGTCAGCGTCCCGAAACGGGAGCCGTCCTCCAGATACACCTCCATACCGATGAGATCCGCCAGGTAATACTCGTCTTCCCCCAGCTCCACCGCCTGTTCTCTGGTAACGTAGAGACTCTTCCCTTTATATTTCTCAATATCATTAATATTGTCAATTCCCTTAAACTTCAGAATCACAAACTGTTTGAAATATTTGACTCCCTGAATGGCCAGTATCCGCTGCTCCCTTCCGGTATCCAGAATCACTTCTTCCAGATCCTCAAACCGGGCGGGATCGTCCGTGGTGGGAAATACTTTCACCTCGCCCCGGATCCCGTGAGTGCTGGATATAATGCCAACCTGTAAAATATCTTCCATGATCTCCTCACTTTCCGGCCGTATGGCCATAAAGGTATCCCCCTGCGGGGTCCCTGCTTCCCCTTCCCGGCGCGGAACGGTTATTCCGCCCGACAAAACATCGGCGGACCGTTTCCCGGCCCCGGGACTGCAACGTAAAAGCAGAATGTTTTGCCTTACGGCTTCCCGGTCACAAGTACCAAAGGCTATGTGTTCCTTCACCGGAAACCGTTGTCTCTCAAAAGAAAGAAAAAGGACATAGCCCTTGGCTACATCCTCATTTTTCAGCTATTGCAGAATTTCCACAACGACCTTCTTGTCGCATTTGGAGGAAGCCGCTTTCACAACGGTGCGAATGGCCTTTGCGATACGTCCCTGACGGCCAATCACCTTTCCCATGTCGGAGGGGGCCACTTTCAGTTCTACCAAAATCGCATTGCTCTCTTCTGCCTGTGTAACCACTACTTCTTCCGGATGGTCTACGAGGGATTTTGCAATTACTTCCACTAATTCTTTCATCACGCACCTCCACGTGTCTGTCGGTCATTCCTCCCAGAAGCTTCCGGCTTTATTTTTCAATACCGGCCAGTTTGAAGATCTTGCTCACTACGTCTGTGGGCTGTGCGCCGCATGCCAGCCACTTCTTCGCAGCCTCTTCATCTACAGTGTAAGCGCTGGGCTCACAGTTGGGATCGTAAGTACCGATCTCCTCGATGAATCTTCCGTCTCTGGGAGATCTGGAATCTGCAACGATGATTCTATAAACAGGAGCTTTTTTACGGCCCATTCTTCTCAGTCTGATTTTTACTGCCATGATACATTCACCTCCTTGGAATTTCATAAAATATCTATTAGAAGGGAAGTTTGAAACCTCCCATTCTACCGCCTTTTTTGCCTTTGCCCATCAGTCCGGGCATCTGCTTCATCATCTTTCTGGTCTGTTCAAACTGTTTGACCATGCGGTTCACCTCGGCGATATCCACACCGGCGCCCTGGGCAATCCGCTTCTTTCTGGAAGGATTCAGAAGTTCCGGGTTGGAACGCTCTTTCGGGGTCATGGAAAGAATGATGGCTTCTTTTCTTGCCAGATCCTTTTCATCGATCATCCCCTCGATATCCTTCATCTTGCCGCCAAGACCCGGCAGCATGTTGAGAACACTGGAAATGCCTCCCATGTTCTTCATCTGGTTCATACTCTCCAGATAATCGTCAAAGCCGAAGGTGGCCTTCTTGAGCTTCTGCTCCATCTCCCGGGCTTTGGTCTCATCGATGTTCTGCTGCGCCTTCTCAATCAGGCTCATCACATCGCCCATACCCAGTATTCTGGAGGCCATCCGGTCCGGGTAGAACTGCTCCAGATCGGAGAGCTTCTCTCCCATACCCACATAAAGAATCGGCTTTCCGCTGATGGCTTTGATGGACAGAGCCGCACCGCCTCTGGTGTCGCCGTCCAGCTTGGTAAGAATCACGCCGTCAATGCCCACCTTCTCATTGAAGGTCTCGGACACATTCACCGCGTCCTGTCCGGTCATGGCGTCCACCACCAGGATCGTCTGATCCACCCGGACGTTCTCCTTGATCTCCTGCAGTTCCCGCATCATATCTTCATCCACATGAAGACGTCCGGCGGTATCCAGGATCACCACGTTAAAGCCATTATTTTTCGCATGTTCGATGGCTGCTTTGGCGATGTTCACCGGGCTGTTTTTGTCACCCATGGAGAACACTTCCACGCCCTGCTTTTCTCCGTTGATCTGCAGCTGTGTAATGGCTGCGGGACGGTAGATATCACAGGCAACCAGCAGGGGCTTCCTGCCCTGGGACTTCAGCTTACCGGCAAGCTTTGCCGTCGTGGTGGTTTTTCCTGCTCCCTGAAGACCGACCATCATGATGACGGTGACTTCATTGCCGGGGCGAAGGGCGATCTGAGTGGTCTCGCTTCCCATCAGAGCCACCAGTTCGTCGTTGACGATCTTGATCACCATCTGTCCGGGATTCAGTCCGTTCATCACATCCTGCCCGATGGCCCGCTCCTGCACCGACTTGGTAAACTGTTTTACCACCTTAAAGCTTACATCCGCCTCCAGAAGCGCCATCTTCACTTCCTTCAGCGCGGTTTTCACATCCGCCTCTGTCAGGCGGCCCTTGCTTCTCAGGTTTTTAAATACATTCTGAAGTTTCTCGGTCAGACTTTCAAATGCCATGCACTATAACTCCTCTAATATCTGATGGGAAATCGTCTCAACCGCAGCCATAACGGCGGCGATGTCCTTCCCTTCATAATTCTGTGTCAGCTGATGAATCTCGCCCACCTTCTCCCGGATGGAAACGAACCGTTCCACCAGATGAAGTTTTTCCTCGTAATCATTCAGCGTCTTCGTGCTGCGCTTCACCAGGTCGTGAATCCCCTGACGGCTGATGCCCTGATCCTGGGCGATCTCACTGAGGGAATAATCGTTGAGAACCACATCCTCATATACCCGGCGCTGGTGCTCCGTCAGAAGCTCCCCGTAAAAATCGTACAGCAGTGCCTGTCTCGCAAGTTTATCCATGTGCATCACCTTGGACATGATACAACAGATTTTTTGGGGTGTCAAGTGTTTTTTCTTGACAAGATAAAAATTTATTTTTTGATTTTGCGTTTTGCTTTTCGGCGGGCTTTTGAGGTGGACGTAACTTTGTCTTCAGTAATAGGGGATTTTGTTACTTTCTGATGTTCCTTCCTTTCCTGCCGCTGCAGATGAACTTTTGTCGATATTATGATATTATATGGATTGATTTTTGTATTTTTATGGTAATGCTTCTTTATGATATGTTCGGGATGAACGGTTTACTTTCTGTTTTTTCTTTGTGGAAGCGTTCTATGGTGCTTAAAGCTGACGGAACGGTTACCTCTTGTCTTTTCTCCCCTGGAACCGTTCCCCAGCACCTGGCCGAACGGTTACCTCCTGCAGTTTCCCTGCTAAAACCGTTCCCCGGCACATGATCGAACGGTTACCTCCTGCAGTTTCTCTTCCAGAACCGTATCCTGATACCTGGCGGAATGGTTATTCTCCTAGATTTCTCATTTCTCTTACGAAACCATTTCTCAACCGTGGTCTGCAGCGCTGCATTCCTCACTGCCATCCATTTTCAAAAATTCCGGCGTATACTCCTCCGCCTTCCCATCATCGGCCTCCGGGATGTCCATGCTTCCGGACCGGAATCCTTCCAGATCCAGGGTCACATAAGGAAAGCCCAGCGATTTCAGAATTCGGACAATAAAATCCTTCAGCTGCACTGCCAGAGCAAGTTTTTCCGGTTCCACCTCGATTCTGGCCACCGGCGCATGGTAGCGGACCCGTACCACGGGAAATCCCAGTTGGCGCACTGCCTCTTCCGCCGCCTCAATCCGCCGCAGAAACTGAAGATCCAGCCGGGCGCCGTAGGGAAGCCGGGTGGCCATGCAGGGAGCCGACGGGCGGCTGGCCACCTGAATCCCGGCTTCCCGGGCCAGCTGGCGCACCTCCGCTTTGGTGATCTGACACTGGGCCAGCGGGCTGTAAACGCCCAGCTCCCGCACCGCCTGCAGGCCGGGCCGGTATACCGACAGATCGTCCTGGTTGGTTCCCTCCAGAAATGTGGAAATCCCCCGCTCCTTTCCAAACCGGATCAGCTGTTCAAAAAGTCCTTTCTTGCACAGATAGCACCGGTTTCTGGGATTGTCTGCGATCTCGGCAAATTCCAGTTCATTGACGGTAATTACTTTGTGAAGAATTCCCGCGTCCCGGGCCGACTGCCGGGCTGCCTCCAGATCCGCCGCCGGGTGCAGCACTGTGTCAAAGGTCACCCCGTACACTTTCGTTTGATTTTTGGCGGCATATTTTCCCGCCCACCAGGCCAGAAGGGCGCTGTCCACACCGCCGGACAATGCCAGGCAGACATCCTGCTTTGTATACTCGTCCATCAGGGCGGCCAGCTGCTGTTTTTTTTCTTCCAGTGTCATATTTCCTCTCTTTCCGGCCGCATGGCCATAAAGGTATCCCCGCAGGGGGTTCCTCTCTTTCCGGCCGCATGGCCATAAAGGTATCTGCTTATTTCCAGGCCTTCTCCGCCTCCCGGTATACCTGACCGAAAGGCACATCGGCCGCAAGGCTTAGCGCTTTCACATCCTCATACTCCGGATAGCCCCGCTGCTCCTCTCCCAGGCTGCACACCTTCACCCGCACATTCCCCCAGGGGGTCCGGGCCGTCGCCATGCGGCGGGGAAGCACCGTGCGCTGCACCGGATACCGGCGGATCCCGATGGTGGTGGTTTCCCGGAAAATCAGACGCTCCAGTTTCTCCATATCTTCCCGGCGGCACAGCACCTGAAGCTGCCAGGCCGGACGGGATTTCTTCATAAATACCGGCAGATAACAGGCGTCCAGCGCTCCGCTATCCAGCAGCCGCTCCTGGACATATCCCAGTTGTTCTCCGGTACAGTCATCCACATTGGTCTCCAAAACCCATACGGCGTCCCCGGATTCCTGCGGCGCTTTCTCTGCATCGGAGACGGTTTTCGGTTCCTCTTCCTCCTTTGCCGGACGCACCCACATGGCCCGCAGGATATTGGCATGTGTAAAATCCTTCTCCCCGGAACCGATGCCGATCTTTTCAATCACAAATTCCTCCGGAAGCCGGCAGTTGCCGCAGGCCGCCGCGATAGCCGCACCTGTGGGGGTAATCATTTCTCCCTGGGTATCGGTGATTTTCACCGCAAGGTGATACCGGGCGATCAGCTGCGCCGTGGCAGGCACCGGCACCGGCATCCTGCCGTGCTGGCACCAGGAAGTCCCCTGGCCCTCCCGGAGGGTGCCGATGGCGATCTTCTCCGCTCCCAGATCTTCCAGGCAGATGGCAACTCCCACAATGTCAATGATGGAATCCACCGCCCCCACCTCGTGAAAATGCACCTGCTCCGGAGTGGTGCCGTGAACTGCGGCCTCCGCCTCCGCCAGCACGCCGAAAATGGCCAGCGCCCGCTCCTTTACCCTGGACTCCAGCTGCGATTCCTCCAGCATCTGACGGATCTGCCGGTAATTCCGGGCAGGCTGCGGCTTTGCGGCGTCCATCTCCACGAAAAACGCGCAGGCGTCAATGCCGCATTTCTCCGTTCTTCCGATCACCAGGCGATACCCCTCCAGGGGCAGTTTCGCAATCTCTCTTTTCAGATATTCCCGGTCCGCTCCCAGATCCAACAGGGCGCTGACTGTCATATCCCCGCTGATACCGGAGCTGCCTTCCAGATATAAAATCCTGTCACTCATCTTTCTCCTCCGTTTCCATCCTCACGCTCTGCCCCATGGCCGGATAAGGTATTCCCATTTACCGCCAGCCGGTTAATCTGGGTTGCCATATAACCCGCCCCGAAACCATTGTCAATATTTACCACAGCGATTCCTTCCGCGCAGGAGTTCAGCATGGTAAGAAGCGGCGCCAGTCCGTGAAATCCCGCTCCGTATCCCACGGATGTGGGTACCGCAATCACCGGATGTTCCACAAGGCCCGCCACCACACCGGGCAGCGCCCCCTCCATGCCGGCCACCGCCACGATGGCATTGGCCGCCCGCAGATCCTCCAGACGGGCAATCAGCCGGTGAATTCCCGCCACACCCACATCAAAAATCCGATTCACCCGGCTGCCGAAAAACTCCGCAGTCCTGGCCGCTTCCTCCGCCACCGGGATATCCGTGGTGCCTCCGGTGCAGACCACCACATTCCCGATCAGCTCCGGTTTCTCATACTGCAGGCAGATGGTCTGGGAAGCCTCCTCATAAACCGCCTCCGGAATCACCGCATGTACCGCCTCAAACTGTTCACGGCTGGCTCTGGTGGCCAGCACATTTTCCTGCCGACTGGCAAAACTCTGAAAAATCCTGACCATATGCTCCAGGGTTTTCCCCGGGCTGTAAATCACCTCGCCAAAACCGGACCGGAGTCCCCGGTGATGATCAATTTTCGCGCATCCGATATCTTCATAGGGAAGCTTCTTAAAATAATCCTCCGCTTCCGCCAGATCCACTTCTCCCCGCTGCACCTTCAGCAGCATTTCATGTACGTCCATGTCAATCCTCCTTGCCTGTGCCGCGCAGACGCCTGCCTGCGGGCTGTCGATTCACTCAGACGGAAAACACCACGGAATCCTGTCGTTTCTGACGATAAAAATCCACAGAGTACGCTTTCCATCCTATATTTTACTACGGTTCTATGGTATAGAAAAGAAATATTTGGCGAATGCCAGACCGGGCCTTCTGTCTGCCGGGAAAGGCCCAACTTTTAAACATATAGAAGGTGTGCAAAACAGGTCTTCTATTTGTATGTAATTAAGTGTACAGCCTGGAGTATACTCCAGGTCAAGGGAAATCAAACGACAATGGGACAAACTTTTGCTTTTCCGCGGGTGTGAAAGCGCACGATCTGTTTTTGGGGTGAAATGCAGGCAGGTTCTTCTGTGCTGTTGGGGGTTGCGAAAATGAAGCAATCTGTCATGGAGAAATACCATTCCACATAATGGAAACATCGTGAGCGAAGATCCGTAAAATTCAGAGTCATAATTTACAGCTGGTAAGACAGAGGGCTTTTTCTGCGGGGTTAAATTACATTTTCTGGTTTCTTGCCGTAGAATTGGACGGTTTTATACAGGTCTAAATCGCATTTCCTCATTTTTAGCCGTAGTTACAGGCTGGGTTATACGGTTTCAAATTGCGTTTCCTGGTTTTCAACCGTAGTTTTGACTGGTTTCCTACGGGGCTAAATTGCATTTCCTGATTTTCAACCGTAGTTACTGGCTGGGTTATACGGTTCCAAGTTGCATTTCCTGGTTTTCAACCGTAGGCATAAGCAGATTTATACGGTTATAAATCGCGTTTCCTAACTTCTAGCCGTAGGCATGGCCGGGGTCATACGGGGGCAAATCACAATTGTTGGTTTCCCGCCGCAGAACCGGACGTATTCTATGGTTTTATTCACATAAACAAATTTTGTCTTGTAATTCCAGTCAAGCGGATCCCAATCCGGTTGTTTTCTGTTAAGTATTCTCACCCATCTCTCATCCGTTTCGCGGATCATTTGTCTGCCGCAGATATCAAATATCCGTATCAAGTCGGAAATCTGTATTTAAATGAAAGAGTGAGCAACCTTTAAAATTGCCCACTCTTTCATTAAGTATCTTCTGCCTGCCATCGTGATCCTTGCGTCAAATGGGGCAGCTCATGTCTCTCATTTCCCGCAAAATCACTCCACCGTCACGCTTTTGGCGAGATTTCTGGGTTTATCCACGTCCAGGCCTTTTGCCACGGATACATAATAGCCCATCAGCTGCAGCGGTATCACCGCCAGGGAGGTGGCAAAATGGGGATCTGTCCTGGGGATATACGTGACGAAATCCGCAGTATCTTCCATATTATAATTGCCATAGGATGTGAGTCCCATCAGATAGGCGCCGCGGCTCTTGCACTCCACCATGTTGCTGACGGTTTTTTCATACAGCTCGGGCTGGGTGGCCACTCCGATCACCAGGGTGCCGTCCTCAATGAGGGAAATGGTTCCGTGTTTCAGTTCTCCGGCGGCGTATGCCTCGGAATGAATGTAGCTGATTTCCTTCATTTTCAGGCTGCCTTCCATGCTGATGGCGTAGTCCAGCCCTCTTCCGATGAAGAACACATCCCGGGCATTCACCTGTTTGGCGGCGAACCACTGGAGCCGTTCTTTATCCTCGATGATCCGGCGGATCTTATCCGGCAGGGTCTTCATTTCCTGAATATAGCCTGCATATGCTTCCTGATCAATAGTCTGACGGATCAGGGCGAACTGGACAGCCAGCACATAAATGGCAATCAGCTGGGTGCTGTAGGCTTTGGTGGTGGCCACGGAAATCTCCGGTCCGGCCAGGGTATAAAATACATTGTCCGCCTCCCGGGCAATGGAGGATCCCACCACGTTGACGATTCCCAGGGTCCAGACGCCTTTCTCCTTCGCCTCCCGAAGCGCCGCCAGACTGTCGGCGGTCTCTCCGGACTGACTGATGATAATAGCCAGACTGCCCTCCGCTTCCAGAAGCGGTTTCCGGTAACGGAATTCGGAGGCCAGCTCCACACGCACCGGAATCCGGGTCAGATCCTCAAAAATGTACTGGGCCGCCATACCCACATGATAGGCAGAACCGCAGGCAACAATATAAATCTGACGAAGTTTCTGAATTTCCTCTTCCTCAAGGCCCAGATCCGTAAGATCAAAGGCATCGCCCTTCAGCACGGAATTCAGGGTATCCTCCACGGCTTTGGGCTGCTCGTGGATTTCCTTCATCATGAAATGCTCAAAGCCGCCTTTTTCCGCTGCCTCCGCATCCCACTCAATGGTCTTCAGATCCTTGGAGATTTCCTCACCGTCCAGATTGTAGAAAGTGATTTCCCCTTTGCGTACCCGGGCCATTTCCATGTTGCCGATGTAATAGACATTTCGGGTGTATTTCAGGATCGCCGGCACATCGGAAGCCAGATAGGATTCCCCGTCCGCCACACCCAGAATCATGGGGCTGTCTTTTCTGGCGGCATAAATTTCCTCCGGGTAATCTTTAAACATCACCGCCAGGGCATAAGAACCGCGGATGCGGACCATGGAATGGTTGATGGCATCCACCGGGGTGCCCTCGTATTTCTTATAATAATAGTCAATGAGTTTTACAGCCACTTCCGTGTCTGTCTCAGAGTAAAAGGTATATCCCTTTCTCAGCAGCTTATCCTTCAGCTCCTGATAATTCTCAATAATGCCGTTGTGAACGGCGATGACATTTCCATCATCGCTGACATGGGGATGGGCGTTGCTCTCAGAGGGTTCTCCGTGGGTTGCCCAACGGGTATGGCCGATGCCGCAGGTGCCGCCAACTGCCATCCCTCCATTGGTCTTTTCCGACAGAACCTTCAATCTGCCCTTTGCTTTGATAATCTCAGCAACCTTCTCCCCGTCCCGCACCGCGAGACCGGCAGAATCATACCCTCGGTACTCCAGTTTGGAAAGACCATCCAGAAGAATGGGGGCCGCCTGATGTGTGCCTGTAAAGCCAACGATTCCACACATAGTTTTGTCTCCTTTCTGTCTGCGACGGCTTTGAACTTTTGAACGGGGAAATAGGGAAATGCTTTCCGGGGTTCGAAGCCAGTCACAATCAATCTGATATTTGTCTTTCACACGGACTTGAATTCCAGCAGCGCGGACTCCCCGCAGCGGCGAAATCCGCGCCAAGGCAGATTCCATTTTATCATGGGTGGGGGAAAATGGCAAGGAAGTGTTTTGGGCAGGGTGTTTCGTGTTGGTTATGTAAAAAGGTCCGATTCAGGCATCGCCGCCGTTGAATCAGACCTTTCATCCATTTTTTAGTTATCCGTCAGGCCAAGAAGCCAGTCCCTGGCATTGATACGCCGTATCCCACCATTTTTTGACATACCAATCCAGCAGCATTTTGTCATCATCTGCCAATTTACTCTTTCGTGTCTCAGCTCCATAGGCAATAAATGTCGTCTTTGGGCTTCTTCCTTTTATTCCTTTTCCGTCATAGCATTCATGAATGTATTGTTCGATGGTTTTGCTGTCACAAATAACCAGATCAGACCATTTGACCATCATCTGTTCTGATAATTTCCAATACTTTCTAATTGTCCGATTCCACTTTGCTCTTTTAAATTCGTGCCCGTCAGGGTTCAAGTATATCTTTCCCCCTAATTTATGTATCTTGTGATAATAATGCTTCATAAAAGGGCCAATACGGCAGGCCATAATATACACAATCGGATGAGGAATCTTATCCCGTTTGATAATCTCACAACTTTCATGGAGTGCCGCCACATCATAATAAATAGCCTGTGCCGGGCCGAGCTTTTCAAAGATTTTTACTCGAAAGCAATGGGCGTTATGATATGCAAACTCATGATCATTTATAATCTTTGTAAAATACCGGCGCCATCTGCAACAGCATTCCACTCCATTTCGCACCCCGGTTCTCCATCTGCCTGGCCGCGGCAATCGCTCCATTCACAGCAGCCCGCCGGAAATAGGACGGCACCTTCCCAAAAGGAAATTCCACCGGAGCACTCCTGCACCCCCTGGCCGGAACCACCATCTTTTCCATTTCCCGCAGAAGCCGCCCCGCCGGAACCTGCCCAAGAGAAGGCGTCTCAAAATAGATCTTCAGAAAAAACGATGCCAGCTGATTGTACAGATCCTTCGTTTTTTCAAATATCTGCTCTTCTCCGTTGAGAATCCGAAAACGGTATGTCAGTGTATAAAAGCCTTGAGGTATTTTCTCCATAACCGTTCCATCCTCTCCAGAGCTGTCTCATTTATTGGAAAATATGGCACGGACAATCTCCGCTACCGCCCCATATTATATCACTCACCTAAAGTGGATTCAAGGTTAATTGCGTCAAATTTCAAAGATTTCAGGGATGAATGGCGATTTACGGGGATGAAAAAGGCAGAAAATTTTGCTTTTTTATCGATATTTACCACGATATCAAAGAATATTAAAAAGAAATATACATTCAGATATTATTTTTTTCCGTTTCTAAAAAATTGATGGTCAAAATCGTGGTCATTTCTGCGGAGGCTTCCTCCCTTGTTTTTTCTCACTGAATAATAAAAAAGAAAACATAAGACAAAACCTTTCGTGGTCAGAAGAATGGTTTTCATTGGCCAGACTGCCGCATTTATGGCGATCTGGCCTGTTTGTCGTATTTTCCAATAAATACGGTTCCCACCGTTTCCGATAAAAAGGCCCCGAATACATTCTGGCTCGCAGCACAGAATATACTCAGGGTCTTTATTTATGGCAATGGAAAGTTCACGCATCATGCCTTCCTTTTTTCTTTTCCTACACCGCCCACACCCCCAACGCCAGACAGAAAATCCCGCCATAATACATCCCCAGCGCCAGATGATCCAACCGTTTTGGCAGCTTCTCAAAAAAACCTTTCCCCACAAACATATCCGATACGGTAAACAGCACCGCTCCCACCGCCATCCAGGTATACTGCACTCCTCCGGTAAAAGGCAGCGCCACCGCCAGGGAAGCCATGGCCATCAAGACTGCCGGATACAGAATCATCAGGTACAGGGTCGGCTGCTCCTTACCACCGGACAGCTCTTTACGGAAAATCCGCAGCATCAAAACCATAAGAATCACCCACACCAGCAGGCTGACCGGGGTATACCGTTTCTGTACTACAAACCATCCAATCAGCAGCAAATGCCCCAGCGCAAACACCGCCATTCCCGCGAAAAACTGCAGCTCCAACAGCGCATCCGCCGCCAGAAACAGTCCCAGCGCCGCAACAATCCATCCGGCATCTGCGGCATTTCCCCTCTGCAGTACACCTGCCAGTGCCGTACAGAAAATCATCCAGGTGGCCAGGCATTTCGGCAGAATATTCCACTTGCCGCCCACACTCTCCTTCAGTTTAAAATGCAGCACTGCTCCCGCTGTGATCACCGGAACCGCCGTCACAATCCACAAAATCCATTTCATAACGACCCTCCCCTCATTTTTTCAATGTCGTATCCTATATACACAGATACCCTGCAGCCAAACTGCAGGGCATCTCCTCAGACCGTCGTCAGCATCCCGTTTTCCTCTAAGATCTTCTCCACCTGCTCCACAGTCAGGCCCATCTTCCTGGCGATCTTCTCCGGAGACATTCCATCCTCATAACGTGCCAGAATTTTGCCTGTTTTCATTCCTTTCTCCATGCCTTTTCTCTCCAGTTCTTCCAATGCCGTACACATATTCATTCTGCCTCCTCTCGACTCCAACGCCTGGCTGACGATCCCCTGGGATTCCGTAATCGTTCCGATCACCACCCCCCCAGATCCGCGTCAATTTCTTTATCGCCATAAATTTCCAGGATCTTTTCGTAATACTCCGGTAAATTCTTTAGGCCATTGTCAGCATCCCATTCTCCTCCAGGATCTTTTCCACCTGTTCCACAGTCAGACCCATCTTCCTGGCGATCTCCTCCGGAGACATCCCATCCTCATAGCGCGCCAGAATTTTTCCTGTTTCCATACCTCTTCTCTCCAGCTCCTCCAATGCCGTACACATATTCATTCTGCCTCCTCTCGACTCCAACGCCTGGCTGACGATCCCCTGGGACTCCGTAATCGTCCCGATCACCACGCCCAGCTCCGCGTCAATTTCTTTATCGCCATAAACCTCCGACAACTTTTCGTAATCTCTCCGGTAAATATTTCTGCAAACTTCAAACACTGTCTGTACATCGGGATCCTGAAAACGAAGATGCCCGCTGTCTCTCACCTGAACCAGATTCATCGGATAATCATTGACCACATCCCGAAGTTCCTCCGGTATCTCCAGCATGTCCGTCAGTTTCTGTGGCCCGTCCCACGCGTCCTCTCCATAGTATATGCAGATGGTCACCATGGGATGCAGCCGGTCCTCTCTGCGGAAACCGGATAAAAATTCTTCCTTACTGTCCCACCGGCCCTCCTTCTTATTCTTTCTGGCCGTCTCCTGATATTCCTTCAGATATCCGAAGGCATCCCCTAACAGAATCCGCAGCGGCATCCCGTAATGTACATGCTGCTGGTTTTCCAGTCCGAGAATCACAAAATCCACGCCCCTGGCGCTTTTCTTCACCACGTCCAGTATCTTCTGTACCGTCTCCGCATACTCGCCTGTCTTCAGAAGGGAAGAAACATCCGTATCCATCTCCACCAGCTCTTCCGGCCGGATCACGCTTCTTCCTTCAAACAGCGCCGCGTTGAACAAATCCGCAAACCGTCTGTTATCCTTCCAGAAATTTTTCAGTACCGTATCCGCTTTGATCTTCTTTTTTACAACCGTGACGACTCACCCTGCCCTTTCCGGTATAACCTAACTATAACACATTTTGCACCCGGCTTCTACCGCCGCCTTATCTGTTGTAAAAAATCAGGTAACAGTCAAACTTTCTGCTTCTGTGAAAGCGAAACTGCTACAAAATCAGAATAACAAAAAGGCTCTCTTTTTCCCACAGCGCATCCGCGAAATCCTTCCGGCTGGAAAGATTTTTGCCAAATCCGCATGTAAGAAAACAGATAGCCTTCTTGTCAAACTACCTATATGTAATTATAACGCAATATCTCTGTCATTCCCATGAAACAATTCCTAAGAATTATAAAATTTTTGGAAACAGCTCCCGCACTGCCGGATAAATCTGCGCGAATTTCCGATACTGCCGGTCATAGGCCGCCGCCAGCGCCGGATCGGGAGAGATGGTCTCCTTCACCCTGACCACTCTTTCCGCGGCCTCTTTCACCGAAGCAAAGGTGCCGTCCGCCACCGCCGCCAGCATGGCCGCGCCCATGGCGGGTCCTTCCTCGATCTGCGGCACGTCCACCTGGATATTCAGCACATTGGCCATGATTTTTTTCCACAGGGGGCTTTTCGCCCCGCCGCCGCAGATCATGGTCCGGTCGATGGAAATCCCCAGCGATCTGGCCACTTCAAAGGAATCCCGGATGGCGAAAGCCACCCCTTCCAGCACTGCCTGGGTCATCTGGCCCCGGGTGGTATCCATGGTAAGGCCGATGAAGGTTCCCCTGGCATTCGGGTCATTATGGGGAGACCGCTCGCCCATTAAATATGGAAGAAAATATACATGATTCTCCCCCAGCTTCCCGATTTTCTCCTGCTCTTTGGCGTAGTCCTCTGTCTGGATAATTTCCTCCATCCACCACTTGTTGCAGGACGCCGCGCTGAGCATACAGCCCATCAGATGGTAATGGCCATCCGCATGGGCGAAAGCATGGAGGGCATTGTGGCCATCCATCCGGAAGTTGTCGCTGGAAATGAAAATGGTCCCGCTGGTTCCCAGGGAAAGATTGCATTTTCCCTCCCCGACGGTTCCCGTTCCCACCGCGGCGGCGGCATTATCTCCCGCTCCCGCGGCCACCAGACAGTCGCAGGAAAGACCCAGCTGACCGGCCACTTCCGGTTTCAGGGTTCCCACTTTTTCGTAGCTTTCATACAGCCGGGGCATCTGCTCCTTCCTCACGCCGCAGATTTTCAGCATTTCTTCCGACCAGCAGCGGTTTTTCACATCCAGCAGCAGCATGCCGGAGGCGTCCGAGTAATCGGTACAGAAAACGCCGGTCATCCGGTAGGCCAGATAATCCTTCGGCAGCATGATTTTGGCTATTTTGGCGAAATTCTCCGGCTCCTGCTCCCGCACCCACAGAAGCTTCGGGGCGGTAAATCCCGCAAAGGCAATGTTGGCGGTATTGCGGGCCAGGGTCTCTTTCCCCACCACCTGATTCAGATAATCCGTCTGGGCCGCCGTCCGGCCGTCATTCCAGAGGATGGCCGGGCGGATCACCTGATCCGCCTCGTCCAGAATCACCAGTCCGTGCATCTGGCCGCCGAAGCTGATGCCGGCCACAAGATTTCCGTCAATACCGGAAAGCAACTCCCGGATACCATCCACGGTCCCGTTCCACCAGTCCTCCGGATTCTGCTGGGACCAGCCGGGCTTCGGAAAGTACAGGGGATATTCCCGGGAAACAATTTTTTCAATGGCGCCCCGGGCATTCATCAGCAGCAATTTTACCGCCGAAGTTCCCAGATCCACGCCGATGTAATATTTCATACGCTTCCTCCTGTCTGCCGGTCAGGCGAAGGGATTTTCCGTGGGATAACGCATGTTCTTCGGCTGATTGTAGCCGATGGCATCCGGCTCCACACCCAGATATTTGAACACCTCAAACAGTGTTTTCCCCACATGGCCGAAGGCCACCGCGCCGTGATGGGGGAATCCGCCCTCGATCAGCACATGGCGGTAAAATCTTCCCATCTCCGGAATGGCGAAAATTCCGATACCTCCGAAGGAGCGGGTGGCCACCGGCAGCACCTCCCCGTTGGCAATGTAGGCCCGCAGCTGATTGTCCGCGGTGCTCTGCAGCCGGAAGAAGGTGATGTCGCCGGGTACAATGTCGCCTTCCAGCGTACCCTGGGTTACCTCCTGGGGCAGGCTTCTGGACATGATCAGCTGGTACTTCATGGTGCAGGAAGTCAGCTTGCCGGAAGTGGTATTTCCACAGTGGAAGCCCATGAAGGTATCCTTCTGGGTGTAGCCGTATTTTCCCTGAATTTCCGACTGGTACAGATCGGCGGGCACCGTGTTGTTGATATCCAGCAGAGTCACGGCGTCATTGCTTGCCAGGGTTCCGATGTATTCGCTGAGCGCTCCGTAAATATCCACCTCACAGGAAACGGGAATACCCCGGCCGGTGAGACGGCTGTTCACATAGCAGGGTACGAAGCCGAACTGGGTCTGGAAAGCAGGCCAGCATTTTCCGGCAATGGCCACGTATTTCCGGCAGCCCTTATGGTCCTCGATCCAGTCCAGAAGGGTCAGCTCGTACTGGGCCAGTTTAGGAAGGATCTCCGGCTTTTTGTTGCCCTCGCCCAGTTCCTTTTCCATATCTGCCACCACCTGAGGGATTCTCTTGTCCCCGGCGTGTTTGTTGAATGCCTCAAACAGATCCAGCTCGGAATTTTCCTCGATCTCCACGCCCAGGTTGTGCAGCTGTTTGATGGGCGCATTGCAGGCCAGGAAATCCTGGGGTCTGGGGCCGAAGCTGATGATTTTCAGATTTTTGATCCCGATGACGGCTCTGGCAATAGGGACAAATTCTTCGATCATTTTTGCCACCTCTTCGGCACGTCCCACCGGATACTCCGGGATGTAAGCCTTCAGATTCCGCAGCTTCAGATTGTAGCTGGCGTTTAACATGCCGCAGTAGGCGTCGCCTCTGCCCTGAATCAGATCCTCTCCCGTTTCCTCCGCGGCTGCCACCACCATACAGGGGCCATGGAAATACTTCACCAGCAGGGTCTCCGCTGTCTCCGGTCCGAAGTTTCCCAGATAAACCACCAGCGCATTGCAGCCTGCCTCCCGCAGCTCCTGCAATGCCTTCTGCATGTCCTTCTCGCTCTCCACCACGGTGGGACATTCGTACAGTTCCCCCTCATAGGCGGCTGCCACAGCCTTTCTTCGGTTCTCCGACAGGGTGATCGGGAAGCAGTCCCTGCTTACGGCCACGATACCCAGCTTTACTTCCGGCATGTTGATCATGATGAAATCCTCCTTTTCCTTACAGCAGAAAGCACCGGTGACGGCAGACTATGATATCCATGATGTATGATGATGGAAAATCATGCAGCGTGTCTTCCATGGTATCCGTCAAAAGCTGCCCGCGCGGTGTGTTTTCTGCCATTTGTTTATTTATTAAACTAAGTACACTGTACCACTTGGATGATACTCCGTCAAGTAGATCGGGGTGCCTTTTAAAATAAATCAGTAAGTCTGCGTATATGATTGCACGCAGGTTTTCATCTTCAGTTCTCCAAATTGCTGTTTCTGGTCATGGAATTAAGTGCCTCTGACCAGGAACAGCTTGCCGCCGATGAATACGTCACAGCCATTTCCAAACATCTCATCGAAAAGAACTGACCTGCTTACGAAATCCTTGCCAGACGAAGGAATGCTTTGGTTTCCTTGACATTAGCCTGTCCTCTTTGTTTTGCCGTGCGATATTTCTGGATTTTTCTTTATTTTCGTGCGATTTTTATTGATTTCATTCATTAAATCGCATATAATGAAATTGACCCTACAAGAAAGGAGGCGTCGTTCATGATTGTTACCGCAACAGAATTTAAAACCAATTTTGGGAAATACCTTGAACTGATTGCAAGAGAGGATGTTTTTATCACCCGCAACGGGAAAATCATCGCAAAAGTAGTAAATCCTCAGATTTCTGCCGTGGATTCCCTCCGTGGAATACTAAAAGACGTACCTGCTGACCTGGACTTGGATTCCATCAGAGAGGAGAGACTGACAAAATATGAAGATCATGTGTGATACCAATATCATCCTTGATGTACTGTTGGAGCGGGAACCGTTTGTTGATGATTCCTATAAAGTCCTAAGCCTCTGTGAAAAACACCGAATTGACGGCTTTGTATCTGCTTCCTCTGTTACTGATATTTATTATTTGGTCAGAAAGTACACCCACAGTACCGACCTTGCTTATAAAGCAGTAGGAAAGCTGCTGGAAATCGTAAAGGTATGCAGCGTCACAAATAATGACGTCCTTACCGCATTCCAGAAAAAAGCAAAAGATTTTGAAGACTGCCTCGTGGCAATCTGTGCAAAATCCATCCGCTGTGATTACATCCTCACACGCAATAAGAAAGACTTTGAAGAATTTGACATTCCACTTCTCACTCCTTCAGAGCTCCTGCAACAGATTTCATAACTCCTACAGGGCTGCGCTGAATAATGATTTCCGGACAGCCTTCAACTGTTACTGCAGAGTTACAGTTCAGCCTTCAATGTCCCGCGAGGTGTCCCGCTGCTTTTGCAGCGGGATCCCGAGGCCTGCGGGCGCCAGGCTGCGGGAAACGCAGCCTGTCTGCATGCTTTTGTGACAGTGAAGCCGGAAGGCTGAACTGTTACACTGCAGAACCTCAGGAAGTTTCCTATTCGTTTACTTTCCACCCAAACTGTTGTATACTGGAAAAGAGAATGCAGCAGGCAGGCACCCGCCCGCCGGGAAGGAGAAGCATGGTAACGGGAAGCAGGGAATTGATCCGCAGCATGAATCGGAGTCTGGTGCTGGAAACCATCATCAACCGGGGACCCATTTCCCGGGCCGAAACGGCAAAAGAGCTGGGGCTCACCAAGGCCACCGTCTCTGCCATCGTCCAGGATCTGATCACCAGACAGTATGTGGAGGAAGTGGGGAGCGGCGACGCTTCCATGGGGCGCAAACCCATCCTGCTGAATTTCTGCCGGAAAAACGGCTACGTTCTTTCGGCGGATCTTCAGCCCTCCGGCATTTTCCTGCTCTCCTGCGATCTGGGATCCCGGGAGGGCCGGATATACACCCGCCGGGAGATGATCACCCGGAAAACCATTGTTCCACTTCTTATGGAAATAATCCAGGAAGCCATGGCCGAAATCCCTTCCACACCTTTTTCCGTGGTGGGGATTACGCTGGCCATCCACGGAACGGTGGAGGATGCGGAGATCCTGTTCGCCCCCAACTATCCCCTGGCAGGCCTGCCCCTGGTAAGAACCCTGTCCGGCAGTCTTCACATTCCGGTGTGGCTGGAAAATGAGGCCAATCTGTCCGCGCTGGCGGAGGAGTATTTTGTCAGAAATCTCCCCAACCTGATTCACATCAATGTCCATACGGGCGTGGGCGCAGGCATCCTCATCGACCACCGGCCATACCGGGGAAAAAACGGCAATGCCGGAGAACTGGGACACACCACGGTAGTGCCGGACGGACGGCCCTGCCCCTGCGGAAACCGGGGCTGCCTGGAACAGTATATCTCAGACCCGGCCGTCCTTTCCACCTATGAAAAGCTCTCCGGCCGGCAGGACCCGACCATGGAGGAACTGACAAAGGGGTGGCTGGCCGGTGAACAGGCCGCCATTCAGACGGTGGACGGATTTGTCCGCTACCTGGCGCTGGGCGTCCATAACCTGGGAAACCTGTTCAGTCCTGACTGCATCGTTGTCAACAGCCAGCTTACCGGCCGTCTGCCGGAGCTGATTTCCATTGTCAGAAGCTGTCTCCCCCCACAGCGTCATCCTTCCTTTGAGCTGAAGGCTTCTTCCCTGAAAGATGCTTCCACGCTTCTGGGCGGGGCTTATCTGGGGATCAGCAGGTTTCTGGGCATTGAGAAAATATTTTTCCGGGACTGGTCACTCCCGGCGCCGTCTGTTGACCAGACGTGACCGCTACGCCTTACGGCTTCACTGTCACCGTTGAAGACCGAACGGCTACGACAGAATAAACTCAGATCAGGAGGATAAAAATGGAACCATCAAAAGTATATTTTACGAATTTGCGTACCCACAACTCCATCAGCCTTCCGGAGAAGCTGAAACGGCTGATCAAAAAAGCGGGGATCGGAACCATTGATTTTGACAAAAAATTCGTTGCCATCAAAATTCACTTCGGTGAGCCCGGAAATCTGGCTTATCTGCGCCCCAATTACGCCAAAGCGGTGGCGGACGTGGTGAAAGAGCTGGGCGGCAAGCCATTTCTCACCGACTGCAACACCCTGTATGTGGGAGGCCGGAAAAATGCGCTGGATCATCTGGAAAGCGCCTATGAAAATGGATTTTCTCCTTTCTCCACCGGCTGCCATGTGATCATTGCCGACGGTCTGAAAGGCACCGACGAGGCGCTGGTTCCCGTGGAAGGTGGCGAATATGTAAAGGAGGCCAAAATCGGCCAGGCGGTGATGGACGCGGATGTGTTCATTTCTCTGGCGCATTTCAAAGGCCATGAGGCCACCGGCTTCGGCGGAACCCTGAAAAATATCGGCATGGGCTGCGGCTCCCGGGCAGGAAAAATGGAGCAGCACAGCGCCGGAAAGCCCCATGTGAACCAGGAGAACTGCATCGGCTGCCGCCAGTGTACCAAGATCTGCGCCCATGACGCCATCACCATCACCGACCGGAAGGCTTCCATTGATCACAACAAATGCGTGGGCTGCGGAAGATGTATCGGCGTCTGTCCCCGGGATGCGGTGGAGCCCGCCTCCGACGAGTCCAACGATATCCTGAACAAAAAAATCGCCGAGTACACCAAGGCAGTGGTTCAGGGCCGTCCCTGCTTCTACATCAACATGGTCATCGATGTGTCTCCCTTCTGCGACTGCCATGCGGAAAATGACGCTGCCATCGTACCGGATGTGGGATTCTTCGCTTCCTTTGACCCGGTGGCTCTGGATATGGCCTGCGCCGACGCGGTAAACCGCCAGCCGGTGATCTCCAACAGTGTTCTGGGTGATCATCAGCATATCCAGGAGGGCGATCATTTCCACAAGGTCAGCCCGGATACCGACTGGATTGTGGCCATCGAGCATGCGGAAAAACTGGGACTGGGTACCAGAGAATACGAAATTGTGGAGGTCTGACGCCGCAATGCGGGATCTTCGCTGACCTGACATTCCAAAAAGCAGATAATGGGAAGCACGCCGCATGAGCTTCCCATTGTTACGAAAAAGAGGAGACGCACTGCTTGTGAAAACAGTGCGTCTCCTCTTTTTCAGTATTTCGTCCGGCATATGCAGGGTATCTTTAATCATCCATTTGGCATCCTGCCCGATGTCTCGCCTCTTCCATATACACTCCATCCATGGCAAACCCATGGTTCATCGGGCCGCTGCCGTGCCCCAGATCCAGCATGGCCCCCAGAGCACCTGAGATATAGTCCTTGGCCCGCCGTACCGATTCCTCCATGGAAAATCCTTTGGCCAGATTGGCCGCGATGGCGCTGGACAAGGTGCAGCCGGTACCGTGGGTGTTGGGATTGGCAATGCGTTTTCCGGCAAACCACCGGAAGCTGCCCGCATGATACAGAAGGTCATTGGCGTCATTGAGCTGATGCCCGCCCTTTAGCAGCACCGCGCAGCCGCAGGCATCCCCGATAATCCGGGCCGCCCGTTCCATATCTTCGCCACTCTCAATGTTGCAATCTGCCAGCACCTCCGCTTCCGGGATGTTCGGGGTAAGGATATCCGCCATGGGAATCAGCTCCTCTTTCAGCACCGTCTCCGCTTCCCGGGCAATCAGCCGACAACCGCTGGTGGAAACCATCACCGGATCCACAACGATGTGTTCCGCCTTATATTCCTTCAGCTTGGCAGCGATCATGCGGATCAGGTCCGCCGAAGATACCATGCCGATCTTCACCGCATCCGGCCGGATATCCGTGAA
The DNA here is from genome assembly GCA_018711275.1 of Candidatus Pullilachnospira intestinigallinarum. Lineage (GTDB taxonomy): Bacteria > Bacillota > Clostridia > Lachnospirales > Lachnospiraceae > Pullilachnospira > Pullilachnospira intestinigallinarum. The sequence continues at coordinate 26,725 of DVIN01000051.1, forward strand.
AATACAATCCAGCTGATCCTGCAGAAATTCCGGAGTCGCCTCCAGAATGCTCTTCACCCCCGTGGTATTCTGTGCCGTCAGAGCTGTAATGGCACTCATGGCATACACGCCGTTGGCCATCATAGTCTTGATATCTGCCTGGATCCCCGCGCCTCCGCTGGAATCACTTCCCGCAATCGTCAGTGCTGTTTTCATCGCAGCTTCCTCCTTCTGTTTCTTCTTCCGGCAGGCTCCGTCTCCGGCTGCCTCCCGGTTGCTCCCTGTTTTGCTCGCGCCTGCCGGATCCCCGCAGACTTCTTCTGCCGAATGTTTTCCCCGGAAAATTCGCGCTCCGCCTTTTTCCGGTCAGATCCCGGCTTTTTTTCGGAACATCTCAAAATCCCCGTAATCCTTCAGATAAATATCTGCCGTCCGCGCAAGCTGCGCTTCCTGCCGGGCGTTCTGCGCATCCTTCACCGCCGCCACATGAAATCCCGCCGCGCGGGCGGTGGCAGCCGCATGGGGCGCATCCTCAAACACCCAGATTTCCTCCGGCACACCTTCCAGAATCTTTGCCGCCGCAAGAAAGATATCCGGCCGGTTCTTTCCGGCGCCCACCTGGGTGCAGGTGAGCATCCCGCGGAAATAGTTCCACAGCCCCAGCCGCTCAAGAGCTGTCCGGGCATTGTCCCCGTCGCCGGAGGTGGCGATCACCATGGGGATCCCCGCTCCCGAAAGACCTCTGAGGTAATTTTCCACACCCTTTTTTTTCGGAATCCGGCAGGCATAAGCGTCCCGCATCACCGCCGCCATCTCCTCCACCGCCTGTTCCACGGTTCTGGAAATGCCGTAATGCCGGATCAGCCAGGCCGCCCCTTCTTCCATGCTCATGGTTGCCAGCGTATCTGCCAGTCCTTCCCCGGCGCGGATCCCCAGGCAAGTCAGATACGTCTCGCCCAGCCGGTCCCATTCCTCCATGGAATCCAGCAGCACGCCGTCCACATCAAAAATCGCGCCTTTCATCATTCCTGAAGCATCTCCAATGTCCGCGCCCGCAGGCTGCGGGCCGCCTCCTCCACATCCGGTTTGGCGAAAATGGCGCTGATGACGGCAACCCCGCAGATCCCGCTTCCCTTCAGGGAAACCACATTGTCGGCGGTGATGCCGCCGATGGCGATCACCGGGATATCCACAGCCTGACAGATCCGGGCCAGCACCTGGTGATCCACCTCCACCGCGTCGTCTTTGGAACCGGTGGGGAACACGGCCCCCACACCCAGGTAATCGGCCCCCTGCTTCTGGGCCAGCAGCGCCTGCTCCACGGTCTGGGCAGATACGCCGATAATCTTGTCCTGCCCCAGAATGGAACGCACATCCCGGGCTTTCATATCGCTCTGTCCCACATGGACGCCGTCCGCTCCGATTTCTCTGGCGATTTCCACATTGTCATTGATCACAAAGGGAACGCCATACCGGCGGCAGAGCGCCTGAATCTTTCTGGCCTCTGCCAGAAAAGATTCCTGATCCAGTTTCTTTTCCCGCAGCTGCACAAAAGTGGCGCCTCCCCGGATGGCCGCTTCCACCTGCTCATACAGGGTATGCTCCCCCAGCCAGGTGCGGTCCGTCACCGCGTACAGCAGCAGATCCTTTTTATCGCAGTTCATATCTGGCCCCTTTCTCCAGCTCCTCGCCGGTCATATTGTAGATGGCGTCGATGATCCGGTTCCGGTAGGTGGAATTTCCTTCGCCCTCCTGCATCCGGCTCCATCCGATCTCCCCGGCCAGCCCCATCAGGCAGACGGCGGCAGCTGCCGCTTCCAGGCGATTATTCGGATTTGCCACCAGATAGGCGGTCATGATCCCGGAAAGCTGGCAGCCGGTTCCGGTGATTTTTCCCATTTCCGGACGGCCGTTGCGGATCACATAGCACCGGCTTCCGTCGGATACCAGATCAATGGCTCCCGTCACCGCCACGATACAGCCCGCCTCCCGGGCAAATCCCTTGACAAATTCCACTGCGGCGTCCAGATTTTCCTCCGTCACCGCGTCCGCCACATCGGCGTCCACGCCTCTGGTGGTGCCGCTGCCCGCGCTCAGAGTCCTGATCTCGGAGATATTTCCCCGGATAGCCGTAAGATGCAGCTCTTTCATCAGGCCCAGAGCCGTCTCCGTCCGCAGGCGGCTGGCTCCCGCTCCCACCGGATCCAGAAGCACCGGGTGATTCAGCGCGTTGGCCTTTCTCGCGGCCCGGTACATTCCTTCAATGCTTGTCTTGTGAAGCGTACCGATATTAATATTCAGTCCGCCGCAGACGGAGGTGATATCCTCCACATCCTCCGCCTCGTCGGACATAATGGGGCTTCCCCCACAGGCTAAAAGTACATTGGCCACGTCGTTGACCGTCACGTAATTGGTAATGTTGTGTACCAGCGGAACCTGCGTCCGCACCTGCTCGAGACATTCTTTCATCATGATCGTTTCCTCCGTTCTTCTGAAACAGTCCTGCTGTTTTCCGACTGAAAAACCGAAAATCCGGGGCGTCCTGCGGGCTTATCGCACCAGCCTGGCGGCTCGCGGGCGGCGGCGAGTGGATGCGCAAGCGCACCTGTTCGCCTTATGCCTTCAAACGGGCAGCCCACGGCATTGCCGCTCGCTGTCCGCCGCCCGTCGGATGTCCGCATGTCTGTGCAAGCAAGCTTGCCCCTCCTTGCGGCCGCCCTCCAGGCTCATCGCGCAAAAAAAGGATATGCCTGGTCTGGGCATATCCGTGTTATGTGGAATTATTTCTCCGCGTTCCCTACGTTGGCATTATCCAAATCAGGTATCTCCGGGTCTAGGCGAGGCAGCCTACTCTCAGCCTGCTTTGTGCAAGCTCCCCGTTTTCTTCAGTTTTCCATGCGGCCGAAAGATATTCTTTGGACCGCTGCATTTTCTCTGTTCTTCTTCCGCAGCCGTATGGCCTTCCGGCTTTCCCGCTGCCTTATGCCTTCTGTCCCGCCGGTGTTTCCAGGTTGCCCAGATAGATGTCGAAAATCTTCATCTTTTTGGCAGCCGTCACCAGAAATACGGCCAGGATGGTGCCGCCCAGACTGGAGACAAAGAACGGAAGCACGAAGCCGAACACTGCCGCCTTACTTCCCATCAGGAAAGTAGCCACGGGATAGCACAGGATTCCTCCGATGACAGAGGTTCCGAAAAGCTCGCCCGCATAGGCCAGCGGAAGGTGTCTCCCCGCGTATTTGTACAGCATTCCGCACAGAAACGCTCCGCACATGGAGCCCGGAAATGCCAGCAGGGTTCCCGTTCCCAGAAGATTTCTCAGCAGACTGGTGACAAACGCCATGGCCACCGCATAGGACGGCCCCAGAAATACTCCGCCGAGAATATTGATAAAATGCTGAGCCGGAGCACATTTGGACGCTCCCACCGGGATGGAAAAGGTGGAACACACCACGCCCACCGCCACGAGAATTCCCGCAAGAGCAAGTTTTTTTACGTTGACGTTCTTCATGTCAATCCCTCCTGTATGTACAGCTCTCTGCTGTACCCGCGGTCGATGCTCGCTGGCATCCTCTCACTCCGGAACACGGATTCCCTCGCTGCTGTTTTTGTACGCAGTACAGTGAAAACCCGAACGGCGCTCCCCGCCCGGGAAAACTTATGATGTCTTGTTACTCCGTCAGCAATTTTACCACAGAAAAGTACCAATGTAAAGCGGCAGATTCTTTCCCTTACTCCCCGGTTACAGCCGCAGCCCCTTGATATCCTTGATTCTGGATAAGATAGTATGGCAGCTGATATCAAGAACGCCCGGCAGGGTATCCATTTCCTTTCGGATCAGCCGTTCCATCTCCTCACCGGACGCGGCCACCGCATGGACATGCAGCCGGTTCTTTCCCGTCACCCGGTAAATCTGCGTAATGCAGCTGTTCTCCTCAAGCCTTTCGATCACCTGCGGCAAAGTCTCCGGTGAAACTTCAATCTCAAAATAGCAGGAAACCGCACCGCTGATCTTCTGCGGATTGATGATGGTGGTGTATTCCTCAATGATTCCTTTCTTTTCCAGCGCCTGAATCCGCATCTTCACCGCCACCCGGGAAATTCCCACCTGCTGGGCAATGTCGGAATACGACATCCGGGCATTTTTTATCAGCAGCCGTACAATTTTCTGATCCATCTCATCCAGTCCGTCAAGAAACATGGGATGCTCCTTTCCCTTGCCATCGGACCAATACCTCCGGCCAGATCCTCGTTTTCTCCTGCCACTATTATAGCAGGATTCCTCCCGCCAGGCAAGCAGGCCCCCTTCCGGTGATCCCGATTTTCTTTCCCATCCGCTTTCAGAACTGACTGTACACAAATTCCGGCGCAGTGGACAGATTCGCGTACATCAGATACAGATACAAGGTCATAATCAGCACATAAAAAGCCGCCACAGTCAGCGCGAATCTAACCTTCGGCCTGCGTACCGTCTTCCTGATAAAATCGGTAAAGGATTTCATTGATTCTGGTCCACCCCTTTCCGGACGGATGGATACCGTCCTCAAAAAAGTATTTTGTATATTCTTCTCCGGAAAGATCCGCGTAGGATACCTGCTCCTCCTCCAGCAGTGTTCGGATTCTCTCATAGTATTTTGCACGGGCTTCCTTTCCGTAGCCGGTATAATCGTACCAGTAGCCGTTCACCGGCAGAATCACCACCAGCGGCTCGATCTCCATCTCCCGGCACACTGCCAGGAAGGCTTTCAGGTCTTCCGTCTCTTCCCGGGATTTATACCCGTCGGTGACTGTGTCCCGCTTTACCTTTCCTTTTTGGATCAGCGCTTCCTTCTTTTTCCAGGCGGCCGGTTCCATATAATAAGGGTTCTGTTCCTGTGACTCTCCCTGTTCCTGGGCCGCCTGCCAAAGAGCGTTCCAGTCCGGCTGGCGGGACGTATTCTCTGTACCGGAGGAAGTCTGTTTCTTCACCGGAGGAATTCCCTCCAGTTCCTCCGCCATCACCGTCTGACACAGGTCCTTCTCCTGGAGAAACCCTTTATAAATCTTCATGCAGGCCTTCTTCCAGACTCCGGTCTTTCTGCCGGAAGCCTCGCTGGTATACTGTTCTACCCTGGCCAGCGTTTTCGGGTCTTTCGCCAGCAGCGTCTTTGTCCGCTCCACAAGATACTCCCTGGTTTCCCGGGAAATCCCGGAATTTTCCAGCATATGTAAAAACTGAATTTCCGAGAACCGGGAGGCGAATGCCTCCGCCTTTACTCCATGTCCCCGGAACCACTGGGGCGATAAAAGAAGAACCGCCTTTTTGCTTTTCACCCGGTCTTGCAGAGAGGCCAGGGTGATGGCATGATTCAGGCTCTGATAGTAACCGGCCCCGATCAGCATGGGCTGAAAGGAGGTGTTCGCAAACACCTGGGCGGGATGAAACCGGGAATTTCTTCCGTGCTGGATTTCCGAAGAGCCGAACACCGGCACCACCTGCGCATCCAGGTTGGCGGCCAGCCCCTGCCAGGAGAGAAATTTTTTCTCACTGGACCAGGTGGCAAAGGTATGAGAATCCCGCTGTACCCTTCCCCGGCAGAATCCGTGAATTCCCGCCGCGCTCCCGGCCGCAAGGAGGAGCGCCAGCAGAAATGCCATCAGTTTTTTCACCGCTTATCCCTGCTTTCTGCTCTCGGCCAGAGCCAGGATTTTTGCCGGAGTATCCATATCCGTCCGCTGGATCTCGGAGGGCGCAATCACAATCCCCAGCTCATCCTCCAGCCGGGCCAGCAGTTCCGCAAAGGCCAGAGAATCCAGAAGGCCGGACTCCACCAGTTCCAGATCCAGATCTGTTTTAACTTCCTCTTCCTCACATACTTCCGCCAGAATATTCAATAACTCTTCTCTCATTTTGTTTATTCATTCCTTTCTTTTCAATTCTGATTTATCCAAACAGTTCCAGAAACCTCCCGGAAAAAATCAGGAAGCCGAACATCACCAGCTGCATGGTCACAAACCAGGAGACCGCCCGGTATACCGGGTGATTTTTATGGGTCTTGTAAAATTTTGATTTTTTCTGCCAGATTTCCGTCAACGCCAGCAGAGCCCCGTGATACACGCCGTACAGCAGATAGGAGGCAGACAGTCCGTGCCACATTCCCATCACGGTCATGTTTACCAGAAATCCCGCCGACGCCCTGGAAAGCCGGGTGGCAAACCACCGCTTTCGGGTGCATCGGATGATAAAACGGGAAAACAGGAAATCCCGGAACCAGTGGGACAAGGTGATATGCCACCGGTCCCAGAATTCCTTCATATCCCGGCTCACAAAAGGCCGGCAAAAATTTGCGGGTGTCTCGATCCCCAGAAACTGTCCGCACCCGACGGCCATCAGGCTGTACCCCGCAAAATCAAAGAACAGATAGCCGCCATAGGCATAGGCATACGCGGCTGCCATATACCACTCCTTTCCCTCTGCAGCCAGGTTCATTCCCCGGTAGAAAAGAGCAGCCAGTACCACCTTGTATACCAGTCCCAGGCAGATTTTCCAGATACCGTCGCCTGCCAGGCGAAGGTACGCTTCCCGGGACAGTGTCCGTTGCCAGTCCCCGCCGAATCTGCGGCTCCGGTCAATGGGGCCGGAGCTGAACGTCGGGAAAAACAGCAGAAATCCGCTGTATTCCAGAAACGGCGCCGCAGTGATGACTCCGTCATAGATCTCGATAATCATCTGCAGAGCCTTAAAGGTCAGATAGGAAACGCCAAGAAAGCCGAAGAAACTGCTGCCCCACAGTCCCGCGATCTTTCCGGCAGCCAGCGGAAAAAGCGCGGCAGCCATCACCAGTCCATACAGACCGCCCTTCCGTCCCATCCGCCCGCGCAGGATCAGATAGCCGCGAATCAGCGCGTACTCCCAGAAAAAGAAAACCGCCAGATAAAAAAGCTGCCGCGGAGAATCTTTCAGCACCAGAACAATCAGAAGAAGGGATACCGCCAGCGTATAATACCGCAGCGGCTTTTGGGCGATCCCCAGTGCCAGGGCTGCCAGCAGAACAGGAATCAGGCAGAGAAAAAACGGAAGGCCTTCAAAAAAGTTCACCGCGCCATTCCTCCCAGCGCTTTTCTGTCCGCTTTCCCGTTATTGGTCAGAGGCATCCGGGGCAGCACCACAATCTTTTTGGGAATCATATAGGAGGGCAGAAACTCCATAAGCTGCCGGCGCAGCATGGCTCCGTCCCCGCTTTGCTGCTCTTCCCCTTCGTCTCCCGTCAGGCTCTGATCCCGGGAAACAAACGCCGTCAGGCTGCGGATTTTTCCGCCCCTTTCTCTGGGAATCACCACCGCATGGGATATTCCCGGCAGCTTTCTCAGATTGCTTTCAATATCCTCCAGCTCGATCCGGTAGCCGTGCAGCTTTACCTGCAGATCCATTCTTCCGCCGTAATACAGCATTCCATCTTTCAGGTATCCTGCGTCCCCGGTACGGTATCCCCGTATTTGTCTTTCCTGTTCCTTCCGTACAAAAAATGCCCTGGCGGTCAGATCCTCTCTTCCCAGGTATCCGGTACTCACCGTATCCCCCAGAATCACGATCTCTCCCTGTTCTCCTTCCGGCAGCAGCTCCCCCTTCTCATCCCAGATCTCAATCCGGGTGCCGGGCCGTATTTTTCCCACCGGAAGAGGTTTCTCCCCGTTGGCCATTTCATCGGTAATTTCCACCTCGGTCACCGCCACCGTGGACTCGGTGGGACCATAGGTATTCACCACCGCCGCCTGCGGAAAACGGTTTTTCAGCCGGCAAACCGTCGCGCAGGGAAGCGTCTCTCCGCAGAAGAGGAACGTGCGAAGCCGCGGCAGCAGCCTTTCTCCAAAAGAAGGATCTGCCAGGCACAGTTCCGCGAAAGAAGGGGTGGACACCCAGACGCCGGCTCCGGAATTCTTCAGGGAGTCCATCAGGCTCTGATAATCTTCCTGCACCTCTTTTTCCAGACACCACAGCGTTCCGCCGCAGGCCAGGCAGGTATACAGATCCATCACCGACAGATCAAAGGAAAACGGCGCCTGATTCAAAAATACCGCTCCCTGCTTTTCTTTTTCCGGGCCGCCCAAATCCACCGACCATTCCAGAAAATGGTTCAGGCAGTCCGCCGTTATTTTCACCCCTTTGGGCGTTCCCGTGCTTCCGGAGGTGAAAATAATATAGAAGGTATCCTCGCCATTCACCGGCTGCATCCCGGAGGCGGCAGTTTTCCTGGGAGCTCCTTTGCCGTTTCTTTCCGCGCGCCCGCTTTCCGGCCGCTGCCCTTCCCCGATAATGCTGGCCAGACGGTCCGCGCCCCAGATCTCCTTCTCCGTTTTCACCGCAAGCTTCCCCGGCGCCAGCGCCACCGGAGAATCCAGACATTCCAGAATCGCTTCTGTCCGGACGTCCGGCACGGAACAGTCAATGGGACAATAGGCTCTCCCTGATTTCACACAGGCCAGAAAACATACCGGCATGTAAGCTTCTTTATGTCCATAAACCGCCACCGGCTGACGATTATCGCCGCAGGCTTCCTCCAGCGCCGCCGCCAGACGGTCCGAAGCGGTCCACAGTTCTCCATAGGTCAGAGTCTGACTTCGGTTCCGAAAAGCCACTCTCTCTGGCATGGTATCGGCACAATCTTTTATCTGTTTGAGAATATTCATCCAGCTGTCACTTCCTTTTCAAAAAATTGCTATCATACCGTACCATGAAAAACGATAGTCATACAAGAGCGTTCTCTAAATTATAAGGTTAATTAAGATTTTCTTCTTTTTTGTAAGAAAATTCACAGAAAATCGACTTAAAATATTAAGAAACGCTGGCGATTTTGCGTACCGGAAACGCTGGAATCCATGTAATTATCAGTTGACACTTCCCCTGTATACTGATAAAATTGATTACGATTCGTAAGTTTAAAATTTCGTTTAGAAAGAAGGAGTAAAAATGGCACAGACAACAGCCGGCGATCTGACCCGGGGGCCGGTATTGAAAACCATGATGAAATTTGCCGTTCCCATGATCCTGGGAAATCTGCTGCAGCAGTGTTACAACGTGGCGGATACCCTGATTGTGGGCCAGTTTATCGGATCGGACGCCCTGGCGGCCGTGGGCTCCGCCTACACCCTGATGACCTTTCTCACCTCCATTCTGCTGGGACTTTGCATGGGAAGCGGAACTGTCTTTTCCATCCGGTTTGGCCAGAAGGATGAGGAAGGGCTGAAAGAAGCCCTGTGGACCTCTTTTGTTCTCATCGCCGGACTGGCCGTTCTGCTGAATCTTTTCACCTTCGCGGGGGTGGATCTGATCATCCGTCTGCTGCAGGTCCCTGCGGAGATTTGTGGGATGATGAGGGAATACCTGGTGGTGATTTTCGCCGGCATCCTGGCCACTTTTCTCTACAACTATTTTGCTTCCCTGCTGCGGGCTGTGGGGAATTCCGTAACACCGCTGGTTTTCCTTGCTTTTTCCGCCCTGCTGAACATTGTGCTGGATCTCTGGTTTGTCATCGGTCTGAAACGGGGGGTGGCCGGCGCCGCGGAAGCCACCGTAATCTCCCAGTATGTATCCGGCCTTGGTCTTATGGCCTATACCTGGATCCGTTTTCCCCAGTTTCGCTTTTCCCATATTACCTGGCGGCTTCGCCGGGAATGTATCCGGGAGATCACCGGCTTTTCCCTGCTCACCTGCGTCCAGCAGTCCGTGATGAATCTGGGAATTCTGATGGTTCAGGGTCTGGTGAACAGTTTCGGCACCACGGTCATGGCGGCCTTCGCGGCGGCAGTGAAAATTGATTCCTTCGCCTATATGCCGGTGCAGGATTTCGGAAATGCCTTTTCCACCTTCATCGCTCAGAATTTCGGCGCAAAAAAAGAGGACCGGATCCGCCGGGGACTGCGGGACGCCGTCCTGGTATCCGTCCTGTTCTGCCTTGTGATTTCCGCTCTGATCTGGATCTTTGCCCGGCCGCTGATGCTGCTGTTCGTAAATGCCGCAGAGACCGCTATCCTGGCGGAAGGCATCCGCTATCTCCACATTGAAGGGAGCTTCTACTGCGGTATCGGCTGCCTGTTCCTGCTGTACGGCCTGTACCGGGCGCTGGGGAAGCCGGGAATGTCGGTGGTACTCACCGTCATTTCTTTAGGCACCCGTGTGGCCCTGGCCTATCTTCTTTCTGCCATCCCCGCCGTGGGCGTGGTGGGAATCTGGTGGTCCGTACCCATCGGGTGGGCGCTGGCGGATCTTACGGGGCTTGTATATTATCGATGGAAAAAGGGAACCCTGCTGAAGATGTGAAACAGAAAACCGTTTCCCGTGAAATGAAAAATTCCGGCCGGAACGCTTCCCCGCCGCAGCGCCGTCCATGCGGAGTAAACCGCGCTGCGCCAGAGGATGCTTCCTGCCGGAATCTTTCTTCCTGCCATTTAATCTTTGCATAAAATTCGGTCACAAGGTGCAGAAACGGTGCGTCATCCCGTCTCACACATTCCATAATTCTATTCCTGCATTGTCCGGACATCCGGAAAGGAACCGATCCTCGCGGAACGTTTTCATTTCACAGGAAAACCGTTTTTTTGTGAAATGAAAAAATGTCTGCTTTCGTGGAAAGCAGACACTCCTTATCAATATGCAGGGATGCAAAACTTTACACGGAAGTTTTCACCTTTTCATAATGAGCAGGTTTCCTGGCTCGCAGATCATCGTCCGGCTTCTCCTTCTCATACCTTATGGTACAATGGAAACTTTTGAAGCCTTACTCCCTGCTTACAGTGACCGGATCGCTCAGGACTCGCACCTGATTCCCTCTCTCACCGGCCGATTTTCTCTGCCGGTGCACTCATCATGTTTCTATGGAATTTTATACAACACACTTATATCACATTGTTATCAAATTGTCAAGAATCCGGCAGATATATTGATGATTTCTCGTGACAGGGAAGCCGGAAGGCTGAACTGTTCGATTTCTCCGCTCACCGTCCTCTCTCAAACAGTTTCAGCGAAATCCCATAGCAGACCGCCACAATCAGCGCAGTAAGCGCCAAACAGCCTCCCCAAAGAAGAACCGGATTTTTTGACAGCACCTGCAGCACCGGCGCATCCAGCCAGACCACCAGTATATAAACGGCCATTCCCGCCAGAATGGAAATCATATAGAATACTGACGTCACCGTCACATTGCCCAGGAAGGATACCACCAGGTTCATCGCCATATAAATCCATCCGATCATCAGACTGGCCAGTCCCAGCTGCAGGTAACCCAGAGGCGTACAGGTATGCCGCCACAGCGCGTCGATGACAAGAAGCGCCAGCACCAGGGCCATATCCCACAGTCCATCCAGAAGAGACGCGCAGAATCTGGCCTGTACGATCTCCTTCCGGCTGCAGGGAAGGGTCAGCAGATATCTGGTGTATGCCTGACCGGAATCAATTTCCTTGATCATCACCGGAAGATTTGCCGTTCCCATAGGCAGAATCAGCAGGGTCACCAGGGTAAGTCCGATGCCCTTCGGTATCAGCAGAAACGCCGCCACGCAAATCAAATAACTGAAATATCTGGAAAATGCACTCATTCTTCTTCTGTAGGCCAGACGGTCTGCCATCACCAGTCCACTCATATTCTTTCCCCCTTAATATAAAATAACATGATATCCTCGATGGAGGCCCGGTCAATGGCCAGATCGCGAATATGCTCCTGCAGCTCTCTCCGGTTGTTCACCAGCACCCGGTACTCATAATCGCCCCGGATATAGGCCTCCACGTCCTCCTCATTCAGCGCCTCAAAAGTCTCCTTCCCGCAGTGAAGCACCCCGTAATTCAGATCCAGTTCCTCCTTTGTCTTCTGGAACATCACCCTGCCCTCATGCAGCAGTACGATGTGATCCGCAATCTTATCCAGATCACTGGTAATATGGGTGGACATCAGCACCGCATGATTTTCATCCTCCAGAAATTCCTGCAGAATCTCCAGAATCTCATCCCGCATCACCGGATCCAGGCCGCTGGTGGCTTCATCCAGAATCATCAGCTCCGGCCGGTGGGAAAGGGCCGCCGCGAAGTTGAACTTCACCCGCATTCCTTTGGAATAGTCCTTGATTCTTTTCTCTCCGGGAAGGTTAAACCGGTCCATGTACCTCTTGAAAAGTTCTCCGTCCCATCTTCCCGGAAACATCCGGCTCATGATTTTTTCCACATCCTTCGGATAGTACATCAGATACGGATCCAGACCGTCGATGATCACTCCCATCCGTTCCTTGGCCTTACGGGCCGTCTTTTCATGGCTCTGCCCGAAAATCTCGATATTCCCCTCATCCAGAGAAATCAGATCCAGCAGTGCGGAAATGGTAGTGGACTTCCCTGCTCCATTTTCCCCGATCAGTCCCAGGATCATGCCCCTGGGGACCTGAAAACTCACATGATCCAACGAAAATTCCTTGTAATGTTTGGTGATTCCCTCCACCCTGACAATCGCGTCCATATTAATCCTCCTCATAGAATACTTTCAGCGCCTGAATCAGCCGGGAAAGTTCAATCCCGTGGGTCTTTCCGATATCGGCTGCTTCCTGCAGTTTTTCTTCCGCGATTCTAAGCTGCTCTTCTCTGAGGAAGTCTTTGTTCTGCGCAGCAACAAATGCTCCCTTGCCCGCCACGGTCTCGATAAACCCCTCTTTCTGCAGATCCTCATAAGCGTGCTGAACTGTAATCACACTGACGTGAAGCGATTTGGCCAGGCTTCTCATCCCCGGAAGCCCGTCCCCGGTTTTCAGTTCACCGCGCATCACCTTCGCTTTGATCTGCGAGGCAATCTGCTCATAAATAGGTCTGGCGGAACTGTTGCTTAGAATAATTTCCAAAACATCTCACCTCATTTCCGGGTACCTCTGTATGTACTGTACTGTTTTGTTAAGTACAGTATAGTTGAGTATCTCCCGATTGTCAACAGCAAAATTTAAAAAATAATTCCCGTAGAAAAACGGCCCGGACATCTGCAGTTCTTCTGCCGCAGATGTCCGGGCCGCTGTCCGGTTCTGATATTTCTTACAGACTGGGACGCACCAGTTTTACCCGATAGCCTTCCTTCTCCAGTCGATGTACAATTTTCTCCTTGTGCTCGGTTCCAAAAGCCTCCATGGTGATTCTCAGCTCCACCGCCGCATTCCGGTTGGTGCTGTAGAACTGGTTGTGATCCAGCTTGATGACATTGCCCTGCTCTTCGGCAATCAATCCGGATACCCGGCTCAGTTCGCCGGGACGGTCCGGCAGAAGGACGGAAACCGTAAAGATCCGGTCTCTCTGAATCAGGCCCAGCTGCACCACAGATGCCATGGTGATCACATCCATATTTCCTCCGCTGAGCACAGACACCACTTTTTTGTCTTTTACATTCAGATGCTTCAGAGCGGCCACCGTCAGAAGGCCGGAATTCTCCACGATCATCTTGTGATTTTCCACCATATCCAGGAAGCAGACGATCAGCTCATCATCCTCCACGGTGATGATTCCGTCCAGGTTTTCCTGAAGATAGGGGAATACATGCTCTCCGGGCGTCTTAACCGCCGTACCGTCAGCGATGGTGTTGACAGTGGGAAGGGTGGTCACCGCTCCTTTGTCCACGGATACCTGCAGACAGTTGGCTCCTGCGGGCTCCACGCCGATCACCTGGATATGGGGATTGAGAAGCTTCGCCAGTGTGGATACACCGGTGGCCAGTCCGCCGCCGCCCACGGGCACCAGAATATAATCCACCAGGGGCAGTTCCTTGATAATCTCCATGGCGATGGTTCCCTGGCCGGTGGCAACGGCAAGATCGTCAAAGGGGTGGATAAAGGTATACCCGTTCTCCTCAGCCAGTTTCAGGGCATACTCGCAGGCCTCGTCGTACACATCCCCGTAAAGCACCACCTCAGCCCCGTAGCTTTTCGTGCGCTCCACCTTGATCAGCGGTGTGGTGGTGGGCATGACAATGACAGCCTTTGCCCCGTAAGCCTTGGCGGCATAAGCCACACCCTGGGCATGATTGCCGGCGGAAGCCGTAATCAGTCCCTTGTCTCTTTCTTCCTGAGACAGTGTGCTGATCTTATAGTAAGCGCCTCTCAGCTTGTAGGCTCCCGTTCTCTGCATATTCTCCGGTTTAAAGTACACCTTGTTTCCGGTATTTTTGCTGAAGTAATCACTGTATATCAGCTTGGTCTCCTGAGTGACCTGTTTTACGATCTCTGAGGCTTCTTCAAATTTATCCAGTGTCAACATTTTGTCTTCCTCCTCTGTCCTGTTTCCGTACTGTTGCAAATGTTACGCTCCCTGCTCCTGTCCCCGCACGTCAAACAATGCGTTGACGAACTGGTCGGCGTCAAATTTCTGCAAATCGTCGATGCTTTCTCCCACGCCAATGTATTTTACAGGGATATCCAGCTCTGACTGGATGGCCACGGCAATTCCTCCTTTGGCGGTTCCGTCCAGCTTGGTGAGAATAATGCCGGTGACATTGGCCACCTCACTGAACTGACGGGCCTGGGCCAGCGCGTTCTGTCCGGTGGTTCCGTCCAGCACCACCAGGGTCTCCAGGTATGCCTCCGGATATTCCCGCTCCAGCACCCGGTAGATCTTTCTCAGCTCTTCCATCAGATTCTTTTTGTTGTGAAGCCGTCCCGCCGTATCGCACAGCAGCACGTCCGCGTCCCTGGCCTTTGCGGCAGCCACCGCATCATAGACCACAGCCGCCGGATCCGCTCCCGGCTGTCCGCCGATGAGTTCCACACCGGCCCGGGAAGCCCACTCGCTGAGCTGTTCCCCCGCGGCGGCCCGGAACGTATCTGCGGCAGCCACAATCACTTTCTTTCCCTGATCCTTCAGTTTGCCCGCCAGTTTTCCTACCGAAGTGGTCTTTCCCACACCGTTGACTCCGATCACCAGCACCACGGACCGGCGGTTTTCAAACTCATAAGCGGTATCCCCCACTTTCATCTGCTGCTTGATACTGTCAATCAGCAGCTGTTTGCACTCGGAAGGTTCTTTGATTTTCCGCTCTGCCACCTCTTTTTTCAGATTTTCTATAATGGCGGTGGTGGTGGCAATGCCGATATCTCCCATCACGAGAATTTCCTCGATTTCCTCGTAGAAATCCTCATCGATACTGGAAAATCCGCTGAAAATCGAATCAATGCCCGCTACAATATTGCTTCTTGTTTTCGCAAGGCCGTCCACCAGCCGTCTGAAAAAACCTCTCTTTTCCTCTCCCATAGAAACTCCTCATTTCTTTCCTTATTAGGGTTTATCTTACTTATCCAGCTGATTTTCTATCAGGCTGACAGAAACCAGCGTAGACACGCCTTTCTCCTGCATGGTGATTCCATACAGGCGGTCTGCCGCATTCATGGTTCCTCTTCTATGTGTTATAATAATAAACTGTGTATTTTTTGTCAACTTGTGCAGGTACTGGGCGAATCTGGTCACATTGGAATCATCCAGGGCCGCCTCAATCTCATCCAGCAGACAGAAAGGCGACGGTTTCAGATTCTGAATGGCAAACAGCAGCGCGATGGCGGTCAGTGCCTTCTCACCGCCGGACAGCTGCATCATATTCTGCAGCTTTTTGCCCGGGGGCTGGGAGATAATGCGAATCCCCGCTTCCAGCACATCTTCCTCTTCCGTCAATTCCAGCGTTCCTTTTCCGCCGCCGAACAGCTGTTTGAACACCCGGTCGAACTCCTGGCGGATCTGGGCGAATTTTTCGGTAAACTGCTTCCTCATTCCTTCATCCAGCTCTGTAATGATTTTCTTTAAGCTCTCTGCCGCTTTCACCAGATCCTCATGCTGACCGCTCAGGAAAGTATGTCTCTCCAGAAGCTCTTTGTACTCCTCGATGGCGTTCACATTCACGTTCCCCAGCTTTCGGATCTCATCCTTCAGTTTTCCGATCTGCTGGCGAAGCTGGCTTCTGTCCCGGCTCTCTTCCATCTGGTATTCTCTGGCCTGCCCGGGCGTCATCTGATACTCCTCCCACAGATAATCTGTCTGAGCATCCTGGCGCTCCTCCAGCTTTTCCCGCTGGCTGGTGAGACGGAAACATTCCTTATCCATCAGATTCACCTGCTGAGACAGTTCATCCCGTCTGGTGAAAAAGCTTTTATGCTGCCGGTTCAGTTCTTCCTTTTCCTGCCGGCTGCGGCTGGCCTGCTCTTCATCCTCCTTCATGATCCGTTCCGCTTCCCGGATCGTGGCAAGCGTCTCCTGAATATGGGCCTCCTTCCGGAGAATTTCCTCCTCTTCCTTCCTGCCGGAATCGGCAATTTCCTCTGCTTCCTGTCTGAGAGCCGCCTCCTCCTGCGCAATACGTTCCATGTTCTGTCGGATAAAGGTCTGTTTCTGCTCCAGAGAAGCGTATTCCACCTGCAGACGGCTGCTCTCTGTCCCATATTCCTCTTCCCTGGCCTGGTATTCCTCCAGCAGCTTCTGCTGTTCTTCCACCGTCTGCTGCTGTTCCTTTTCCTGATCCTGGTAACGGCCGATCTCCTCCTGAATGGAACTGCTGTTCTGACGGATCTCAAGGATCTGGTTTTCGATTTCCCGGCCTTCCGACCGCAGAGAACCATATCCGGTACGAATCTGACGGATTCTGCTCTCCGCCTGGGAAATTCCCAGCTTCTCCGTATTCTGCTCCAGCTGTTTCTTCTGCAGCTGCTCCATCAGACGGCTCATCTGCTCCCGGAGTGCGTTTCTCTGCTTCCGGTTGGATGCTACCGCCTCCTGGGCTTTCTTCATGTCCTGGGCCAGTGCCTTCACACTGCCCTCCAGTTCTTCAATCTCCCGCCTTCTTCCCAGAAGATTGCTGCTGCTGCGGAACGCACCTCCTGTCATGGAGCCGCCGGGGCTTAAGGATTCTCCCTCCAGGGTGACGATACGCAGCGTATGGTGATACTTCTGAGCAATGGCAATGGCGTGATCAATATGATCTACCACCAGCGTCCGGCCAAGAAGCTGAGACAGCAGCATCCGATACCGCTCCTCTGCCTCCACCAGCGTATCCGCCACCCCGATCACTCCCGGCTCCTTCAGGGCGGCCGGCGTGGAAAAGCTGCTCTTTCTCATATTGGTCAGCGGCAGGAAGGTAGCCCTCCCGTACCGGTTCTTTTTCAGAAACTCAATCAGATGCTTGGCGGTCTGGGCGTTGTCGGTGACAATATTCTGTATACTGCCGCCCAGGGCAGTCTCCACCGCAGTCTCGTACTTTTTCTCTGTCCGGATCAGATCCGCCACCACGCCGTGAATACCCGGCCTGCGGTTTTTCTGCTCCATCACCCGGCGGATACTGCTGCCGTAGCCGTCATACCGCTCCGCGATGTTTTTCAGAGATTCCAGCCGGGACGCTTCCCGGTGGTAGGCGGTCTGCCCCACCTCCATCTGGCGCATCTGCTCGTCGATCTGCCGTCCCAACGCCTGTACCTGGGTTTCCGCTTTCCGGTATTCCCGGTTCAGGCCGTCCAGTTCCCCGCTGATCTTCGCGAACTGTTCCTGGTGTCCCGCGATGATTTCCTCCTGCTCGGACTCCTCGCTTTTCAGCTTCAGGATCCGCTGGCTCAGTTCCGCCTTGCGGATTCCGATCTGTTCCAGCATGGCGTCATACCGCTGCATCTTTCCTTTGGTCTGCGCCCGCTGGTTCAGGATCTGAATCAGTTCATTTTTTCCGGAATCAATTTTTTCCATGCAGGCGCGGATCTCCTCCCGGAGAGCATCCAGTTTTTCCTGCTGCTCTTTGCGTTTCCGCGTGGCCTCGTCGAGAAGTGCCTGCTGCGCTTTCCGCTGTTCCTCAAAATCTTCCATCTGGCGGCTGCGTTTTTCAAGCTCCTGGGCAATGGTCTGCTGTCTCTGCCGGTAGTGATCTCCGCTGACCTTCGACGCACGGATCTGTTCCTGGTATAGCTTGACGCTGTTTTCCAGTTCCTGCTTTTTCAGCGCATTCTGCGATGCCTTTTGGGTGGCCGCACTGATCCTTTCATCAAGCTCCTCCATGTTCTTTTCCAGCGTCTCATACTCCGCTTTGGTTTTCTCAAAATCCGCGCGGGTCTGTTCCAGCTGCTCTTTCGCCAGGGTCAGCTTTTCATCCACCTGCCCCATCTGCTCACGGATATGGCCGGTCTCCAGAAGGAACATATTCACATCCAGATTCTTCAGTTCTTCTTTTTTCTTCAGATAAATCTTCGCCGTCTCCGACTGGCGCTCCAGAGGCGCCAGCTGACGGGTCAGCTCGGAGAGAATATCCGTCACCCGGACCAGGTTTCCCTCCTCCTCCTCCAGTTTTTTCAGAGCCGTATTTTTCCGCCGCTTAAACTTCACAATTCCTGCCGCTTCGTCAAACAGCTCCCGCCGCTCCTCCGGCCGTCCGCTGAGGATTTTGTCGATCTGTCCCTGACCGATGATGGAGTATCCTTCCTTTCCGATACCCGTATCGTAAAACAGCTCGTTGATATCCTTCAGGCGGCAGGGAGAACCGTTGAGAAGGTATTCGCTCTCACCGGAACGATACAGTCTTCGGGTGACGGTCACCTCCTCATAGGAAATATCCAGCTTGTGGTCAGAGTTATCCAGGGTAATGGCCACGGAGGCAAACCCCAGAGGCCTTCTGGTCTCCGTACCGGAAAAAATCACGTCCTGCATATTGCCGCCGCGGAGCTGCTTGGCGCTCTGCTCTCCCAGCACCCAGCGAACCGCATCGCCCACGTTGCTCTTGCCGCTGCCGTTGGGCCCCACGATGCCTGTAATGCCCTTGTGAAATTCGAAGACGATTTTATTGGCAAAGGATTTGAACCCCTGTACCTCAATACTCTTTAAATACATACGTCACCGTCCTGCCGCTTCATTTTGCAGATGGCATGGTAGGCGGCCGCCTGCTCGGCGGCCTTTTTGCTGTGGCCTTTGCCCTGCCCGAAGCATACTTCTCCCACCCACACCTGGGCCAGAAAGGTTTTGTTGTGGTCCGGGCCTTCCTCTCCCACAAGCCGGTAGGAGATCTCTCCGGGGAGATTTCCCTGCACCATCTCCTGGAAGATAGTCTTGCTATCGAAAAAGAGCTTTTTATGTTCGATATCGTTGAGCACGAAACGCTGTATAAATTCTTTTGCATTAGCAAATCCACCATCCAGGTAGATCGCCCCGATCAGTGCCTCCAGGGCGTCCGACACGATGGAATCTCTTCCTCTTCCGCCGGTCAGTTCCTCTCCCTTTCCCATGCTCAGATACGCTCCCAGATCCAGCTGTCTGGCACAGAGGGCCAGGGTAGGCTCGCAGACCAGGCTGGCCCGCAGACGTGTCAGCTCTCCTTCCGGCATCTTCGGGTCGTTCTGAAACAGGAACTCGCTGCTGGCCAGCTCCAGCACCGCATCTCCCAGAAACTCCAGACGTTCATTACAGTCCAGCCGGTTCATCCGGTGCTCATTGGTATAGGAGCTGTGCCGCAGCGCCATCTGAAGCAGACTGCTGTCCTGAAACCGATACCCGATCTTTTTTTCTATCTCTTTCCAGTCTTTCATAGATCCTCCTTTTTTACGGAAACGATAAGGGGACGTTTTCACATCCCCTTACCTTTTTATCCGACAATCTTCCGGATCGCCTGCACCGCGTCCCCCACGGACACGATTTTCTCTGCCTCCTCCGGATCAATTTCAATGCCAAATTCCTCTTCCACACCCATCAGGATCTGAAACACATCCAGGGAATCCGCTCCCAGATCGTCCACAAAGGTGGTCTCCATGGTCACCTCTGAGGCGTCCACATTCAGTACATCAGCGATAATGGCCTGCAGTTTTTCCAGTTCCATCCTCTACGCCTCCTCTTTTTTCTCCGTTGTAATATGATCTCTGATCTTTCCGCAGATATCCTCTTTTGTAAAAGTAATACACTGCAGAATCGCATTATGAATCTCCCGGGCGTCGGAACTGCCATGGCTTTTCACCACCAGCCCTTTAAGGCCCAGAAGCGGCGCGCCTCCATACTGGCTGGCATCAAAGGACTTCAGTGTTTCCTTCAGCGCCGGTTTCACCAGAAGGGCTCCGATCTTGCTGCGCAGCGAGGACATCATGCCGCTTTTAACTTTGGAAATCAGTGTGCTTCCCACTCCCTCATACAACTTGAGAATCACATTTCCCACAAAGGCCTCGCAGACAATCACATCGCAGACGCCTTTGGGAATATCTCTGGCCTCCACGTTTCCGATAAAATTGATGTCCCTGCACTCCTTCAGCAGCGGGAAGGTTTCTTTCACCAGGGCATTGCCCTTCTCCTCCTCCGCTCCGATATTCACCAGGCCCACCCGGGGGTTTTTGATACCCACCACATTCTCCATGTAAATGGAACCCATGCGGGCGAACTGCACCAGATGAGAGGCTCTGGCGTCCACATTGGCGCCGCAGTCGATCAGAAGCGCCACCCCGTTGGCCGTGGGAATCAGCGGCGCCAGCGGCGCCCGCTCCACGCCCCGGATCTTTCCCACCAGCACCTGACCGCCCACCAGAACGGCCCCTGTGCTTCCGCAGGATACGAAAGCCGATGCCTCTCCCTTGCGCACCAGCTTCAGCGCCTTCACTAAAGAAGATTCCTTCTTCTTCTGAATGGCCTGCACCGGCGGCTCCCCGGTCTCAATCACCTCCGGGGCGTCCACCACCTGAATTCTTTCGGCAGGATAGGTGTACTTATCCAGCTCCCGCCGGATCTCCGCCTCCTTTCCCACCAGCCAGACGAATAATTCCGGGCTGTCATTGACCGCGTCCACCGCGCCTTTCACCGGCTCCTGGGGCGCATAATCTCCTCCCATGGCATCCACTGCCACTTTTATCCATTCACTCATGATGTTTCCTTTCTTTTCTGTCTTGCCGCACGGCATAAAACTATACTTATGATACTAGACATTGGCCTAAAATGCAAGCAAAAGTAAAACCGGGGGAATCGCTTCCCCCGGTCCGTCTTTTCCTGTGTACCGACCGCCTACTGCATCACTCCGTCCGATCCCAGATGGTACCCGTCCACATCCGTATCGCGGACCATGGCGCCGTCATCGTTCAGATAGTACCATTTATCCCCGTCCTGGAACCAGCCGGTGCGCATATAGCCGTTTTCATCAAAAGCATACCACTTACCGTCAATCTCTTCCCAGCCGTCCCTGGTATAACTGCCGTCCGCATGCTCATACCACCAGCCGTCGTCACTCTGCTGCCAGGTTCCGTCTGAATCCGAAGCGTCTGAAGTCTCCTCCTGAACCGGATCCGCGGATTCCTGCGTTTCGGCCGAGGCGTCCTCGCCGGATCCCTCTTCCACGGTTACCGACTTGGTGGCGCTGGTAGACATCTGAATGGCATTGTCCACGGTATTGGTTACCACCACATAATAGTACATCGTACCCGGCTCCGTCGTCGGCGGCGTAAAGGATGCGCCGGTTTCGCCCTCCAGCGCGGTTCCGCCCCCGTTGGAATCCACATTATTGGAATACCACTGATAAGAAAGCGTGCCGCCGTCGTCCACGGAAGCCTCCACTGTGATGGGCTCCGCCTCGGCGTTCATGGCATAGGTCACCGGATCCCCCGGCCCCGCAGTGATGGAAGGCGCCTCCACACTGTCATCTACCACCGGCGTATTCTCCTGTACCGTCTGTGTTTTCTCTTCTGTATCCTCTGTCTGTTCCTCCCCGTTCCAGAGAATACCCAGCGTCTCCCGGAAAGAGCATCCGGCCAGCATAGGCATACAGCAGATCACCATACCTGCAAGCAGTCCCTTCGTCATCCGTCTCATCGTGAATTACCCCTTTTCAAGTCTGATATTATTGTCCCTCTTGCTACTGAAATATTACAATTTTATTGCAACTTTGTTTCGTATTATAACACAGGCTCCCCCTGCCGTCAACAATGGAACATGCGCTCCGCCATTCGCCCATTGTCATGAATACCGAAACCTCCGGCGGCCGCAGCTTATACCTGTGCCATCACAAAAATATCATAGATGGCACGGATGGCCGTCTCAAAATCCCGGTTCTCCACACCGATGATGATATTCATCTCGCTGGAGCCCTGATCGATCATCTTCACATTCACATGCGCATGGGCCAGAGCCGCAAAAATCCGGGCCGCAGTCCCACGGTTTCTTCTCATGCCTCTTCCCACCACGGCAATCAATGCCAGATCGGATTCCAGATCAATAAAATCCGGATTTACCGCCCGGTGGATACCGGCAATAATATTCTGTTCCTTGCTTTCAAACTCGGACTGATGCACATAGATCGTCATGGTGTCAATCCCGGAGGGCATATGCTCAAAGGACAGATCGTTTTCCTCGAACACTTCCAGCACCTTTCTTCCGAAGCCGATCTCCCCGTTCATCATATCCTTTTCAATATTTATGGAAGCAAAGCCCTTCTTTCCCGCAATACCCGTGATGGTATATTTCGGTTTGTTGCAGGTGCTTTCCACAATCATGGTACCCGGATCCAGCGGCCGGTTGGTGTTGCGGATATTGATGGGGATTCCCTCCTTACGGATGGGGAAGATCGCGTCTTCATGCAGCACGGTGGCTCCCATGTAGGAAAGTTCCCTGAGTTCTTTGTAGGTGATGGTGGAAATCACTGCCGGATTATCCACGATCCGGGGATCTGTCACCAGAAATCCGGAAACATCCGTCCAGTTTTCATAAATATCTGCCTGAACCGCACGGGCCACAATGGAACCGGTCACGTCTGAACCGCCTCTGGAGAAGGTTTTTACCTTTCCGTCCCAGGAGGATCCGTAAAATCCGGGGATCACCGCCCGTTCCACCTCAGCCAGCTTGGCGCCGAGACATTCATCGGTCCGCTCCAGATCCAGATTTCCTTTTTTGTCGAAGAAAATATACTGTGCCGGATCCAGAAATTCATATCCCAGATATTCCGCCATCACGATTCCGTTCAGATACTCTCCCCGGGACGCTGCATAATCTTCCCCTTCCTGATTCTCAAAGGCTTCACGGATCACGGCAAATTCATCATCCAGCGTCAGCGTCAGGGACAGTCCCTCAATGATCTCCTGATACCGTTTCTGAATCAGAAACAGCTTTTTATCAATGGCTTCCCCGGCTGCCGCTGCCCGGTAGCAGTCGTACAGCATATCGGTTACCTTAATGTCCGCGTCATACCGCTTTCCCGGAGCAGAAGGCACCACATATCTGCGGCCTTCGTCAGAACGGATAATGTCACCTGCTTTTTTAAACTGCTCCGCGCTTGCCAGAGAGCTTCCTCCAAATTTAACTACTTTTTTCATAATATCCTCCTGTATCCATACCCGGTTTCTCAACGATTATATACCATAACCCGCGACTTTGCCAGCAATTTTGGCAAAAAAAAGCGGAAAAACCACGTTTCTCCGCATATGGACGGGGCGAAAAACGCCCCGTCCTGCTGTGATTTTCCCTCTTCCGGCCGCCTTTTTCAAAAGAATTATCAGTGGAGGTTCTCCAGTTCTTTCTCCCGCTTTCTTCTCCGGATCCGTTCCCCGCCTTTATTATATACATAGAAGGAACCCACCAGCACCCGATTCAGCTTTCCCAGCTTGTCCTTGGTGGTCCGGTCATACCGTGTGCCGCCGCAGGTGATATAAGGAGTGGATTTTACATAGCGGATCAGATCCGACTCACACCGGATATCGTCCGGCAGACTGGTATATCCCATTCCGATGCAGTCCGGCCGGTGAGCATCGCTGCCGCCGAATCCCGGCTTGTGGTACATCCTTGCCAGCTGTCTGGCCTTCTCATTGGATTCCTCCGATTCACAGGCATTGAAAATCTCCACAAAATCAAACTGATTCATCAGACTTTTTATCCGTTCTTCATGGAATTTTTTTCTGGCCTGTGTCTTTATCAGACTGAGATATTTTTCTCCGTAAGGATGCGCCGGCCCTACGATGCCTCCATAATGGTGCACGGTCATCAGGAGGATCTGCGCGGGAAGCCCCCGCAGCTCCAGAAGCTTCAGTTTTACCCCTTCCGGCATAATCACCAGCATATGCCCGCAGTCGATGGTATCGTATTCAACCCCCTTTAACACCACAAAATCCGTATGTGTCTTTCCCTTTATGGAGTCTCTCCATTCCCGGTAGCCGTTGTAGGAATTATGGTCGGAGACCAGCATCCCCCCGAACCCCTTTTCCTTCAGTACCCGGATATACTCTTCTATCATTACCTTGCCGTCCATGGAGCCTTCTCTGGTATGGCAATGCATATCGAACTTCATACCCTCACCTCTTTGTCTTTCGATTCGATATTCTTATTATACCCCATTTTTCTTCCGGATACAAATGAAAACCTTGTTAAATAAAACTAACCAAAGTGGAAATTCTTTCCTTTTCACCGGAAAATCTGCATGCTCCCTGCGGATATGCCGCATCTTGCGCCAATGGGGATGGCACGGGAATCCATTCCGTGACCGGCCAGACGGGTTGCGGCCACCGGAAACCGGTAATCCCGGATCGCCTCCAGCACCAGCTTGCGCACATCGGGGCAGGCATGGGAGTTTTCCATTTCCGTAAAAGTTCCCAGCAGAAGTCCGCGGATCCGGGAAAATACGCCCATCTGGCGAAGCTGTGCCAGAAGGGAAGCCGTCACTCCCACCCCGCCGCCCATACTTTCCAGAAACAGTATCTTTCCGGTCAGATCCGGGAAATATTCCGTACCGGCCAGCTTCAGAAAGCAGCGGATATTTCCTCCCAGCACGACTCCTTCCATCCGATCTCCCCGGATGAATTCCCAGTCGTCGGGAAGCAGCCCGTCTCCGCCGTCAAAAACCGTATCCGCAAACCGGATGGTCTGTTCCTCCTCATACGCCTGTACCAGATTTCTTGTCTGGTACAGCCATCCCCTGTTTCCCGTTTTTGTCCAGATACCATTCAGCAGGACCGTAAGATCACTGTAGCCCCAGAAGGGTTTGGGGAACGCCCGGATGGTATCAAAATCCAGGTATTCCAGAATCTGGTTCGCAAGATTTCCTCCGCTCACATCGAAAATCATCCGGATCCTGGGATCCCGGTAGCAGTCCAGCAGGATATGAGCCCTTCGCTCTGCTGTCCCGGCAAAGATGGTTTCTCCCCTGGCAAGGCAGGGACTTACCACCGGTTCCAGACCCATGGCCATCAGTTTCCGGCAGAGCAGTTCCGTCTGCCGGCACGCCTGTTGGCCCAGGCCGTCGGAGCAGCAGACGACGGCTGCCTGTCCTTTCTTTTCTTCATATTCCATTCTGAAATCCTCCTCCTTTTCCTCTTTTCACCGGCGCAGAGGATTGATCCGCCTGCCCGCGATAATCAGAAGAAGCGCCGACAGAAACAGCTGTATGGCAATGGCCCCCGGAAGCATATACCGCACCCCCGGATTTCGGGTGAAATCGCCGAAGCAACAGCATACATTCATCAGCTCGCTGCCGCTTCCCACCTGATGGCTGAGCAGTCCGTAAAAGGTTACCAGCGGATTCAGATACAACAGGTAAATCCATCCGCCCACATCCGGCGCCCGGTATACCTCCATCTGATCTGCCTGCACCCCCAGCACATAGTGAATCACCGCCACCAGCGCAATGGTTCCCAGTACCAGAAACAGTACAATCACATAGGATAAAATGGTGGCGACGGTGGTCTTGCGGCTGACGGCGGAACAGAACACGCCGATGCTTCCAATAAAAATCCCGGAAACCACCAGAATGGCCACCAGCGCCAGCAGATCTGCCAGACCGATGCCGCCGTAGATCAGTACCAGCGAGATCACCGGAAGAGAGGAACACGCCAGCATGAAAATCACACAAAGAGACGCTTCCAGCTTGCCGACGATAATCTTCCAGGGGCTCAGATGAGTGGTCAACAGAATATCCAGTGTTCTCCTCTCCCGTTCTATGGCAATCGACCCGCCGGCGATTCCCGGAACCAGAAGGCAGATCAGAAGAAACAGTACATACGCCATGATCATATAGCACTGAACCGGAAAACGGTACTGCGCAGCCGCCATATAATCTCTCCCGGCCCCTGTGCCGAAACAGGTCACCACCGCCACCAGAGTCAGAAGAAGATTGCCGCCGAAAATCATCCAGGAAACCTTCATGGAACGCATATTTCTCCGGATTTCATTTTCCAGTACAGGATTTAATTTTATCATGCTTCTCCTCCTCACAACCGGCGGCGTCCCTGTTTACAGATCCGCCGCCGCAATAAACATAATACGTCCCTCCTGCATGCTTCAGGACTGTTCCGGTTCCACCAGATTGAAAAAGACCGATTCCAGACTGTTATGTTCCCGGGTAAAGGAGGTGACCAGCACGCCGGCCTCCATAATTTCCCGCAGAAGAAGCGCTTCCTCCTCCCTGCTTCCGGAAAACAGAATGGATATCACATTCCGGTCGATGGACATCCTGGTCACCAGCGGATGGCGTCTCAGCAGACTCACCGCTTTTTCCATCTGGCTGTATACAGTAATCAGCACCGGGTTGGAACTGTCAATGGACAGCATAATATCCTCAATCTCTCCCTGCAGCACCATCTTTCCCTGATTGATAATTCCGATATTGGAACACATATCTGCCAGATCGGAAAGTATATGGGAACTGATCAGCACCGTATATCCTTCCTGGCACAGATGCTGCAGCACATGTTTGAATACTCTCCTTGCCCCCGGATCCAGTCCGGAAGCCGGCTCATCCATAACCAGAAGCTGCGGCCTGTGGATCAGGGCTCTGGCCAGACACAGCCGCTGCTGCATGCCTCTGGACAGTTCGTCCACAAACCGGTTCTCCATGGAGCCAAGTTCCACCTGATCCAGCACGCAAAGGGCCCTTGTCCTGGCCTCTTTTCCGGCAATTCCATAGGCGCTGCCATAAAACTCCAGATATTCCATCACCGTCAGATTATCGTATACGCCAAAGAAATCCGGTACATAGCCGATTTTGCTTTTCAGCGGCTTCACGTCTTTTCCCACCGGAATCCCGTCAATTCTCACCTCTCCCCCGGTGGGTCTTAAAAGTCCCGCCACAATTCGGATCGTGGTGGTTTTTCCCGCTCCGTTGGGTCCCACAAAGCCGTAAAGCTGTCCTTTTCTGATTTCCATATTCAGTCCGTTAAGGGCCAGCAGGGAGTCGTATTTTTTATAAAGATTTACAATCTGAAGCATTCTATCTGTCCGCCTTTCTGACCGCGCTGATATAGGGAAGCAGCCTGGTTTTCTGTTCCTGTCCGTCTCTTTCCCGCGTCGTCTGCCGGTACTGCACCCGGAGGACTCCTTCGCCGGACAGGTAAGGCTCCAGCTCTTTTCTCAGAAAAGTTCTCTGCCAGTTTTCCACTTCCACATAAACTCCCTGGCTCCAGGAATAGAACGCTACCGCACCGTCAAAGGAATGATAATACGATCCTTCCTGCCGGTCTCCGGCAGAAAAAGTCAGAGATTCCGCCGTCCCTGCCGGATAATTCACCACTATCTCCTGTTCATACAGCACATTATCCATTTCATAAAAGATTCCGTCCTCCGACGTCCCGTAAATCTCCAGATTGGGACAGTAAGTATATCCTTCGCTGCTCCAGTCCGCCTGCACATCGACGTTGGCCGTCACTGTGCCGTAGATTTTATATCCGGAATTTTCCTGAAAGCTCAGATCGGGATTTTTCACAATCCCGAAAAGTATCATCTCTCCGTCTTCCAGTCCGTACATGGCTTCCACCATCATCTGTGAAAAATATTCCTCCTGGTAAGCCGGGAACGGATACTCGGAAAAATCGAAATGATCTTTCACAAAATCCTCCATTGAGATCGGATTGCAGGCTTTAAGCGGAAGATTCTTCACCTTTACGGATTCTCCTGCGGCAATGGTTCCCGCCACGGCCGCCCGGTTTTTCATCAGGAATACGGCGCAGTCAATGGTATAGGGGGTCTGGTTGGCGATTGTTCCTTCCACCGCCTGATCCGTTCCCAGAAGTTCTGCCGTAATCCCCGTTTTTTCTTCGTTCCGCCTCTCTTTCTGCAGCGTAAAGAAATTTTGCCGGAAAGAAGGAACGTGGCTGATGGTAATCTTATTTTTTTCCTGCCCCATGCGGATATCTATCTGCTCCGCGAAATCACTGTCGGTCAGTCTGGCGCCGTCCGTACCGACCTCCCAGGGCCGCAGCCGGTAATCGGCGTCCAGATACAGCTGATATTCGCTGTTGTAAGGCGCCTGAATTCCCAGTTCAAGCTGTTCCTTCCAGAGATTATCCCGCTGGATATAGGAGCCGTTGCAGGTGAGAACCGGCGCTCTCACACTGGTCTTTCTGCCCAATACCGCCATCAGTGCCACAAACGCCACTGCCAGACAGCAGATGGCAATCCAGAGGTACTTTCTGCGGTTTTTTCGTTTTAAAATGAGGTAAATTCCGGGTCCCGCAAGAAATACATAGATGAGCAGAAGAATAAGATATTTCATCATCGAAGGGCTCTGTCTGACAGGGACGGCGCCGAGCGTACCCGTTTCACCGAAAGTATACGTTCCCGCATTGTTCAGTTTCTCATAAAAAGTCTCCTGTCCTTCCCCGTAAATCAGCGCTTCCGTCATTTCCACGCAGGACCTCTGGTCTTTTTTCAGATAGTATCCGCCCTCCTGCCGCCAGGTGTCAATCGCCAGCTGCTGGTCGGGGGTAAAGGCGGTATCCTCATCGGCGATCAGGATGTCCAGATGGCCCAATGCCTGGGGATCCGGATAAATATCCTCCGCCTCCAGAGAAATAGCCCGCACAAATGCTTCCTGCGGATAATCGCCTTCCAGGGTCACCTGCAGGCCGTCCAGTTCCTCCAGTTCTTTCGGATCTGCCGCGATCACCCCCACCAGAAGACGCTGCTGATTTTCCGAGGTATTTATCGCCAGAGAAGCGGTTCCCAGCGTTCTGTCTCCCTCCGTCACGGTGACGTACAGGTAACTTTCAAATACCGGCAGTTCCAGATAAAACGTTTCTTCCAGCGTCTCCTCTGCTTTTATGGAAATCTCTTTTTCATAAGCGTAAACCCGGCTGCCGGCGGCCTGCCCGTACTGGCTGTTTCCCATCCACAAGGCGTCCCCCAGCGCCTGGTTTTCCCCCTGCACCGGAATCTCAATGGTCAGCATCCCGGAAAAATCCCGTCCATGGTTGGTCATGGACACGGTGAGCGGGACGCTGCTTCCGCTTTTTATGTTTCCCGCAAACCCATAGGAAAGCTGAAGCTCCACCGGCATTTTTTCCTCCGCCTTCGGGGAAACCGGCAGCAGAAAGAAAAGCAGGAAGAACCAAAGGAGGGCACGGAAGAAGTTTTCTTTTCCCGCTGTTCTCATACTGTTTCCTCCGTCTTCTGTTTTATGGGCAGGGTCACTTCGAAAACAGTCCCTTCAAGGTCGCTGCGGACCGACACGCTTCCGCTGTGAAGCTGCGCAATCTGTTCCACAATCGCCAGCCCCAGCCCGGTCCCGCCCGTATCCTGTGAGCGGGAATGTTCCACCCGGTAAAATTTTCGAAACAGCTTTTCCAGTTCCTCCGGCGGAATCACATATCCGTAATTGATCACCCGGGTAACCACCGTCTGATCTTTTTGTTCCATCTCCACCCGGATCATCTTTCCGTCTTTCCCATATTTTACCGCGTTATTCAGAAGATTTTCAAACATTCTCGCCAGAAGATTTCCATCCGCCGTTATGGGAATGGATTTTTCACGGCAGAAAAAACCGGCCGTAAGCCCCTGCCGCTCAAACGCCGGCGCGTTTTCATCCATCAGCTGGGCCATCAGCTGGACGATATCCAGCTTTCCCATATGAAGGGGCATTTCCCGGTGTTCCAGTTTTACAAAGCCAAACAGCTCGTTGGTCATCTGTTCCAGATGCCGCGCCTTCCGGTAAGCGATATCCAGGTATTTTTTCCTGGTCTGCGCGTCCAGTTCCTCCTGCTCCCGCACCCAGCCAAGATAACCGATGATGGAGGTGAGCGGTGTCCTCAGATCATGCGCCACGCTGGATATCAGATCGTTCTTTGTATACTCCGCCAGCCGCTCCCGTTCCATGATCACTTTGATATTGGCCTCCATCTGATTCAGATAGCCCGCGATCTGGCCGAATTCGTCCAGAGAACGCACCGGGATCTCTTTGTCAAAATTCCCCTGGGCGATATCCCGGATCCCGTTGGTGATGATACGGACATATTTCATATACCGGCGGATCAGAGCATAAAAACAGATCACAAATACCACCAGTCCAAGAAACAGCATCAGACCCCACCGGACGCCGGGATTCAGTCCGTCAGGCCCCATCATGACGCTCCTGTAGCCGCTGTAGCGCAGCCGTTCGGAAACCCGGCGGATCAGATATCCCAGCGCGCATTCAAAAACCGCCGTAGCCGCGGCGCTGACCAGAATATAAAAAGCCATCCGTTCCTCAAAGGTTCTGATAAATTTATTTGTCAATTTTATATCCCACCCCCCAGACGGTTGTGATAATCTTGTCTGTCCTGGTATCATCTTTCCTCTGAGTCTGCGAATATGAACCATCACCGTGTTGTTGGCTTCGTAGACTTTCTCGTGCCACACCTGCTCAAAAATCTCATCGGTGCTGAAAACCTTCCCGGGATTGGATGCCAGAAGATGCAGGATATCAAATTCAATGGGCGTAAGCTTGATACTTTCTCCATCCACAAATACCTGATGGGTTTCCCGGTTAATCACCAGATTTTTCAGTTCGATCACCGGTGTCTCTTTCTTCTGATCCCTGGCGGGATTCAGATCCCGGTACCGTCGCAGCTGTGATTTTACCCGGGCCATCAACTCCAGGGGATTGAAGGGTTTCGTCACATAATCGTCCGCCCCGCTGGTCAGCCCCACAATTTTATCCAGATCCTGAGTCTTTGCGCTGACCATAATTACAGGAACGTTGTTCTCCGCACGGATCCGGCGGCACATCTCCAGGCCGTCGATCTCCGGCATCATGATATCCAGCAGCACCAGATCGACCTTCTCCTCCTTCATAATTCTGAGCCCCGTATGAGCATCGTATGCTTTCAGAACGCGGAATCCGTCGCTGACAAGATACAGTTCCAGCAGATCCGCGATTTCCTTTTCGTCGTCCACCACCAAAATATTCGTTTCTTCCATCTGTCCTGTCTCCTCCTTTTTGGCCGAAGGGCCATCGAGGTATCCCCTTGCGGGATTTCCTCCTTTTTGGCCAAACGGCCATCGAGGCATCTCCGGCCTCCCTGCGGCTATTGTACCATACTTTCCCCGGGAAATCTTTACAGATTGCTTACAAAAAAGGAAAGGCTGTTTCCATCCTCCCGCACACGCCAAAAGGGAACCGCCGGCGGTTCCAGTCCGCCGGTGATTCCCTTCTTTTCCATAAGCGATTTTCTGTTGTTCCATCTGCCGGAAGTTTCCGGCGCTTCTTTCGGTCACTCCACCGGCTCTGCGGGGATAAATACCCGGCCGTCCAGCGGCGCCGCCGGTTTTTTCGCCCGCTCGACGGCTTCCTGGCAGAAATAGTCCTGGGCGCAGATCAGGGTCTTTCCTCTCTTGTCCGGCTTTACATAGGTTCCGTCGGGCTGCATCTGGTGCGCCTTCACGTTGTCGGCCAGCTGGATTTCCAGGATGTGCTTGAGTTCTTCTTTCAGCCGTTCGTCCTCCACAGGGAAAATGATTTCCACCCGCTTGTCCAGATTTCGCGGCATCCAGTCCGCGCTTCCCATATAGATTTCTTCCTGTCCGTTGCTGTAGAAATAGAAAATTCTGGCATGCTCCAGGAAATTCCCCACGATGGAGCGGACGGTGATGTTCTCGCTGATGCCCGGAATACCGGTTTTCAGACAGCAGATTCCCCTCACGATCAGGTCAATCTTCACCCCTGCCGCGGAAGCCGCATACAGAGCGGCGATCACATCCCGGTCGCACAGGGAGTTCATCTTGGCAATGATATGGGCTTTCTGTCCCTTTCTGGCATGTTCCTCCTCCATGGCGATCAGGTGCAGGAAACGATTTCTCATCCACAGCGGCGCTACCACCAGCTTATTCCATGTGCTGGGTTCCGAATAACCCGACAGCATATTGAACACCGCGGTGGCGTCCTGTCCGATCTTCTCCCGGCAGGTCAGAAGTCCGCAGTCCGTATACTGCTTGGCAGTGGAATCGTTGTAGTTGCCGGTTCCCAGATGTACATACCGGCGGATACCCATCTCCTCCCGGCGCACCACCAGCGTAATCTTACAGTGAGTTTTCAGGCCCAGAAGTCCATAGATTACATGGCAGCCGGCTTTCTCCAGCATCTTTGCCCACACGATATTGTTCTCCTCATCAAAACGGGCCTTCAGCTCCACCAGCACGGAAACCTGCTTGCCGTTCTCCGCTGCCTGGGCCAGCGCCGCTATGATGGGGGAATTTCCGCTGACCCGGTACAGTGTCTGCTTGATGGCCAGGACATTGGGATCCTTAGATGCCTGACGGACAAAATCCACCACCGGGTCGAAAGACTGGTAGGGATGATGCAGCAGGATATCGCCCTTTCGGATATTGGCGAAAATACTGTCCTCGTTCTGCAGCGCCGGTACCGGCTGGGGAATATATTTTTCCGTTTTGTAAGCTTCAAAACCGTCCAGTCCGTACATTTTCATCAGGAACGTAAGATCCAGCGGTCCGTTGATGGAAAAGATATCCTCATCCTTGATATGGAACTCCATTTTCAAAATTTTCAGCAGACGCTTATCCATACCGTCTTCCACTTCCAGACGGATCACCTCGCCCCACTGCCTCTTTTTCAGCTGTTTCTGGATCTCTTTCAGAAGATCTGCCGCCTCGTCCTCGTCGATGCTCAGATCCGCATTCCGCATGATCCGGTAGGGATGTGTGCAGACCACATCATAACTCAAAAACAGCTTTCCGATATTCCGCTCGATCACTTCCTCCAGGAGAATCAGTGTCCGCTCTCCGTTCTTTCCTTTGGGGAGTTCCACAAACCGGGGCAGCACGGAGGGAACCTGCACCGTGGCAAATTCCAGTACCTCTTTATTCTTTTTGCTGTCCTTCTTTTTAATCAGGGAACCCAGATTCAGCGTTTTATTGCGGATCAGCGGGAAGGGCCGGGAGGAATCCATCGCCATGGGCGTGAGCACCGGATAAACATTCTCCTCAAAATATTCATCCACATAGGCGGCCTGTTCCTTCGTCAGATCCTCATGGCGTCCCACAATATGCAGCCCCACCTTTTTCAGTGCCGGCAGCAGTGAGCGGCTGTAAACCCGGTACTGAGACTCCACCAGTTCATGGGTTTTCCGGCTGATGGCCTTCAGCTGTTCCCTGGGAGTCATGCCGGCAATATCCGGCTTCTCATAGCCCGCATGTACCATATCTTTCAGCGAAGCCACCCGGATCATGAAAAATTCATCCAGGTTGGAGGCAGTAATGCTGAGAAATTTCAGTCTCTCAAACAGAGGGATGTTTTTATCCTTCGCCTCGCTCAGAACTCTTTCGTTGAAGCCGATCCAGCTCAGCTCCCGGTTCCAGTAGTATTCCGGTTTCTTATATTCCGTGTAGTCCATCTTCTGCTACCTCCCTTACAGCTTCCGTTTTACTTTCAGCACCGGCCGCACGCCGAATACTTCTTCAAAAAACTCGATTTTCTCACCCAGCAGACCTTTCTCCAGGGTGTAGTCTTTCTTTGTTTCCAGATTCAGCACCAGTTTTCCGTCCCGCACCGCTGCCCGCAGCCGTTCGATTTTCTGCAGATGGCTGCGGTCCATGGCATTGGACAGCCGGAGAATAGCCGCAAGCTTGGTGATTGTCAGATAATCCTCCAGCGTCAGATCCGTCCACCGGCTGACCCGCTCATAGGATTCCATGGGAAGGGTATTAAACCGGACTGTCTGGGCGATCATTTCCCTCTCCCTGTGGGACAGGCCGATGATTTCCGTGGCCATGATGATCTGACAGGTACACTCCACGGAGTTCACCAGACTGATAAATTTCCCGCAGTCATGGAGATAGACCGCGCATTCCAGCAAAAGACGTTCTCTGGCTCCCAGGCCGTGAACCTTTTTCATGCTGTCAAAGATCGGCAGCGCGATATCCGCCACCGCCTGTACATGTGATTTGCTGACGCCGTACCGCTTACCGATGTTCCTGCAGGCCATAACGATATCATTGTCAAAATTATGGGAGGAGCGGAGCATTTTTTTGCTTTCTGCGTAATCATAAGCCATGCCGTCCGTCAGCACGATGCCCGGAGCCCAGATGGTATCCGCCCCCAGTTCATCCAGAAAACACCGGTAAATAATGGCTGCCGGCATCAGCAGCGTGGCGTTTTCCAGCGGAATGTTCATAATCATGGCCAGTTCGATCGGAGAACGGCTGATGATTTTCTGATACAGCTCCATAAATTTGTCCTTGCTGATCACCTGCCGGTCACCGGTTTCATGTACCAGAAGGCGGGGCAGATAATCCCCGATCAGAATCACATTTTCAATTTTCCGGTCCTTCAGATGAATCTTTTTAAAGCTGACAATCTCATTTCTGATAAATTCCTCCACCAGCACCTCATAGTGGCGGGCTTCATTTTCCAGTCCCTGCAGCCGCTCCCGGAGGCGGAGACTTCCCACCCGGATATTCTGGGTGGTCACCAGCATGTCTTTGTCAAACAGGGAGATCTGAGAACTTCCGCCTCCCACATCGATGACAGCGGTTCCTTTCTCAATAATCTGGGGAAAGGCCGCAACGGAGGACGCTATGGACTTATATCCCACAAACCGCTGCTCCGAATTGCTTAACACATGAACCTTCAGACCGGTGTTCTGATATATTTTTCCAAGGACAATCTCTACATTCTGTGCTTCCCGCAGGGCACTGGTGGCACAGGCCCGGTAATCGTCCACCTGATATTCCTCCATGATGCGTTTGAAATCATTGAGTACCTGGCACAGCTCCTTTACCATCTCATTGCCGATTTTTCCGCGGGCATATGTGTCGCGTCCCAGTTCCATCCGGTAATCCACCTGGTTCAGCGATTTCAGTCCTGTTTTCCGTGTGATCTCAAAGATCTCCATGGTGACATTGTATGCACCCACATCGATGGCCGCAAATGTCAGTATCTGCATCTGTTTTCACCTCTCGCTTTCTTCTTAGTTTCTGTATTCCTGTTTTTCTTTCCCTCGAATGTAATCAATAAACTGCTGGGCGGTTCTTCCGGACAGACCTCCGTGATTCAGTTCCCAGCGGTTTGCCTCCAGCAGCAGTTCCTCCTGGGGCATCCGGATGCCGTACCGGTCTGCCAGTACCTGGACAATGTTCTGGAACTGCTTTTTGTCGGGCGCTCCAAAGAAAATGGTGACGCCGAACCGGTATACCAGCGACAGTTTTTCCTGAACCGTATCCGAAGCGTGCAGATCGTCTCTTCTGCCCTCCTTGTCGGAAAACTGCTCTCTCACCAGATGACGCCGGTTGGAGGTGGCGTAGATCAGAATATTGTCCGGCTTCCTCTCCAGGCCGCCCTCGATTACCGCCTTCAGATACTTGTATTCAATCTCAAATTCCTCAAAAGAAAGATCGTCCATGTATATGATAAACCGGTAATTCCTGTTCTTGATCTGAGCTATCACGTCGTTCAGATCCTTAAACTGATGTTTGTAAACCTCGATAATCCGAAGGCCCTTTTCATAATACCGGTTCAGAATCCCCTTGATACTGGAAGATTTTCCCGTACCCGCATCTCCAAACAGCAGGCAGTTGTTGGCCGGGCGTCCCTCCACAAAAGCCTCCGTGTTGTCAATCAGCTTTTTCTTGGCGGTTTCATACCCTACCAGATCCTCCAGCTGCACATGCGCGATATTGGTGATGGGAACGATCCTGGCCGGCGTCACCGTTCCATCCACCCGGAACGCTTTGTGAAGCCCCAGCTTTCCAACACCGAATTCCTTGTAAAACTGTACCATATCCGCCATAAATTCTTTCGTATCGGCTGCGCATCCCAACCGCAGAGCCAGCTGGCAGATTCTGTCCCGGATCCGTTTGTTGAAAACCTTGCTGCTCTCATTGATATTTCTGTAATCCGTAATCAGCCGCACATCCAGAGACGGATAAATCTCTTCAAACAGGCTGAAATCAAAATCGAACAGTTCCTTGAAAATTGAAAAATCATGGGCTGCCATGGCATTAATGCTTCCTTCCACCGGCCCCACAATCTCGCAGGCCGTGCTGAAAGCATTCTCATTGTTTACCAGCAGATACGTCAGGTAATTATGCCACAGATTTCCGGAAAAGCCGTACGCTCCGGCCATCTCTACCAGCTGGTGAACACAGGCAAAATAATCCCCCTCCCTGCCGGAAAGCACCTTGGGATGGGTAATATCCTCCATCAGTTCTGTCATAACCGCAAGGATTTCTCCCTGCTCAAAATCTCTGTATAAAATACATCTGTCTGTCTTTCTCATCAAACTCGCCTCAATTTTACCTTATTTATCTTCCGCCGAACAGGCGGCATACGTTCAGGGAGGTCATTCCCCACAACGTTCCTTGTCTGTCTGCCGCCAGACAGGCGTCCTGCGTTCAGGGAATCCGGCCCTGCACGGCGCCCCGATCAGTAGTTTCCCAGAATCCGCATGCTTCCGGCCTCCTGCTGGATGCCGTAGAGCGCATTCTTGACACTGTCCTCACTGAGATTCCCCTCAAAATCCACAAAAAACCGGTATTCCCAGTTCCGTTCCGGAATGGGACGGGACTCAATCTTTGTCATATTCAGATTGTTGAAAATAAAGTGCGACAGAATATTGTACAGGCTTCCGCTTTCATGGGGGATTTCAAAACAAATACTGATTTTTCCCGCGTTCTCCGTATAGATATTCTTCCCGGAAACGATGATAAACCGGGTAGAATTACTCTGGCTGGAGAATACATGGGGCTTGAGAATCTGCAGGCCGAAACACTGAGCCGCATAGGGGCTGGCAATGGCGGCCTGGGTCAGATCGCCGTCTTCCTTCACTTTCTTAGCCGCCGTGGCAGTATTCAGCCAGGGCACCTGTTTCCACTGGGGATGACCGTCCAGGAATTTTTTGCACTGAGCCAGTGCCTGGGGATGGGAATACACTGTGCGGATATCCTCCAGCCGGCTGTTCTTGGGCGCCATCAGCGCGTGATCCACCTGAATGATCTGTTCTCCCACAATGCTGTGATGATACTGCACCAGAAGATCGTAGATATCAGCCACAATTCCCGCCGTGGAATTTTCAATGGGCAGCACCGCATAATCCGCTTTCCCTTCGGAAATGGCGTCCATGGCATCTTTCCAGGTGGCCACATGGAAGTTATCCACCGATTCGCCGAAGAAACTGTTCATGGCAGTAAAGCTGTAGGCCCCTTCCTCTCCCTGAAATACCACTTTCTTTCTTCCCATGGGAAGGGAACGAACCCGGATAAACGGAAACTCTATCTCCGTTTGAGCGTCTCCCATGATCTGATACTGCAGCTTGCGGCTGGAGGCCATCATCTGGCGGAACAGCTCCTGCAGAGCCGCAGCCGAAAAACTGTCCTTCGCCTGAGCGGTAACCGCTTTCAGTTTTTCCTGCTCCCGGTCCCGGTCCAGTACCGGCTTCCCCACTTTCAGCTTATACCGGGCCACGTCCCCGCAAAGCTCCATCCGCCGCTCGAACAACCGGATAATATCACTGTCAATGGAATCAATTTCTTCTCTGATCTCTGGTAAATCCAACATTTTCTCTCTCTGAACTCCTTACCTTATTCCTTCGCCGCCTATTCGGCGGCATCCATTCAGGGATGTCGGCCTGGCCGACGCACCTTATTCCTTCGCCGACGAACAGGCGGCATCTCCTGTATTCGGGAAAATCGGCCGGGCCGATCTTCCTGCGTCACAGCAGCCGGGACGCAAGCCGGGTAATCTCCCCGGCAAAAGACAGGGAACCGAAGGCGACAATCACGTCCTCTTCCCCTGCCAGCATTCTCCCCTGCCGCACGGCATCCTCCAGATTTCCCGCCGTCCGGACACTGGCATTATACGGTTTCACTGTCTCCGCCAGTTCTGCGGCCGGCAATGCTCTGGGATCCCCCGGCGTCTCCATGGTGATAATCTCACTGGCCATGGGAGCCAGGATGGAGGCAATTTTCTCATACTGTTTATCTTTGTACACTCCGAAAAGAAAGATCAGGCGTTTTCCGGCAAAATACATTTCGATGGATTCCCGGAGTTTTCGGGCCGCATCCGGATTATGCGCGCCGTCCAGGATAAACCATGGATGTTCTCCCAGAACGGTAAAACGACCGTTCCATCTGGTCCGCGCAAAACCTTCCGCGATCTCTTTCTCCGTAATCCTGTATCCTTTCTTTCGCAGCGCGTCAATTCCTGCCAGCGCCAGCACCGCGTTTTCCACCTGATGGGCTCCCGGCAGATGGATAGTAACCGAATGTCCCTTCCATTCGAAACGTGTCCTGCGGATATCCGCCTCAAAAACCTCTGCCTCCCCGCAGTCAGCCACCGTAAGAGGCACGCCCATCCTGCCGCAGACCTCCCGGATCACCTGCTCCGCCTCCGGCTTCTGGCGACAGGTAACCACCGCGGAACCCGGCTTGATAATCCCCGCCTTCTGAGCCGCGATTTTTTCCAGGGTATCCCCCAGATATTCCATGTGGTCCATGCTGATGGATGTCAGCACCGCCAGATCCGCAGTTCCGATGACATTCGTTGCGTCATTCAATCCTCCCATACCACATTCCAGCAAAATGGGACTGCACTTTTTTTCTTTAAAATAAAGAAAAGAAAGCGCAGTCTCAATTTCAAATGGAGAGGGCAGTTCCTCCCCTGCCCGCTTCATCTCCTCCAGTGCTTCCGCCACCGGATCCATCAGGGCGCCGAAATCTTCCCGGGAAATATATTCCCCGCTGCACTGAATCCTTTCCCTGTATTCATACAAGGTAGGTGAGACGAATCTTCCGGTCCGGTATCCCGCCTGACGCAGCACGGCATCCAGATACGCGCCCACGCTCCCCTTTCCGTTGGTTCCGGCAATATGGATAAATCTGAGATCCTCCTGTGGATGCTTCAGCCGCGAAAGCAGCCTGCGGATGGCGCCAAGCCCCATCTTTCCCCCAAAACGGTGGGCTTCATCAATATATTCCCTGGCTTTCTGATATTCCATACTCTGTGACTTTACCTCGCAAAAACGCATTTTTCTTATTATAGTACAACAGTCAGAAATTTACAATAAAGAACAGGTTAAATCCTATTCACTCTTGAAATCCCTTTTTTTTTATTATATGATGTATGGCAGAGTGAAACAGCATATAGGAGGTATCGTATGAGACATTTGATGAGTCCACTGGATTTTTCCGTGGAAGAACTGGACCAGCTGCTGGATCTGGCCAACGATATTGAGCGGAATCCCGAAAAATATGCGCACGCATGTGACGGAAAGATTCTCGCCACCTTATTTTATGAGCCAAGTACCCGAACCCGCCTGAGTTTTGAATCAGCCATGATGCATCTGGGCGGGAAGGTACTCGGCTTTTCTTCTGCCAATTCCAGCTCCGCAGCCAAAGGCGAGAGTGTGGGAGACACGATCCGGACCGTATCCTGCTTTGCGGATATCGCTGCTATCCGTCATCCCAAGGAAGGAGCTCCTCTGGTGGCGTCCATGGTTTCTTCCATACCGGTGGTCAATGCCGGCGACGGCGGCCATCAGCATCCCACCCAGACCCTGACCGATCTTCTGACTATCCGGTCCCTGAAAGGGCGTCTGGACAACTTCACGATCGGTCTGTGCGGCGACCTGAAGTTTGGCCGTACGGTCCACTCTCTGATTGAAGCCCTGGTGCGTTACCCCGGCGTCCGGTTTGTGCTGATCTCTCCGGAGGAGCTGCGGGTGCCCGACTACATCCGGGAAGATGTGCTGAAAGCCAGCGGTCACGAGTTTGAGGAAGTGATCCGTCTGGAGGACGCCATTCCCGATCTGGATGTGCTGTACATGACCAGAGTACAGAAAGAGCGGTTCTTCAACGAAGAAGACTATGTGCGGATGAAGGATTTCTATATTCTGGACAAAGAAAAGATGGGCCTGGCCAGTCCGGATATGCTGGTGTTGCATCCCCTTCCCAGGGTTAATGAGATTTCCACGGAAGTGGATTCCGATCCCCGGGCGGTCTATTTCAAACAAGTACAGTATGGCCGTTATGTGCGCGAGGCGCTGATTCTCACATTGCTGGAGGTAAAAGTATGCTGAATGTAGGACGGATTGAAGAAGGATTTGTTCTGGACCATATCAAAGCGGGAAAGGCCATGACCATTTACCATGACCTAAAACTGGACAAGCTGGACTGCTGCGTGGCCATCATCAAAAATGCCCGCAGCAACAAAATGGGAAAGAAGGACATCATTAAGGTGGAATGCTCCGTGGATATGCTGGATCTGGATATCCTGGGCTTTATCGATCACAATATCACAGTCAATGTGATTGAAAACGGCGATATCATTGCCAAAAAGGAACTGCGTCTTCCCAAAAAAATCACCAATGTGATCAAGTG
The DNA here is from genome assembly GCA_018711275.1 of Candidatus Pullilachnospira intestinigallinarum. GTDB lineage: Bacteria > Bacillota > Clostridia > Lachnospirales > Lachnospiraceae > Pullilachnospira > Pullilachnospira intestinigallinarum. The sequence goes on from DVIN01000051.1 coordinate 67,226, forward strand.
TAAAAATCCCCGCTGCATTACTTCTGTCGAGCAGCAGCTGGATCATGTGTTTCTCCTGACAGATCCGGAAAAAGAGATCTACCGCTGCAAATACTGCGAAGAGAAATACCGGGGAAACCGGAATAAATAAAAGACTGCCCTGAAAACTGACATGCTCCCTTCCAGGTGAAAGAATACAGACCTGTCACCTGGAAGGGAGCATATTCTTTTGTTTCCGGAGCGGTCTTTCTCCGCTTCCGGCAGGATTGCGATTGCGTCAGTTTTTCCCGGCGATGGCTCTCCGGTACACTGCCAGAGAAACCGCTGCCGTCACCAGTTCTGTGATCCAGAAAGCGTTCCACACGCCTGTGGGCCCGAAAATTCTTGCCAGTACAAATGCCACCGGCACAATGATGACCAGATAACGGCACAGAGAAATTACCAGAGAGGGCACACCCTTTCCCAGACCCTCCAGGGCTCCTGAGGAGGTGACGGAAACGGCGGAGATGATAAATCCGGCGCTGATGATCCGGAGCGCCGTCTCTCCCGCCCGGATAGTTTCCGGATTTTTGGTGAACAGCCCCATCAGCTGGCCGGGGATCAGCAGGCAGATCACCGTTCCCACCGCCATGATGACGCCGCTCATGATCAGTACCAGACGGTAGAGCTGGCTCACCCGGCGGTGTTCTCCCGCTCCGTAATTATATCCGATCAGCGGGCGCATTCCCTGAACAAAGCCGTTGGCCGGCAGGTACAGGAAGGTCTGCAGCTTATAATAGATCCCCAGCACCAGAATATAGACCTCGGAAAACGCCGCCAGAATCCCGTTGAGCAGGGAAATCAGCAGAGAAGGCAGCGCCATGTTCAGCGTGGCGGGGATTCCCACGCCGTACAGTTTTTTCACCATCTGTCCTTCCGGCTTCATCCATTTTCTCCCGATTTTCACCGGAATCGGGCGTGCAAAATACACGGCCAGATAAATCGCCAGCGACAGTGTCTGTCCGATACCTGTGGCCAGAGCCGCGCCCTCGATCCCCATGGCCGGAAAGGGGCCCAGTCCGAAAATCATCACCGGATCCAGAATAATATTGGCCACGCACCCACTCATCATACTCACCATGGTGATTTTCATACATCCCACAGCCTGGAAAATTTTTTCAAAGGTCACACCCAGCTGGATCATCATGGTAAACGCATAGGCAATGACCGAATAGCGCATTCCCAGATCAATCACCGACTTCTGTGTGGTAAACATTCCAAGGAACGGACGCATAATGGCAATGCAGACCACCGTCAGCACCACCCCGTGAATGACCGCCAGCAGCAGACCCTGGCTGGCCGCCTGATTGGCCTTGTCCTTTTCCATTGTTCCCAGATGGTAGGCAATGGCCGCGTTGATTCCGATTCCCATTCCCACGCCTGCCGCGTTGATGAAATTCTGAACCGGATATACCAGGGACAACGCTGTCATGGCCTCCTCGCTGATTTTTGCCACAAAAAAGCTGTCCACAATATTATAGAGGGAATTCACCAGCATGGACAGCACCATGGGAAGCGCCATGGATAAAAGCAGCGGAAGCACCGGTTTTTCTTTCATAAAATCTTCTCTCATACGTTTCTCCTTTTTGTCCGGATGGTCATCCGGGGATTGTTCATGATTGGCCGGGCACATCTTTCCACAAAAAAATGCCACACAGCTGCATACATCTATTATCAGCTGTGTGGCGAAAAGAAGAATCTATCTGGAAAAATCCACCCATAATTTTCATTTTATTTTTATATCATAAATGGCTGTGTCTGTCAAGGTTTCCCGTAGCCTGGCGCCTCTTGCCTTGCGATCCCGCTACGAATGTTCATGTGCCGTAAAGCAACAAGACAGTAAGATCCAATGATACCACTACTTTTTCTAAAAATTATTATTATTTTCTTATTGACTTTAATTTTATTTATGTTATATTGAATATAATTAAAGTTATTAAGAAAGGAGAATTGATTTGGAACTAGATAAAATCCCTCAATGGATACTCGCATTAGAGCCGGAGGACGCAACCTTTCTAAAGAACTTTGTTTTGAAATCAGGTTCTTTAAAAGAGATTGCACGTCTGTACGAAGTTTCTTATCCGACAGTCCGGCTCCGATTGGATAAGCTCATTCAAAAAATTGAATTGAGCGACCAAAAGGAGGAAGAACCATTCTCCGCATTTATCAAAGGTTTAGCAGTTGACTCCCGGATTGATCTGGAAACAGCAAAAATCATTATTGAAAAATATAAACAGGAAAAGGAGAAAACATCATGAATATAGCCATCACATTGATCACTGCAATTGTTGTCATTATACTTCATGTCTGGTTGTGCCGAAGGAGTCCTAAATTTTGGTATTTGGGCGGCATTATTCCTCTTTTGTGGATTGTATTACTTGTATTTCTATTTTTCAACGGGAAAATTCGTCTGGGAGAAGATTGGAAAATGATTGTTTTCCCGACACTTATTTTTTTCCTGTTTTGGATTCAGGGACATCAGGCGGCAACGAAAAAAGAAATTGATAAAATGAAAGCAAAGGATATTCCATGAGAAATATAGACAAGAAAAGGAGAAAGAACCATGATTGAGTTAGTTGTTGGATTTGTTATTGCTGCGGTACTTTTAATTGCAGAATACCTTTTGTGTACGAAATTAAAAAGCCCTCTTTGGGGCGGAATTATTCCCGTTTTAATTCTTGCCGGAACGATTTCGATTTTTGCCAGTGGCCGAATTCCTCTGGAAACAAGATATTTATTTCCATTTGTTGTTCTAAATACCCTGTTTTTTGGAGATTGGGGAACAGGCCGCGACAAATACAAGAAAATTAAGCAAGCAGAAATGGAACGAATGAAAGCTAAGGACATTTAATAGATAGTAAATCCAGTCAACGGTCAAGATGAACAGCGCATACGCGCCGCCGCTGACGCTCCCGTACTATTTGCAGTAAGGTGGGAGAATTTCCATGACCGAAGATACAAACTGCGCCAGAGGCGGAAACGGGAAGTTTTCCCTGACTGTCCGCTGAATAAGAAGTTTGTTCAGTCCGGCTTGCAGCGGGTACTGGAAGCGAAAGCCGCTACCACACAGGATCTGACTTATCCGGCGTGAACCGGATCATGGGAAAAGCGGTCACACCGGGAAGCGTGGCCGCTTTTCCTCTGTTACAAAGACCATATCACCCTCATGGTATATCTCGATAATACATTCTAATTTTTTCATCACGATACCTCACAAAAAAGATTCTTATCCCATGTGTGATGGCATCTTTTTTCGGGATTTTCTACCATTTAGCCGCTTTTTCCATGCCTGATGGCATCTTTTTCGGTACGATCCGCAAATTTCTCATTCCTGCAGTATCTTCCCGGCATTTCTTCGGTTCAATCCGCAAATCCTCCCGTTTCTGCAGTAATCTTCCGGCGTTTGCGACAGCTGGGTTTACCGTTTCCTCCGTATGCGTTTTTCGCCCTGCTTTGACAGACATTTAACAGACATTTGACAGACATTTCCGTAAGAGGGCACCTCAAATACCGCACCGCCGGGATACTGGCATTTATCAGTTACAACACGGATGCCGTCATTTTTCAAAAGCCCGCTGCTTTTGCAGCGGGCTTTTCTCCCCATTTCATCGCTTTTCCTTTCACCCGGCGATCATCGTGCGCCGCCGGCGCACGGCATTCCTGCGGCGCGCATCGGAAAGCGAAATGATTATTACGCCTCCCCGGATTTGATTTCTTCAATCGTATACAGCAGGGAAGCGAAATCTCCCCCTTTGCGGTTCAGGTCATCCCGGTTGATGACGATTCCCGCATACATCAGTTCATCCCCACAGGCTTCCAGCACCCGCTGCCGGGGCAGGTCACAGGTTCCGTATACCCGATCCAGCTGTGCGTTGTCTTTTTGGGCGCCGTCCAGGCTGCAGCAAACCCGGTATCTGGCGTGCTCTTTCAGCCCGGTAAGCCGCAGCCGCAGCCAGGAAGCGTTGACTTTGTTCAGCCGCTGGAAAAACAGCGCCAGAGCGGTGGATTTGTCCCGGGACACCACCATCCAGGCGGCGTCATTTCCCTCAAAGGGGCTCTGCAGCCGGTAAAAATCCCCGTCCAGCTGAATCAGGTTTCGATATTTTTTCATAAAGGCGATCTGATTCTTCACCTGTTCAAATTCCTCTTCGGAAAGCAGGTTCAGATCCAGTTCATAGCCGAAAGTTCCGAAATAAGCCACGTTGGCCCTGGTATCCAGCGGAGTTTTCCGGTACAGCTGATGATTTGGCACCGCCGACACATGCGATCCCATGGACACCAGCGGATATACCATGGAGGTTCCGTACTGGATCTTCACCCTCTCCGCCCCGTCGGTGTCATCACTGGTCCATGTCTGCGGGGCAAAGGCCAGCATGCCGGCATCAAACCGGGCGCCGCCGCTGGCGCAGGACTCAAACAGAATATGCGGAAATTCCGTGGTCAGCCGGGTATACAGATCGTAAACGCCCAGAATGTAGCGATGCATCATTTTCCCCTGATCCGCCGGACTGCCACCCCGGGAGAACGGCTCCGTGATATACCGGTTCATATCCCACTTGATATAGGAAATTCTGGAATCACGGATCACCTGGGAGATCATCTCATAAATGGCGTCCACCACTTCTTTTCTGGAATAATCCAGCACATACTGATGACGGGAATGACTCTCAAATCTTCCCGGCGCTCCGATCACCCAGTCGGGATGCGCCCGGTACAGATCACTGTCTTTATTCACCATCTCCAGTTCTACCCAGAGACCGAATTTCAGACCCAGGCTCTCCACTTTTTCTGAAAGACCCCGGATTCCATCGGGCAGCTTTTCCAGGTTTACATACCAGTCTCCCAGCCCGCGGTAATCGTCATTGCGCGCCCCAAACCATCCGTCATCCAGAACAAAAAGCTCCACGCCTGCTTCTTTCGCCTTTTTGGCAATGGTAAGAATCTTTTCCTGGTTGAAATCGAAATAGGTGGCCTCCCAGTTGTTCAGCAGAATCGGTCTTGCCTTATCTCTCCATTCTCCCCGCATCAGCCGCGTCCGGTACAGCCGGTGGAAAGTCTGGCTCATACCGTTGAGTCCCCGGCCGCTGTATACCATCACCACCTCCGGCGTCTGGAAGGATTCTCCCGCATGCAGTTCCCAGGAAAAGGTTTCCGGCTGGATTCCCATCATCACCCGGGTCATCTCGTGGGTATTCACTTCCACCTGCGCCAGAAAACTGCCGCTGTACACCAGACTGAAGCCGTACACCTCTCCCTGCTGCTCCGTGGCGTCCGGCCTTTTTAAAGCCAGAAACGGATTCTGCTCGGAGCTGCTGGCTCCCCGCAGACTCTGGATCGCCTGAATCCCCATCTCCAGCTTTCTGTTTTTCACATACCGCTCCCGGGACCAGGCTCCGGACAGCTGTACCATCTCAAAATCCATATCGGAAAATTCCACGCTGGCGCTCATGGCCCGGTCCAGAACAATCCGTTCTTTTCCCATATGGAAAAAGCGTGCATGACGCGTCACCACCGGATAATCCCGGTAAATCGTGTAAGAAAGAACCAGATCCGTATCCGTCAGCTGATCGTGGAGCGTGATTTCCAGCGTCTCCGCCTCCTCCGGCTGCTCCACATAAGTGGACGGCAGCGGCGCAATACTCTTTTTCCCCTGAAAGATTTCGTGGGATACATAAGTGAACGCGGAAATTCTGCTGCCGTTTTCCTGCTGGACCGTCATCGCCGGGCTCCGGTAATCCCCGGTTCCATAGGAAGGATACTCCTGCCGGACAAATTCCATGGACAGAGTTCCCGGCTCCGGCACATTCACCGCCATCAGAGAACGGGACTGTTCCTCGTGCAGATGATGGAAAGATTCCCTGTCCGTAAGGGCGCGGCCAAAATACAGATGCTCCATCTGGCCGTTGGCCATAATCTCCATGATATAACTGATTTTCCCGTTTGTCAGATGAAATTCTTTCGACTGCTCATGATATGTGATCGCCATGGTATAAATCTCCTTTTGTTGAATTTTCAGCGGCAGGGACCGGAAGCCCAACGGCTGGTTTTCCCTTCCGGAATCTGTTGCTTTTTCCTGTGGATATTATATAATGCTGTATAGGAAAATCCTATTCTTTTTGTTGTAAAATAATTTTGATTTTGTTGCAGAAAATGACAGTATCGAAGCAGGGCGGATTCGGGGGATCCAAAAACCTCCAAAGAGTGCGATGGCAGGAGGCGGATGAAGATGGATAAGATAAAAGAAGAGCTGAATATTTACTACTGCGGGCGGGAGCAGTGCGCGCCGGATCATTTCTGGGGGCCTGCCATCCGCCCTCACTATCTGCTTCATGTGGTTCTGAAAGGAAAAGGGCAGTTTGTCTGCCGCCGGCGTACCTGGCAGCTGGGGGCGGGAGACGCCTTTCTGATCCATCCCCAGGAATCTCACTATTATCAGGCCGATCATGAGGACCCCTGGGAATACGTCTGGGTGGGATTCGACGGCCGGGCGGTCGAGTCGCTGCTGGAGCATACGGCGCTGAAGGACGTGCCCGTATACCAAAGATCCGCTTCCGATCCGGAGAAGCCGGACTGCCGCCAGGCTCTTCTGGATCTCAACGCCGCCTTCCAGGAAACAGACCGGAATGTGCTGGAGCTGACAGCCCGGCTTCTCCTAGTCTTCTCCCGCATGAGCGCAGCCCCGGCTCCTTCCGGATTTTCCAGGGAAGAGCAGTATTACCGCAATGCGGTAAATTATATCCGCAACAATTATTCCTACGACGTAAAAATTCAGGATATCGCCGGATTTGTGGGGATCGACCGCACCTATCTGTACAAGATTTTCATGCAGGCGGCCGGCATCTCCCCCAAGCAATATCTGATCACCTACCGGATCCGCTGTGCCTCCGCCCTTCTGCAGACGCAGCGGTACACCATCACGGAAACCGCCTATTCCTGCGGTTTTCGGGACGCCGCCGCTTTCTGCAGCACTTTCCGTCAGCATATGGGAATGACGCCCATGCAGTACAAAAAACGTACCGCCCGGTGGCTTCAGGAGGAAGAGCTATCCCGGTCAAATTCCCGTTTTACGCAGTAGGTCAGCACGGATTCCAGCGCCGGCGACACCCATTTGTCCCGGTGATGGATCAGCTGCTTCCACACCTGTATGGAAAATTTTTCCACCGTCAGCTGTTGAAGAAAGCCCTTCTCCACAGCTTTTCGGGTCACATAGTCCGGCAGAAAGGAGATTCCCGCTCCCTGGGCCACCAGGCGGCTGATTTCATCGGTATTTCCGATTTCCAATATGGGGGAAACCTCCAGCGACAGCTCTGCCAGTTTCTCATCCAGCAGCCTCCGGTAGCTCATCCCTTTCTCTGTGAGGATAAAGGGATGCTTCACCAATTCTTCCACCGAAACCGGCACATCCTGCGGCCATGCTTCCGCTGCCGCCACAAAATGCACCTCCATCCGCTCCTGCCGCACAATATGGTATTCCCTGTTGCGGACGGGGGCATCCAGCGTCAGTATGGCATCCACCTCATTGTGATCCAGCAGCCGCAGCATTTCTTCCGTGCCTGCAGTGAGGATTTTCAGCGTAATCCCCGGATACTGTTTTCTGAAATCCCCGTAATTTTCTTCCAGAAGCAGAGTACAGAGGGACTCCGCCATTCCCAGCCGAATGTGGCCGGTAATATCCCGGCCCTGCTGCATGTTTTCTTTCAGTTCCATGGTCATCCGATGTACCCGGTGAGCATAATCCAGAACCTGCCGTCCCTCCTCCGTGAGAAGGACCGTGCGGTTGATCCGGTCAAACAGCGAGACATTCAGTTCCTCTTCCAGCTGTCGGATCTGAAAGGATACGGTGGACTGGGAATATCCCAGCTGTCCGGCCGCTTTGGTGAAATTTCCCAGTTCCGCCACCTGTATAAAAGTAGTTAAATTCCTGATATCCATAAGCTTTTACCATCGAATAATTCGATCTTTCCAATTATTTTTATCAATTTTACAGATTTACCTTTTTACTATATACTGATGTAGGAAAAAACACAAGTATTATGGTGACCATCCGGTCATTGAAAGGAAAGGACTTTTGCCATGGGCTTTTTCAGGTCAGTTTTTGACACCATCTATTTTGTTCTGTGGGGGGATCTGGTCACGATTCCCCTGCCCGGAGGCAGTTCCCTCGGGCTCTCCCTTTTGGTGATGCTTCTGATTCCGTCCGGAATTTACTTCACCATACGGACCCGCTTTCTGCCTTTCCGTATGTTTCCGGAAATGCTGCGGATCACTATGGAAAAACGAAATGTCGCCGATAAAGACGCCATTTCCGGGGTGCAGGCTCTGATTGTCTCCACTGCCACCCGGGTTGGAATGGGAAATCTTGTGGGAGTGGTTGCCGCCATTTCCGCCGGAGGCGCCGGCGCCGTCTTCTGGATGTGGGTCATCGCTCTGCTGGGATCCTCCACCGCCTTTGCGGAGGCTACGCTGGCACAGCTGCACAAAGAAAAAGACCCCCTTTACGGTGGGTATCGGGGAGGTCCTGCCTACTATATTCACCATCTGTTCATCCGCAAAGGCAGCAAAAGAAAGCGTTCCGTCATCGCCTGCCTGTTCGCCCTCTCCGGCCTTGTCTGCTGGTGCGGGATCAGTCAGGTGGTGGGAAACTCTGTTTCCTCTGCCTTTGAAAATGCTTTTCGGATTCCCCCGCTTTTCACCACCATTCTGCTGGTGGCGCTGGCAGCGGTGATTGTTCTTCGAAAAAATGCCACGGTCCGGGTTCTGGATGTGATGGTGCCGGTAATGGCCGTCCTCTATTTTGGAATCACCATCTTTGTGATTGTCACAAATATCGGCCTTCTTCCCCGGGTATTTGCCCGGATTTTTCAGGAAGCTTTCGGTCTGCGCCAGGCTGTGGCCGGCGGAATCGGGGCGGTGATTATGAACGGAGCGAAACGGGGACTCTTCTCCAATGAAGCCGGCTCCGGATCCGCTCCCTGCGCCGCGGCGGCCGCGGATATCAGCCATCCTGCCAAGGAAGGACTGCTGCAGGCGCTGGGCGTATTTATCGATACCATCGTGATCTGCAGCTGCACCGCCATGCTGATGCTGCTGACGCCGGAGAGCCTAACCGGCGGCCTGGAGGGAATGGATCTTTTGCAGACCGCCATGCAGTATCATCTGGGAGAATTCGGCGTGATCTTTATCGCTGTGATCCTGTGGCTGTTCAGTTTCTCCACCTTCATCGGCATCCTGTTTTATGCCCGGGCCAATATCGCCTATCTGTTCGGCGACCGGTGGATTTTCCAGACTTTGTACAAAATCCTGGCGCTGGTGATGCTGTTTGTGGGCGGTCTGGCGGCCTACACCTTTGTGTGGGATCTGGGGGACATCGGCGTGGGTCTGATGACCATTTTCAATATGATCGCTCTGATTCCGCTGTCCTCCCAGGCGGTAAATTCCCTGAAAGATTACCAGCGGATACGGGCAGAAGAAAAGAAAGCCGGAAAGTAACGAGGCGGTCCGCACTTTTCCGGACATGATCTCCCATCCGGCGGTTTTTCAGACAGAAGAAAAGAACTTTTTTCAGGAAACGCCCTGTACATGTGTTTTCATGTACAGGGCGTTTCCGCCGCAGTATTCCGGCATACACGCTGTTCGGTTTCATCCGTCAGCGGTACATTTTCATATAATCTCCGTGAGCCTCGATCAGTTCATCGCACATGGAGCGGATATCTTCCATATTCAGTTCCGCGGCTGTATGAGGATCCAGCATGGCTGCCTGGTAGATCTTGTTCCGGTCTCTGGTCACGGCAGCCTCGATGGTCAGAAGCTGCACATTGATATTCGTCATGTTCATGGCCGCCAGCTGCAGCGGCAGACGTCCCACCCGGCAGGGATTGATGCCGTTGGCATCCACCATACAGGGAACCTCCACGCAGGCTTCCCGGGGCAGATTCTCGATCAGCCCGTTGTTGATCACATTGCCGCCGATTTTGTAGGGGCGGTCTGTCACCACTGCTTCCATGATATAGGAGGCATACTCCTTGCTGCGCTCATGGGTAACCTTTCCGTCCTTCAGAATATCATTTTTCTCCTTCTCCCATCCCTCAATCTGATTGATACACCGGCGGGGATACTCGTCCAGCGGAATGTTGTACTTATCGATCATCTCCGGATACCGGGATTTGATGAACAGCGGGTTGTACTCCGCATTGTGCTCGCTGGATTCCGTGCAGTAGTAGCCGAAGTTGCGGATATATTCAAACCGCACCATGTCATCGTGCTTTTCCGTGGCATTTTTCTCGGCAGCCCGGCGGCGGATCTCCGGATACAGGTCGTTGCCGTCTTTATCCCGGATGTCCAGCAGCCATCCCATGTGATTGATTCCGGCGATGGTCTCCCGGCGTCCCTCCAGCTTATCCTCCATGCCCAGCTTTTCCAGCAGCTTTTCAGAGCAGACCTGCACGCTGTGGCACAGTCCCACGGTACGCACTTTGGTGTACCGCTGCATATAGCCGGTAAGCATGGCCATGGGATTGGTGTAGTTCAGGAACAGGGTGTCGGGGCAGACCTCCTCCATATCTCTGGCGAACTCCTCCATCACCGGAATGGTCCGCAGCGCCCGCATGATGCCGCCGATTCCCAGGGTATCGGCGATGGTCTGGCGCAGGCCGTATTTTTTCGGAATTTCAAAATCCGTGATGGTGCAGGGATCGTAGCCGCCCACCTGAATGGCGTTCACCACAAAATCCGCGCCCCTGAGTGCTTCCTTCCGGTTCTCCACGCCCAGATACGTCTCGATCTTCGCCCGGCCTTCGTTTACGTTTTTGTTGATGGCGTCCAGGATAATCCGGGACTCCTCCAGCCGTTTCGCGTCAATGTCGTACAATGCCAAAGTGGCCTCGCACAGCGCAGGCGTACACATACAGTCCCCCAGCACATTTCTGGCAAATACAGTGCTTCCAGCTCCCATAAACGTAATTTTCATGATACATTCTCCTTTCATCCCTTCGGCCATACGGCCAGCATGGTATATTCCGTCTTCTTTCCTCCCCGGAAAGCTATGACCCCATTATAAAGCAGGATGCAGAAAAATCCCATGGTATTTTGTTGCATGTTTTTTGTGATTTCGTTGAAAAAAACCTGTTTTTCCATCCGAAAACTGTTCTGTTTTTCCTATTTGAGAAATGCAGAAGGCCGAACCGTTATCTATTTTTTCTCTGCTGCCGGTGAATCCGTGATATTTCTCAGCCTTTTTTCTTTGCGATAACGATCCTATTCTTCCGGAAGATCCGCGAACCGGTGATCCCGGAAATAATATTCCTTATCCCGCTCATCAAAAGGACGCAGAACCTTGCAGGGAGATCCCACGGCCAGCACATTGGCCGGAATATCTCTGGTTACCACGCTTCCGGCGCCGATGACGGAATTCTTTCCGATGGTCACGCCGGCAAGAATCACCGCATTTGCTCCGATCCAGACACCGTCTTCAATGGTGACCGGAAAGCTGTACATTCCCAGATGCCGGCGCTCGGGATCCAGCGGATGGCCGGTGGTGCAGATGGTCACATTGGGCCCGAACATCACGGAATTTCCGATGGTGATGGTGTAGTCGTCCACAAAGGTGGTTCCATAGTTCAGATAACAATTATCGCCGATGCTGATGGTGGTTCCCCGGCAGAGGGTCATGGGCTGATTGATCCACACATCCTTGCCGCAGTGGCCGAACAGCTTCTGCATGATCTCACTGCGTTTTTCTGATTCCGAGGGCCTGGAGTGGTTGAACTCATACAACAGCTCCTTCGCCACCCGCTGCTCCTCCAGATACTGATCACAGTCGTTCCAGAGATATCCTTTTGCCATTTTTTCCAGTTCTGTCATGGTTGTATCCTCCGATTGTATGTAATATTTTTGCGATATTTGCTTTTATCATTATATAACGGTTCTCTTCCCGGATTCTACCGCTATATTAGCAAAAAGTATCGCAATATTAGCCACAATCCATTGAAGCCGGAAAGGGTGTGTTTCACCGTTCCCTTGGGATGACCATCAGCGAATATCTGCTCCCGTACCGTCTGGGAATCTCCATGCGTATGCTGCGGGAGGAGACCTGCAGCATCACGGAGATCGCCCATGCGGTGGGATTTGCCAGTTCCAGCAGCTACACGGAAAAATTCCGGAAGCAGACCGGCATGACACCCCGGCAGTACAGAAAACGGAAGTGACAGACAGGGACAGCTGCCGCCCGGACGGGCAACAGCTGTCCCTGTTTTCTGCAACCTGATTTTCGCAGGCGCTTCCAATATATAATTTTATTCGTAGTCCTCATCGCAGGAAAATCTGCACATAATCCAGGATCACAGCCCAAAGGACAAGGGCGACAGCCACCATCCCGATGGCCAGCTTGAATCCGATGACCGTGAAATGATTGCGCCAGCCGCTTTCCTCCTGGGATTTTTCCGGTTTCTTTCCTTTCACCAGGATCATACCGGCCAAAATGAACAGCGCAATGGCCGTCACCAGAAACATGCCATCCTTTGCAGTCTCCAGCGCGGCGGCAAAAACGCCGCCGCCGGCTGCCAGACCAACCAGAAACAGCAGGATGGCCAGAACGGCTCCCGCCGCCGCGCCCACAAGAAACGCCTTCAGCAAATCCTTTACGCAGGCTTTCGCGCGGCCGGAAAAATCTCTGTCCTTATTCATTTCCCATCTCCATCTTATGGATGTTGTGACAGGCTACAAAATGACCGCCACCCACATCCACCAGCGGAGGCAGTTCCTTCTGACAGATATCGGTACAATACCGGCAGCGCCCCTTGAACCGGCATCCCGGCGCAGGGTTGATCGGGCTGGGAACATCCCCCTCCAGACGGATCTTCTTCGCTTCTCTCTCCCTCTCCACCTGGGGATCGGGAACCGGGATGGCAGAAAGCAGTGCCTGGGTGTAAGGATGCAGCGGATTGGCGAACAGTTCGTCAGAAGTAGCCAGTTCCACCAGCGTTCCCAGATAGAGAACCGCGATTCTGTCAGAAATATGTTTTACCATGGACAGATCATGGGCCACAAACAGATAAGTAAGCCCCATCTTCTTCTGCAGGTCAATCAGCAGGTTTACCACCTGTGCCTGAATGGAAACATCCAGGGCGGAGATAGGCTCGTCCAGAACCATAAACTCCGGATCTACCGCCAGCGCCCGGGCAATACCGATTCTCTGGCGCTGACCTCCGGAAAACTCATGGACAAACCGGTTGGCATGCTCCCGGTTCAGTCCCACCAGCTCCAGACAGTGATAAATCTTGTCCTGACGCTCCTGTTTGCTTTTGGCCAGATGATGAATATCGATACCCTCGCCTACGATTTCCGATACGGTCATACGGGGATCCAGGGATCCGTAGGGATCCTGAAATACCATCTGAACCTCTTTCTTGAAGTTCTGCCGTTCTTTTCCGGAAAGGGTGTGTACATCTTTCCCTTTATAGAGTACCTGGCCGTCTGTCTTGCCATACAGACCAATGCAGGTACGTCCGCAGGTGGTTTTTCCACAGCCGGACTCGCCCACCATTCCCAGGGTTTCCCCCTTGTAAATGTCAAAGCTGACGTCGTCCACCGCTTTCAGAACCGCTTTCTTTCCCACGTTAAAATATTTTTTCAAATGATTCACGGAGATTAAAACATCTTTTTCTGTACTCATTTGGCGCCTCCTTTCACATCCGGCATCTCCACCTGGGGAGCCATGGGATGATGCAGCCAGCAGGCCGCCGTATGTCCGTTGCCGAAATCCGTATTCTCCGGCATCCGCTCCTTGCAGATGGGCATACAGTACTTACATCTGGTACAGAAGGGACATCCTACCGGCGGATTCAGCAGATCCGGCGGAATACCCGGAATGGAGGCCAGTCTCTGTTTGTTGGTCAGATCCAGTCTGGGAACGGATTCAATCAGCGCCCAGGTGTAGGGATGCCTGGGGTGATAGAAAATATCTTCGCTCTTTCCCCGTTCCACAATCATGCCGGAATACATGACGGCGATCTCCTGAGCTATATTGGCCACCACGCCCAGGTCATGCGTAATCATGATGACCGATGTGTTATGTTTTTTCTGAAGTTCTTTAATGATATCCAGAATCTGGCTCTGAATGGTCACATCCAGGGCCGTGGTAGGCTCATCACAGATCAGAAGCTTCGGGTCACAGGCAAAGGCGATGGCGATCATCACACGCTGCCGCATACCGCCGGAAAACTGATGGGGATACTGGCGCACCCGCTTTTCCGGCTCCGGGATACCTACCCGGCGCAGCATTTCCACCGCTTCCTTTTTTGCCTCATCCTTCTTCATGTGTTTATGGGCCATCAGATTTTCCATAATCTGTTTTCCCACCCGCATGGTGGGATTCAGCGCGGCCAGGGCGTCCTGAAAAATAATGGCGCACTCGCCGCCCTTATAGTCCTGCCACTGCTTTTTGCTGTAGTTCAGGATATTCTCATTGTTGTAAAGGATTTCACTGCCTTCCTTGATCTCTCCCTGAGGCCTTTTGATCAGGCCCATGATGGATTTCGCGGTTACGGATTTTCCGCAGCCGGACTCACCCACGATGGCCAGCGCCTGTCCGGTTTCCAGTTCAAAAGATACACCGCGGACGGCCTTCACCTCACCGGCGTAGGTATGGTAGGAAACCCTGAGATTTTTCACTTCCAAAATATGATTAACACTCATCGACTCGTTTCCTTTCTTTGGCCGAATGGCCGGAAATGTTACTTACGCAGCTTGGGATCCAGCGCGTCGCGCAGACCGTCACCCAGCAGGTTAAACGCCATTACAATCACACAGAGTACCACGCAGGGGAACAGAAGCTGTGTGGGATAAAAATCCAGTGTCTGCTGGCCCTGGGCGATCAGAACGCCAAGGCTGATCTCCGGTGATGTCAGACCAATTCCCAAAAAGCTCAGACCGGCTTCCGTGAAAATAAAATTCGGAATTGCCGTGGAAGCATCCAGAAGCAGAATACTGATCATGTTCGGTACATAATGCTTGAGAATAATGCGCATGGGGCTTGCTCCCAGCACTTCAGCGGCATACACATACTCGGACTCTTTCAGCTGTTTGATCAGTCCTCGGGTCTGACGCGCGGTGTTGCACCAGGCGGTGATACTGAGGGCTACCAGAAGGGCAAACAGATTATTGCCCAGAATCATCATAATGAGGATGGTAATCAGCAGGTTGGGGAGGGAGTTGATTACCTCGATGATCCGCATCATGATATCATCCACCCATCCGCCGAAATGCGCCATGGCGGCGCCGTATAAAG
The DNA here is from genome assembly GCA_018711275.1 of Candidatus Pullilachnospira intestinigallinarum. GTDB lineage: Bacteria > Bacillota > Clostridia > Lachnospirales > Lachnospiraceae > Pullilachnospira > Pullilachnospira intestinigallinarum. The sequence goes on from DVIN01000051.1 coordinate 82,527, forward strand.
TTCCGATAATCATTTTCAGGGCAGTGGCCACCAGGGCGATGATTACGGAAGCCCGCGCTCCCACCCATACCCTGGAAAACAGGTCACGGCCAAGGTTGTCCGTTCCAAACCAGTACTTTCCGCTGGGCCCCTGATTCTTTTCCACCACGTTCATATTGATATAATCGTATCCGCGGATATGGGGTCCGATAATTACCATAACCACCAGAAGCGCCAGCACCACCAAAGCTCCCATGGCCACCGGATTTTTCCGGAGTCTCCGCCAGGCGTCCTGCCAGTAGGAAATGGTCGGACGGTCAATTTTATTTGCTTCTTCCTGAGTGAATCCGACAATCTTAAATTTGTCGGAAGTCAGTTTTTCCGTACCTGCCGCCGCAGCCTGCGTCCGGGAGGAACCTGCCATATTCTTATCTGCCATTTTTTTTCCTCCTTCCTATCGGCTGCCGCTGCCCGGCATGGATATTCTCGGGTCCACAACGGCATACAGAACGTCTGTAATAAAAAGTACCACAATATACAGCAGGGAAAGCAGTACTGTCAGTCCCAGCACAATCGACAAATCCTGATTATTTACAGCCGTCACATAATACTGGCCGATTCCCGGAATGGAAAAAATACTTTCAATAAAGAAGGATCCCGTAATACACATGGCCACGGACATGGGAAGCTGCGTCATGACGGGGATAAAGGAATTCCGCAGGATATGCCTGCGTACCACCGCCGCGCGGCTCAGTCCCTTGGATTCCGCGGTGAGAACATAGTCCTGATTTACCACGTCAAGCATGGACGATTTCAGAAGCCGGGCGTAGGTCGCAATATAAGTGAAGCATCCGGTGAGTGTGGGAAGAACCGTATACTCCCATCCCCCGGTCCACAGCTGGTCGCCCTTCGGCCATCCGATGGTGGGGAACCACTGAAGGGTTCCGGCAAATACTTTCTGAAGGAGCAGGCCGAATACCAGATGCGGTATGGATATCAGCAGCACGGAAAGACCCACCACAAAATAGTCTGCGATGGTTCCTCTTTTCAAAGCTGCCAGTATACCCAGCAGCAGACCTGCCACCACACCCAGAAGCATCTGCTGAATACCAAGTCTCGCGGATACCGGAAGCCGGTCATGCAGCAGTCCGCTCACCGTCTGTCCGGCGTAAACGAAGGACTCGCCAAACTCCCCGTGCAGCATATTGTTCATCTGAGTTACATATCTTTCCATCACGGGCTTATCCAGGCCATATCTGGCATACAGCGCCTCCCTGGATTCAGCGGGAAGCTTCTCCGCACGCTCGGTCAGCGGATTGCCCGGGACAGCTTCCAGAAGGAAAAAGGTTGCCGTTGCGATGATAAAAAGCGTCAGAATCATCTCAATAAAACGGCGGAAAATATATTTTGCCATATGAATGCCCCCGTGCTTATATGGGGAAGAATCCTGCGGATCCTTCCCCACTTTGTCTTTTACATGTTTATCTCTGTACTGTCAGGCTGTTTTGCGCATCAGTTTCCGCGTCCCTCAATGTAGGTGATGTAGAACTCCTGGCTTGCTCCGAAGGAAGACCAGCGGAAATCCTTCACCCAGTTCTGAAGGAAATATTCTTTCGTGGAATAATACAGCGGAATCATCGCGCAGTCATCGAACAGCAGCTGCTCCGCCTGCTTATAGATTTCCAGACGTTTGGCATTGTCATTTTCTCCCTGCAGACTGTCGATCAGCGCGTCATATTCCGGATTGCTGTAATTTCCGGAAACAGAAGTATATTTTCCGGTATAGAAAGTGGTCAGATAATCCAGCGGATCATTGTAATCGCTGAACCAGCCGCTGTAGTATACGTCAAAGTTTCCTGCGTCTCTCTCCGCGGTAAACAGTGAGTAATCTCCCACCGTATTCAGCTCCACATTGATTCCCAGATTCTGCTGCCATGTCTGCTGCAGATATTCACGGAACGAATCGTCATCCACCGTAGATCCATAGGACAGGTAGGTAACCGTCACCTTGGAAAGGTCCGTATCCATTCCCAGCTCTTCCAGTCCTTCCTGGAACAGTGCCTGCAGTTTCTCTGGATCGCCGGCGTACTCTTCGTACTCTGCTTTCATGGGTTCTTCTCCCACCTGCTCACGATAGGATGTTCCGTCAAAAGTAATTGCGGGAGAGATGAATCCGTAAGCCGGAACATATCTTCCGAATACCGCCTCAATCATTTCCTCACGGTTCAGGCTGTATGCCAGCGCTTTACGGATCTTCACATTTTTCATCAGTCCGGAAGATCCGCCGTTGGCGAAGTCAAATGCCAGGCTCTGTGTTCCGGGGTAATCAGCCGTAATCAGCTGAATCTGTCCGGCATCCGCCTCATCCTGATATTTCACAGAGTAGTCTCCGGATGTCTGCAGCACATCCAGTTCACCGTTGTCAAACATGGTAGCGGCAGTGGCATCCTCAGAAACCAGATACCAGTTGATCGTATCCAGATGCGTATTCTCCGCATCCCAGTAATACTCATTTTTGGTCCATGTCATCTCATTGTCTTCCACCAGATTGGTCATGCAGAAAGGTCCGTTATAAACACACAGGGACCAGTCTTTCCCCCACTGATCTCCCGCTGCTTCCGCAATATCCTCTCTTGTGGGATACAGGGGCGTGGCAACCAGTTTGGCCTCAAAAGTGGGATCTGCCTCTTTTAAGGTAACTTCGAAGGTATAGTCGTCAAGCGCAACCGCCTTTACGTCATCCGCGGAGCCTTCGCCGTTATAATATTCTTCCGCTCCCACCACATTGAAGATGAAGTTTGCGTAGTCATAAGCGTATTCCGGGTTCAGCAGACGTTTCCAGCCATACTCATAGTCATGGGCGGTTACCGGTTCGCCGTCAGACCACTTGGCATCCTGTCTCAGATGGAAAGTATAAACGGTTCCATCCTCCGACTTATCCACACTCTCAGCTCCATCCAGAATGAAATGCTCGCCGTCCTCATCAGCCACGTTGCGGTAAAGGCCGGAGTAGCAGGCCGCCATCATCCAGCGCCATCCCATATCCTGGACATCATAATTGTTTCCAAAGCTTTCGGTACGGATATTCAGTACCTGCGTGTCTCCCTCTGCGCTTCCGGACGCGCCTTCGTCTGCGGCAGCGGAATCTTCCGCGGAACTGCTGTCATCACCGGCAGCAGAACTGCTGTCGCCGCCGCAGCCGGCAAATACAGACGCAGCCATCACACCGGAAAGAAGAAGTGCCAGAATCTTTTTTTTCATATCGTTCCTCCTTTTATTATGTTACGGTAAAACATCACGATGAATATCGCGCGCGGCACAGCACGGCAAACTCTCCGTCAGCCCCGCGGATCCGGTATCTCCACGGGAAAACAGCAACTGCCGAAGCACCGACAAAAAAAGCAAAGAAGCCATAAACATCAAACAGTTTAATAACCTCTATGGCGCCTTTGCTATCTTTTTTAATATTATCACTGTTATTATTACATGTCAATACAGTTTTTTCATCGATTTAACATAACAGCGCAGAAAAGCTGTCGGAATTCTTTATGTTTTTCCGAAAAAAGCCGCAAAAAAACCATTCTCATCTGTCAAAAATGAAAATCCCTGTTTTTTATTCCCAAAATCCCGGTATTTCAGACAAACATCAGGGAATCTCGGACATGAATTGACTTTTTTCTCCTCAGCTGGTATTATTAGTAACATGATTAGCCGTGATGACCGGAAAGCAGAAACGGGAAGCCGCCAGGCGCCACTGTCACGGGAAATGAATTTCAGGAGGATGGTAACATGAACAGGGAATTATATGAGACCTATGTGCAGATTCTGAAGGACGAGCTGCTCCCGGCCATGGGATGCACGGAACCGGTGGCGGTGGCTTACGCCGGCGCCCTTGCCCGAAAAGCGCTGGGAAGAAAGCCGGAACGGGTGGAAATCGAAGTCAGCCGGAACATTGTCAAGAATGTAAAAAGCGTGGTGGTTCCCAATACCGGCGGACTGCGGGGGCTGGAAGCTGCCGCTGCCATCGGTATCGTGGCCGGTGACGCCGACGGACAGCTGGAGGTCATCTCCCGGGTAACTCCCGATCAGATTGAAGAGACCAAAGAATATATGAAAAATGCCCTGCTTCATGTAAGCACCGCTGCCTCGGATCTTATCTTTGATATCTGCATCACTGTATTTTCCGGAGAAGACAGTGCGGCGGCAAGAATCGTGGATTATCACACCAACGTGGTAATGCTGCGTAAAAATCAGGATTATTTTATTAACAAAAGCATTTCCGGGCGCACCGAAAGTTCCATGGCGGACCAGTCTCTGCTTACCGTAAAAGATATCTGTGAATTTGCCGAGACAGTGGATATCCGTGATGTCCGGGAAGTGCTTGACCGGCAGATTTCCTACAATATGGCCATTTGCCGGGAAGGTATGAAGAATTCTTACGGCGCCAACATCGGGAAGGTGCTGCTGCGCATCTACGGAGATTCCGATGTGAAGATCCGTGCCAAAGCCATGGCGGCTGCCGGCTCCGATGCCCGGATGAATGGCTGCGAGCTTCCTGTAGTCATCTGTTCCGGCAGCGGCAATCAGGGCATGACGGCCTCTGTTCCCGTTATCATCTATGCGGAGGAGCTGAAAAGTTCCCAGGAGGATCTGTACCGGGCGCTGGTAGTTTCCAATCTTTCCACGCTGCACATCAAGCAGGGAATCGGAAGACTTTCCGCTTACTGCGGGGCCGTAGGCGCGGGATGCGGAGCCGGAGCCGGGATCGCCTGGCTGCACGGCGGACGTTATGTGGAAATTGCTCACACACTGGTCAACGGTCTTGCCATCATTTCCGGAACCATCTGTGACGGAGCCAAGGCGTCCTGTGCGGCAAAAATCGCATCCTCTGTGGACGCGGGGATTCTGGGATACTTCATGTACAAGGAAGGCCAGCAGTTCCGGGGCGGAGACGGCATCGTGAAAAAAGGCGTGGAGAATACCATCCGCAGCGTGGGGATTCTGGCATCGGAGGGTATGCAGGAGACCGACCGGGAGATCGTCCGGATCATGATCGGCGAATAAACCGGACCGGCCGTTTTTTCCGCAGGCTCCCAAAACAGATCCTGTCACAACTCATAAAATACATACAGACCGCAGACCCATTGACAAAGGAGTACTTATGAAACAGAGACAGACATTGAAAGAACAGATTTACAAGGAAATTATCGACGGGATTGTCAGTGGAGAATTCAAAAGTGAACAGATTCTCAACGAGCAGGCGCTGGTGGAGCGTTACCATGTCAGCAAGGCTCCTGTGCGGGAGGCTCTGCTGATTCTGTCCAGCGAGGGGATTCTTGAGAATATTCCCCGATATGGCTACCGGGTGGTCAGCTTTACCAGGGATACCGTGAATGAAATCATGGAGTTTCGTTCCGCGCTGGAGGATCATGTGCTTATCAAATCCTTCCTGACCATGCGGCCGGAGGATCTGGAGGCTCTTCGGGAGCTGATCAGCGATGACGCCAGAGATGACAGCAACGTCTGGCAGCACTGGGACCGGAATATGGATTTTCATCTGCGCCTGGCAGCCATGGCAGACAACAAATATATTTACAGGCAGCTGAAAACGGCCATGAACTTTCTGAAACTGGCCTACGCTCAGTTCTACTGGTCACACTGGAACCGCACCGCCATCCCCAATGACCTGAAAAACCATATCCGGATCATCGAGGCCCTGGAGGAAAAAGATCTGGATCTGGCCAGGCTGTATCTGAAACAGGATCTGAAGGATTTCTGTATGGAATAAACAGCCGGGGCTGCTGCAAAACCGGAATTGATTTCCTGTCTCCGGTTCTGCGGCAGCCCCGCTTTTTCTATCTTTCGGAAAGCTTCTCCATTTCTTCCATGGAAACCGTCCGGTGCTCCAGGCGGGATTTTTCCGCCGCGAAACACATCAGATGACTCTGAAGGGAAACGCTTGCCGACGTCCGGTTGTCCCCCGTTCCGTCCAGAAGGCCCAGGAAGTTTTTCACAATCCCGAAATCTCCTCCTCCATGGCCAAACTGGTCCCCTCCTTCTTCCACAAAAGGAATCTCTTTCTCCTCTTCCCCGAATCTCTGCAGCACAATGCGGTTTACATTCATATCGGCGACAATCTGTCCCTCCGTCCCCATGATCTTCAGTTCCCGGTTCACCTGAGCAGTAAAGGCGGTCATGGTGAAAGAAGCCGTCACGCCGCCTTCATATTCCATATTCACCACCTGATGATCCACCACATCATTGTCACAGTGGTAGACGCATCTTCCGTACGGTCCTTCCTTCAGGGCTTTCCGAATCCCTGCTTCCGTCAGATCCGTAGTCAGTACATCCACCGGCCAGTCCTTCTTCCCGGTCAGATAGATCTTCGGCGCGTAATACGGACAGTCCTCACTGTGGGGACAGCCTTTCATACAGTTGTCCGGCGCCCCCTCCGGCGCATGTGCCGCGTCAAAATGCTGCAGGCTTCCGAAGCTGGAAATCCACCGGCAGGGCCGCCCGATCAGCCAGGAAATAATGTCCAGATCATGGCAGCTTTTCTGAAGAATCATAGGGCTGCTTAATTCACTGTTTCTCCAGTTGCCCCGCACAAAACTGTGCGCCTGATGCCAGTACCCCACATTTTCAATCTGATCCACCGTGGAAATTTCTCCCACCGCGCCCTCTTCCACCAGTTTTTTCAGCGTGCAGTAAAAAGGCGTATACCGCAGCACATGACAGACGGAAAGAATTCTTCCGGAGGCCTCCGCCGCGTCTGTAATCGCAAGACATTCCCCGGGAGTGTTGCTCATGGGTTTTTCCAGGAGTACATGATAGCCTTTTTTAAGGGCCCGTACAGCCGGTTCCGTATGCATATCGTCCATGGTACACACAAAGGCCGCGTCCGCCATCTTCGGCCTGTCAAGGATCTCCTCCCATCCCGCAAAACAGCGTTCCTCCGGTATTCCGTATTTTTGTGCGAAGACTCTGCGGCGTTCCTCATCCGGCTCCGCCACTGCTGTGATCTGAAGCTGTCGGGGAAAGCTGAGGCTGTAACTTGCGTAGGCATTTCCCCTGGAGCCCGCTCCCAAAACAATCGCCGTTCTTTTCATCTGTAAAAACCCCCTTCTCTATGTTTTTACTTTTTCTCCTTCAGATAAAATTCCACCGGCATGCAGTCTCCTTCCTGCCGGGGGAAATTCAGTCCGCCGCCCATCAGCGCACGGCCGGAAAGAATCTGACCATTCCCATTGATCTCATACTGTTTCTGCGGATCCAGTCCCCGCACCGGGATGTGCTGGGAAGGACTGTTGGGCTGTGCCAGCATCTGAACACCGCAGATCAGGGCCTCCGTCTGATCCTGGGAAACAAATTCCCAGGCGGCATACAGCTGATTTTCCCAGGGATTGGTGAGCCGGTAATACTCTCCTTCGTGGGTCAGATTGTAATATTTCTTAAAGGAACGGATCTGTTCCTTCACTTCCTCCTTTTCCTCCTCGGACAGAAGATTCAGATCCAGCTCATAGCCGAAGCTTCCTGCCATTGCCACAATGCCTCTGGCGGAAAGCGGTGTGATTCTTCCGGTCTGATGATTTGGCACCGCCGACACATGGGAGCCCACCGTGGAGATGGGGTAACCAAAGGAGGTTCCGTACTGAATCCGAATCCTCTCCAGCGCATCCGTGTCATCGCTGCACCAGATCTGGGGATAATAATACATCATACCCAGATCAAACCGGCCGCCTCCGCCGCTGCAGCCTTCCCAGAGTACATCCGGGTAACGGGTCTCCAGCTTCTCCAGCAGTTCATACAGTCCCAGCATATACCGGTGACATACCTCTCCCTGCCGCTCTTTGGGAAGATTGGTGCTGTACACATCGCTGATATTCCGATTCATATCCCACTTTACATATTCGATATTGGCGCTGTCCAGAATCGCGCAGATTCTCTCATAAAGATAATCTCTCACATCCTGGCGGGACATGTCCAGAATCAGCTGATAACGGCTTCTGTTGGGCCGCCGCTCCGGAATATGAATCGCCCAGTCCGGATGTGCGCGGTACAGATCACTGTCTTCCGATACCGCCTCCGGCTCAAACCAGAGACCGAATTTCAGTCCCAGCGCATTGACCTGCTCCACCAGAGGGGCCAGGCCGCCCGGAAGTTTCTTCTCATTGACGAACCAGTCGCCCAGTCCGCTGGTATCGTCGTCCCGCTTTCCAAACCATCCGTCATCCAGAACCAGCATCTCCACACCCAGATCCGCCGCTCCTTTGGCGATCTCCAGAATTTTCTCACTGTTGAAATCAAAATAGGTGGCTTCCCAGTTGTTGATCAGTACCGGACGGCGCTCATGTTTGTATTTTCCTCTGCACAGATGTTCCCGTACAATATGGTGGAAATTGGAGGAAAGCCGTCCCAGTCCTTCCCCGCTGAAAGTCATCACTGCCTCGGGCGTGCAGAACTCCGCCCCCGGATCCAGCTGCCAGGCAAACAGTTCTTTGGCAATTCCTGCCGTCAGGCGCACCTGATTCATCTGATCCTTCTCCACCTGGATGGAATAATTTCCGCTGTATACCAGTCCCACCCCGTAGCAGGGTCCGGCCATCTCCGTGGTCTCCGGGGCACAGAGAATGGCAAAGGGATTGTGATGGTGGCTGGAAGAAGCCCTGGTACTTCTCACCTCCATTTTTCCGCTCATCACCGGAATCCGCTCCATCTGACGCTCCATACAGTGGCGTCCATGAAAATGCATCAGTTCCCACTGGCCATGCATCAGATCCAGGTTCATGGAAACTGCCTTTTTCAGAATAACCGGTTTTTCATTTCCGTTGTAGAAGCGTACGCTTCTGGTAATGATATCCTGTTTTTCCCAGACGCTGTAATACAGCACGGCACACAGCCTGGTCACACGGTCTTTCATGGTAATTTTCAGCGTATCCGCGTCTTCCGGTCCACCGTAAAGGGCGGGAAGCCCCGGAATATCGTATTTTCCGGGAACAATCTCAAAGGAGTCATACCGCAGATCCACCGCGTCGGAGCCATCCGGGTTGCGGACGCTGACGCTGGTGATCCGATAGTCGCCCACGCCGCTGCTGGAATATTCCTGGGGCAGCGTATCCAGAGAATAGTCTCTTTTATTTCCTGCCTCGTAGATATTGCCGGAGAATCCGCTGTCCCGCAAATCGATCAGATAGCTCATATCGGCATCGCCCACGGATTCCCCGTAATAGGTGTGAATCAGCACGCCGTAAGTATCCACCTTCATCTGATAGGAAGTATTCTTTGTGGAAAGCGTAAAGGTTTTATTTTCCCTGTTATAATGAATAGCCATTTACATTTCCTCCATCTGTGTTCTCAGTTTTTTATCCCACTGGGGCTTTTCTTTTTTCAGAGAGACAATCCGTCCCTCCCGGTCCAGAAAGCAGTGACTGCTGGTTCCGGTACAGCGCAGCTGACCGGTGGCAAAATCTTTGATCCTGTATGCCAGTGTCAGACGGATACCGTTATATTTTACGATCTCCATCTCGATGCTTACCTTCTCGCCGTAGCGGGTCATCGATTTATATTCCGCCTGAACCTGGAGCACCGGGCTCATGATCCCTTCCCGCTCCATCCTGGCATATCCCATATCCAGCCGATCCAGATAGGCGGTTCTGGCCTCCTCAAACCACCGGATGTAATTGGAATGATGCACACAGCCCATCTGATCCGTCTCGTAATACTGTACCTGATGTTCGTATCCCGTCAGTTTCATCTGTCGTTTCCCTCTTTCCGTCAATCGGTCTGTACTTTTCTGTTTTTCAGTTCCTGCCAGATTCTTCCCACCGGAAGTCCTACCACGTTATTGTAGTCTCCTTCTGTTTTCTCCACAAAACGGGCACACAATCCCTGAATCCCGTAAGCTCCCGCCTTGTCCATGGGTTCTCCCGTCTTTACATACCACCGGATCTCCTCTTCTGACATGGGGTACATATACACCCGGGTCTCCTCGGCAAAAGTGACCTGCCACTCCTCTTGGGGGCCTTTCCGGATCAGTGTCACTCCTGTAAAAACGCTGTGTGCCTTTCCCTGCAGCATGGAAAGCATCCGAAAAGCGTCATCGGCATCGGCGGGTTTTCCAAGGATCTGTCCCTGATAGGAAACCACCGTATCCGCGCCAATCACCAGGATTCCCTCCCGGCTGTTTTCCTCCTGCCCTGCGTTTTTTTCCAGCTGTCCCCCATCTTTTCTGTCACGCAGCACGCTTTCGGCCACATTTTCGGCCTTCTGTCTGGAAAGCTGCTGCACCACCAGTCCGGGATCTGTCTCGGTGATCACTTCCTCCACCGAGCTGGGAATCACCTGAAAGGGCAGTCCGATCTGAGTCAGCAGTTCCCGTCTGCGGGGAGACTGAGACGCCAGAATGATTTTATCCATACCAATTTCCTCCACTTACAGATATTCTGCCACGGGAGAAAGTCTTCCAATGACAGAAAAAGGCTGCGGCATCCATCGCCGCAGCCGATTGTCCCAATGGTAAGCAGAACTGTAAGCCGGGTTATGTCGTGAATGATCATCTATCTAGTCCTGCTGTCGCCAGCAGGCTCAAGCGACCCACCTAAAAGCGTGACGGGCAGCCACATTGCTTTTTTCTCGGTCTTGCTTCGGATGGGGTTTACATGTGCCCCTCCCGTTACCGGGAAGGCGGTAGTCTCTTACACTGCCCTTCCACCCTTACCGGCCGAAGCCGGCGGTATATTTCTGTTGCACTGGCCTTGGAGTCACCTCCACCGGACGTTATCCGGCATCCTGCCCTATGAAGCCCGGACTTTCCTCACCTGACACCTTTCGGCTCTGTCAGCCGCGATCATTTATTCTACTTACCGGTTCATTCTATCACAGAAGACCTGCAACGTCAAACCTTTCTTCCCCTTCGACGCACTGGCAGCCATTTGTTCCATCCTCCGTGTATTCAGAACTCTCCTGTCGGTCCCGAGGTGCGGATCCGACGCTGTTTCCGGAAGAAGTATTTTCGGACACTGCACCGTCCATCAGACATCGAAGCAGCTTCCGCCCACAAATTCCCGCAGGATGGAATTCTTCGGAATGTCTTCGCTTGGCACTCCAACAAAGTAATCCAGAAATTTCAGAAGCCTTTTTGCTTCGTAATACTCCGGCTCATCCTTCTCAATCTGAAACAGCAGAGGTTCCGCATACAGTTTCAGCACCGACAGTTCGTACAGCAGGGCGGAATTAAACATCACATCGGCTTCTTCCTGGTAGGGGAAAATGTTCTCGCTCTCTCCTCTGCGCACCGACGGCCACATGGCGATGGTCTCCCGGGCGGAAGTCCCCCTTGTCTGATGATCCCGGACAATCCGGCGGATCAGTCTTCCGTCAGTGGTGGGAATCCGATTGTGTTCATCCACATTCAGCTGAGTCAGGGCGCTGATATAGATTTTAAACTTGCTTTTTCTCGGAAGGGAATAACTGAGACGGTCATTGAGGCCGTGAATTCCCTCAATCACCAGAATATCTTCCTTCCCCAGCTGCAGATAATCCTTCTTGTACTCCCGTTTTCCCAACTTGAAATTGAACCGTGGCATTTCCACCCGCTCCCCGTTGAGAAGCGCCTTCATATCGTGATTGAACAGCTCCACATCGATGGCCTCCAGACACTCGAAATTATAATTTCCATTCTCGTCTCTGGGGGTATCCTCCCGGTTCACGAAATAATTGTCCACCGCGATGGGATGCGGTTTCAGGCCATGAGCTGCCAGCTGGATAGACAGCCGGTGGGAAAAGGTGGTTTTCCCCGAAGAAGAGGGACCGGCGATCATTACAAACTTCACGTCGCCTCTGGCCTTGATCTGCTCCGCAATGGAGGATATATTTCCCTCCTGGAGCGCCTCGGAAATCAGAATCAGATTTTTCATCTCCCCCTGGGAAATCTTTTCATTCAATTCCCCCACTACGGAAATTCCCATCATCTCACTCCAGCGTTCCGCCTGCATCTGCACCTGAAAAATCTTCGGGGAAGGGGCAAACTCCGGCACCACCCGGGGATTCTTTCTCCGGGGCATCTGAAGCAGAACGCCGTTCTCATAAGGGTACAGGCGGAAATATTTCAGGTAGCCGGTGTGCCATACCATATATCCGTAATAATAGTCCTCAAAATCCTCCAGCCGGTAAATATTCACCCTCGATACCCGCCGAAAACGGAACAGTTTTTCTTTGTCATACATTCCATGCCGGTGGAACAGTTCAATGGCATCCGAAGTGGAAATGCTGCGTTTCATCACCGGAAGCTTCTGATCCACCAGGCCGCGCATATAGGCGTCCACCTGGTCCAAAAATGCCTGATCCACCGTCACATCTCCGTCAATGGTATAGTAAAACCCCGCGTCCACCGCAAAGCGCAGCACCACCTTGCGGATCTTCTCGTGTCCGGCCACATGATATACCGCCTTTAAAAACAGCAGATTCATGCTTCTCTTATAGGTTTTATGCCCGATACTGTCCGCCGTGGTGATCAGACGCAGCCGACAATCCCGGTGTACTTTTTTATGCAGTTCTCTCAGCTTTCCGTCTGCCATCACCAGCACCACCGGATCCCCCGCAAGAGAGGAGAAATCCTGCACAATCTCTCCATAGCAGGTTCCTTCCGGATAAGATTTTGTTTCTTCACCAACTGTCACCCGGCACATTCTGTTGCCCATAAATGCCATTCCTCCCGTCTCCGTTCTCATTGTCGGCCTAACAGCCATATGAAAGCATTTCCGTTCATTGTTTATAATATGCCATCGCGTCCCTGACAATATCCAGTTCCTGCTCCATTTCCCGGATTCTTCCAGAGATCATCTCCGTATTCCGGCCATTTTTTTTCAGATTTTCAAGGATCAGGCCGCAGACCCTGCGCCTCTCCTCCAGATACATCCGAAGAACCGGATGGTGTTTTTCCAGAAGCGTTTTTCCGTACCGGTAAAATACTTCCTGCCCCCAGACCATCTCCCCAGGCACGGCATGAATGGCAGTATAATATTTTCCTTCCTCCCGGACCATATCCTCCGCGTCAATGCTCCAGCCGCTCTCTTCCAGAAAATGCCGCACCAGTCCGATTTCTGACTGCGGCTGCAAAATCAGTTCCCGGACGCCTGCCAGTCTCTCTTTCCCTTTCCGGAGAATCCGAATCATCAGCGGCCCGCCCATCCCCGCCACAAGAACAGAATCCGCCTCCCCGCGGCCCAGTTTTTCCAGGCCGTCGGAAAGGCGGGTTTTGATGCACGGGGTAAGCCCTGCCAGGCGAATGTGTTCCTCCGCCCGCAGCAGGGGTCCCCGATTGACATCCATAGCAAGGGCGGAAGGGATCGTTCCCTCTTCCACCAGGGCAATGGGTATGTATCCATGGTCCGTTCCCACATCGGCCAGCCGGTTTCCCGGCGTCACAAGAGACGCGTTCATCCGAAGCCGAACAGACAGCTGCATCAGTCCAGATAATCCTTCAGCTTCCGGCTGCGGCTGGGGTGACGCAGCTTTCTTAAGGCCTTCGCCTCGATCTGACGGATACGCTCTCTCGTGACATTGAAAACTTTTCCAACTTCTTCCAGAGTTCTGGCTCTTCCATCGTCCAGTCCGAATCTCAGGCGCAGCACCTTCTGCTCCCGCTCTGTCAGGGTGCTCAGCACCTCCACCAGCTGCTCCTTCAGCAGTGTGAACGCGGCGGCGTCCGCAGGCACCGGCACATTATCATCCTGAATAAAGTCTCCCAGATGGCTGTCCTCTTCCTCTCCGATAGGCGTCTCCAGGGATACCGGCTCCTGGGAAATTTTCAGGATTTCCCGAACCCGCTCCACCGGCATGTTCATCTCCTCCGCAATCTCCTCGGGAGTAGGTTCACGGCCAAGCTCCTGCAGCAGCTGACGGGATACCCGGATCAGCTTGTTGATGGTCTCCACCATATGAACAGGAATCCGGATGGTTCTGGCCTGATCCGCGATGGCTCTTGTGATCGCCTGACGGATCCACCAGGTGGCATAGGTACTGAACTTGTATCCCTTCCGGTAATCAAACTTCTCCACAGCCTTGATAAGTCCCAGATTTCCTTCCTGAATCAGATCCAAGAAAAGCATTCCACGACCCACATACCGCTTGGCAATGCTTACCACCAGACGCAGGTTGGCTTCCGCCAGACGCTTTTTGGCGGCCTCGTCTCCCTGCTCCATCCGCTTTGCCAGCTCGATCTCCTCCTCCGCGCTCAGAAGAGGCACCTTGCCAATTTCTTTCAGATACATGCGTACCGGATCCTCGATGCTGACGCCCTCGGGAACGGACAGGTCGATATTTTCCATATCCACCTCTTCGTCCTCCAGGGGAATATCATCCGCTTCCAGAATCGCATCATCCTCCGGCATCCGGAGCACGTCCACTCCGTTATTCTCCAGATATTCAAAAATCAGATCCATCTGATCCGCGTTCAGTGTAATTCCCTGGAAAAAGTCATTGATCTCCTGGTATTCCAGAACATTTTTTTTCTTCTTTGCCAAATCCAGAAGTGCTTTCAGTTTTTCGGCAAACTGGGCTTTATCCATTTCCATTTGTTTTCCATCCTTCCATAACTTGCTTATATTTTATCCTCTATGAGAAGAAATATGC
>DVIN01000052.1 GCA_018711275.1 Candidatus Pullilachnospira intestinigallinarum
CCGATCATGATCAGATAACAGATCTCATAGAGATTGGACATCACATGGCGGGTTTTTCCGTACAGACTGTCGGAAAAGCTTCGGTAATCATAAGTTTTATGTTTGTAGGCGTAGCGCATGCCATACCAGAAAAACAGGGCGTACAGTCCCTGGGTCAGCAGCGGCAGCACCAGGCACCAGATGCCGTAATTGATAAAATACTGATAAATCTGCGCGCCGGAGGCGAATCCGCCTCCGAACTGGGTGGTAAATGCCACAAAGGCAATTCCCATGGCCAGCGGCATTCTGCTCTTATCCACCAGCAGCGATTTTTTATTACTCATTCCATTTTCCTCTTTTTTCGTTATTTGTTAAATTCCACTACCTTTCCGGGATTCAGAATCAGCCGGTCATCAAAGGCCAGTTTGATGGCTTTGTAAAGCTGAATCATCCGGGGTCCCACAAATTCCTCCAGAAACTCCAGACGGCCATTTCCGATACCGTGTTCTCCCGAAAGCTGACCGCCCAGTTCTTTGGACAGAGCATACAGTTCTTTCAGGCAGGCGTGGGTGGCGCTCTTCCATTCCTCGTCGCTCATGCCCTTATCCCGCAGCATTTCCGTATGAATATTTCCGTCGCCGCAGTGGCCGCAGGGTTCCACCCGGATCCCTTTGGACAGGGCAATCCGTTTGGCCGCCTTCACATACTCGGCGATCCGGGAGCGGGGTACCACCACGTCGCACTCCTCCTGAGAAACGGAATCCGCCTTCATGCCTTCCAGGATCGCACCCCGCACATCCCAGACCGTACCGGCCCGCTCCGGAGTATCCGCAATATAACAGTCGCTGGCGCCGTTAGCAATGGCGGCTTCCGCGGCAGCCTCCACCGCGCTGTCCAGTTCCTGACGGCTGGAAGCGTCGTACATGACGATCAGCACCGCTTCCCCGTCCGTCACCGGGAAATGCTTGTTCAGATTCCGCTCCACGATCTCGATCAGTTCCCGCTCCAGAAATTCAATGGCTGTGGGAACAAAAGGCAGTTCCAGTACCTTCGGCACCATGTCCGCGCATTCCTCCAGGCTGGCAAACGGCATCACCAGGGTGCTGGAACAGGTGGGCGCCGGAAGCAGTTTCAGCGTCACCTGTGTCAGGATGCACAGGGTTCCCTCGGAACCGATCACCAGGTCCTTCACCGCGTAGCCGGTGGTATTTTTCACCACATTGGAGGAAAAATTCATGATGGAGCCGTCCGGCAGCACCGCCTCGATGCAGCGGACAAAATCCCTGGTCAGTCCGTAGCGGACCGCCTTCATGCCTCCGGCGTTGGTGATGACATTTCCGCCGATGGAGGCTGTTTTTTCTCCGGGATCCGGCGGATAAAACAGTCCTTCCGCAGCAGCAGCCTGCTGGATATCCAGAAGCAGCGCTCCCGGCTCAGCCGTGATGGTCTGGTTCTTGTGATCCACCGGGAAAATCCGGTTCATCCGCATCACGGAAAGCATGATGCCGCCGTACTTGCAGGTGGCCCCTCCGGCCAGCCCCGTACCGCCTCCCCGGCAGACCACCGGGATATTATTCTCATAGGCGTAGGCCATGATGGCGGAAATTTCTTCCTTATTAATGACCTCCACATAAAGCTCCGGGGGAAATACGCCGTATTCCGGCATCTCGTCCCGGTAATATTCCCGGGCAATTTCATCCCCCACCCAGACTCGGTCGCAGGCAGTGACCGAGCGGATATACGCAAAATCGTCCTCATCCATTTTCTTATAAGGATATGCCATCTTCTCAGTCCTCCTTCCGGTTTTCAATCAGTTCTGTCAGTCTGGGCACCACCGCAAACAGGTCATCCACGATACAGTAATGGGCGGTTTTGAAAATCTGCGCCTCCGGATCCTGGTTGATGGCCACGATGCAGTCGGAATGATTCATGCAGGAAGTAAACTGAATGGCGCCCGACACTCCGCAGGTGATGATCAGTCTGGGACGCACCGTTCTTCCGGAAAGTCCGATCTGGTGCGCCGTGTCGCCGAAGCCGTCCTCCACCATGGGACGGGTAAATGCCAACTGGCCTCCCAGGGCCTTTGCCAGCCTGCCGCACAGGGCCACACCGGCTTCCGTGCGGGCTCCCCGGCCTGCCACCACGATCACATCCTCTTCTTCCAGCGACTTCTTCTTTTCCACCACCTGGGCAGAAAGAATTTCAATCCGGGAGGATACCATTTCCTCCGTCACCCGGCATGAGATCACCTCTCCTGCGGGCCGCGCTACCTTCGTGGCCTGATCCATCACCCGGTAACGGACTGTGGCAAACTGGGGCCGGGATTTGGCGATGGCGATCTGCGCCATGATATTTCCGCCGAAAGCGGGACGAATCTGGATCATATCCGTATTTTCCTTGATATCCAGCCTGGTACAGTCCGCCGTAAGCCCGGTGTGGAACCGGGTGGCCAGCCGGGGCGCCAGGGAACGGCCCAGCTCGGTGGCTCCGATCAGCACTGCCGACGGCTTCGTGGCCGCGATGCAGTCCGCCGCCACATCCGTGTAATTGTCTGCCCGGAAATACGTGAGGGCCTCATTCTCATAGGCAAATACCTTCGACACTCCATACTCCAGAAGTTTCTTTCCATTCTCCTCTGTTCCTTCACCCCCGATGATCAGGCAGTTTACCTGAAATCCCACTTTGGGGGCCATCTTCAGGGCCTCTCCGATCAGCTCCAGGGTCACCGGATGGATTTCTCCCCGCTCCTGCTCTGCCACAACCAGGAAATCCTTCCAGTCCTCCTTATTTACTTCATTGGCCCGCTGTTCAAAACGGATGGCCTGTACCGGACACTGACGGACACACAGGCCGCACATACGGCAGCCGTCGCCCACCACGATTCCTTCCTTCTCCATGGTCAGCGCTCCGAAGGGACATGCGTCCACGCACCGGCCGCAGAGGGTACAGGTTTCCGCGTCAAATGTTAAAAATTCCATCTCTCGCTGCTCCTCAGATAATTTTTCTTTCAGTAAGAACCGCAAACAGACGCTCTGTTTTTTCAGCGGTATTTCCTTCCAGGTACACCTGCCTCTTTTCCTCGGGCGGAGCAAACATCCGCTCCACGGTGGTTGGGGATCCGATCAGCCCGTAACGGCTCATATCCTGATCCGGCAGATCGCTGTATCCCACCATCCGCACCTCTTTTCTCGCCGTCTTCTTTTTCAGAAGGTAGGAAGGCAGCCGGGGCACACAGATATCCTTGTCCACAGTGATCAGACAGGGATACGGGATCCTGGATTCCTGCGTCACACTGGCCAGCTTCTGCTTCACGCAGATACATTTCTCATCCGCCTCCATAATCTCCGTCACCCAGGCGGCATGGGGGATGTGCAGGTGCTCTGCCAGCGCCGGCCCCACCTGCGCGGTATCTCCGTCCGTGGTCTGCTTTCCGCAGATAATCAGATCCGCTCCGCCCAGAAGCTGTACCCCCTGAGACAGGGTGTAGGAGGTGCTCAGCACATCCGCTCCGGCAAACTTTCTGTCTGAAAGGATCACCGCGTCATCAGCTCCCATGGTATAGGCGTCCCGCATCATGGACTCCGCCTGCGCCGGGCCCATGGTCAGTGCGGTGACCGTTCCCCCCAGCTTTTCCTTCAGCTGCAGGGCACATTCCAGAGCAAAGAGATCATAGGGATTTGTGCGGGTATCGCTGGAAAGCCGCTTCATGGCCCCCGTTTCCGGGTCGATATCCACTTTGGTGCCCGCGGGCACCTGTTTCATACAGACAATAATCTTCATGTTCTTTCCCTCTCCGCTTCAATACTTTGTCGCTTTAAACAAACAAAATGATTATATCATTTTATGGGGATAATGTCCAGATTTTCATGATTTTCAGAGAGAAAAACGACAATTTTTCCCAAAATCGCCTTGCATGGGGAAGTTCCTTTATGGTATAGTAAACATAGAATATTTACTAAACAGGAGACAAACTATGGCAACTCTCAATGATATAGCACAGGCTTGCGGGGTTTCCAAAGCCACCGTGTCCAGGGTACTGAATAACGATACCCGATTTTCTGTTCTTCCAGAAACAAAGGAAAAAATTTTCGCAGCGGCCGCAGCCCTGGATTATGATTTAAGCAAAAGGAAACGGCCCCAAAAAGAGGCCAGAACTCTTCCATCCGATCAGCCGGAAAAGTCTCTGAAAATAGGAATCATCAATGGTAATAATCCACTGGAAGCAGATAAAGACAACGACTACTATGCAAAAATTTTCTCCACACTGATCGCCACACTGAACCAGAGCGGCTATCCGTTTCAGCTGGAATTTTTCTACTCTTTTCAGGGAAGTTATTCGGATCTGAACGGTCTGGACGGACTGATCGTGCTGGGAAAGCTGACATTGAATCCTTCACACCCGGTCATCGCAGCCATCAAATACAAGGTATTTGTGGATTACATTTCTCCCAGAGGCCTCTTTGATTCCGTGCGATGCAATTTTGATGAAGCGGTTCAGCTGGCCACTTCCTATTTTCACCAGCTGAATCTGTATGACATCGGTTTCATCGATGCCTACGATCACATCACAGAGCTGGGGGTGGAAGGTCGTATACGAACCGCGGATCCCCGACAGACTGCTTTTGAAAATTACTGTTATCGAAATCAGCTGGATCCCTGGGAACATATGTGGATTACAGAGTATTTCACCTCCGATGATGGCTACCAGATCACCAATGAACTGATCCGGTCAGGGAAGCTTCCCTCTGCTGTTCTCTACGCTTCGGACGAACTGGCGCTGGGCGGCTATAAAGCGCTTCAGGAACATAATCTTACCATTGGAAAAGATGTATCGGTGATCGGCATCAATGACTTTTATTTTACCAATTTCCTGAATCCGCCTCTGACCACTGTTTCCCTGAATATTCCTTTGATCGGCATTACAGCCGCAAATGCGCTGATTGATCAGATCCACAGAGGTCGAAATTATCCTCTGACCATTCATACGCCGGTCCAGCTGGTTGTCCGCCAGAGCTGTAGGCCTCCAAAACAAGCGTAAAGCCTGCCCCTCAAAACGGCTGCGCTCCGGCATTCAATCTGCCGGAGCGCAGCCGTTTCCCTCTGTCCATATATCAAAAGGGGGCATATCACATTTGAGTGACTGCCCCTGTCTTTTCTTTTGTCCGCCGGAATGTCACCGGCATACACTCACCATTTATGCGGTATCATCAGTTTTTCATACCGGTAATGGCAATTCCCTGAATGATCTGTTTCTGAAAGAACATATAAACCACCAGCACCGGAAGAATGGAAATCACAGTTCCCGCCATGAGCAATGGATAATCCGTGGCGTATGTTCCCTTAAAGAAATTCAACATCAACGGTACTGTAAATGTCTCCGTTTTATTGAGGAAAATCAAGGGATTCATAAAGTTATTCCACTGCCCCAGGAATACGAAGATTCCAAACGCCGCCAGGGACGGTTTCACCAGTGGGAGCACAATCCGAAAGAAAATCTGCGGCACACCGGCTCCATCAATGATGGCCGCCTCCTCCAGCTCATCCGGCAGAGAAGCAATAAACTGCCGCATCAGGAATACGCCGAATGCATTGAACAAAGCTGCCGGCAGAATCAGGGACCAATGCGTTCCCAGAAGGCCCAGATTTCTCATGATAATGAACAGCGGAATCATGGTTACCTGGGAGGGAATCATCATGGTTGCCAGGAACAGCATAAACAGTACATTATGTCCCCGGAATTTCAGTTTCGCGAAGGCATATCCGGCCATGGATGCCGTAAACAGCTGAACTACGGTTACCACCACGGCAATATAGATACTGTTAAAATACGCTCTTCCAAAAGGCAGCGCCGACAGGGATTCCGGATAATTTTCCCAGATCACCGGATCCGGCAGGATCGTGGGCGGCACTGCAAAGGTCTGTTTCATATCTTTCAGTGAACTCAATATCGTCCAGAGAAACGGAAGTACCATGATAAACGCTCCCAGGCTTAAGACGATATACAAAATTACTTTTCCAGGAGTTATTTTTCTACTGTTCATAATTCACCCACCTCTTCGAACCATACATTTGAATCAACGTAATAACCAGAATAATGAAAAACAGAATCACAGAAGAGGCACAGGCGCTTCCCATTCTGAACTCCACAAAGGCCCCCTGATAAATATGATATACCAGTGTGTAGCTGGCCTTCATTGGACCGCCCTGGGTCATGACAAATGCCTGGTCAAACACCTGGAAAGAGCTGATAATCGTCATAATCAACACAAAGAACAGTGTGGGTGAAAGCATGGGGATCGTGATATGGCGAAAAATATTCCATTTATTTGCCCCGTCAATTTCCGCCGCTTCATAGTAAACCTCCGGTATATTCTGTAAACCGGCCAGAAGAAGCACCATATTATATCCCACATTCCACCAGACCGAAACGATTACGATAGAAAACAGAACGATCTTCGGGTCTGTCAGCCACTTGGGGCCTTCGATCCCCACCGCCGCCAGGATCGTGTTCAGCAGGCCGAAATCACCGTTCATGATCCATGTCCAGATGACGCCTACAGATACAGAGCCAGTCACCACCGGCATGAAATAAAACAGCCGGTAGAAAGATTTCCCCTTGATTTTCTGCACTGCCATGGCCAGCATGAGAGCCAGGATCAAATCCAGAGGTATGAACATCACCGTATAGATCAGTGTGTTCAGCAGTGCTTTCCTGAAATCGGAATCCATTATCTGATCCATAAAGTTTTTGAGACCAACAAATTCCATGTTGGGTGCGATCCCATCCCAGGTGTAGAAACTGATTCCAAAGCTCATCAGCAATGGAATTACCGCAAAAATAATCAGGCCTATCAGCTGGGGCGTGACAAAAACCCAGCCCCATAACCTACGTCTTCTTTTCATTTCAATCTCCTATCTCAACGGCGAAGAGGCGGGCAGCGCCCGCCCATTCGTCCTGTCATTGTCCTTTACTGAGCATCTGCAATGATCTTGGCAGCTTCTTCCTCTGCCTTATCAATTACCGCATCCGGATCTTCTCCTCCGATGTAGGCTTCCTCAAAAATTGCTTTGGTGTCATCAGCAAATCCATTGTACATAACATCCTGAACTTCCGCATCACCGGAGGTCCATCCAGTGGCACGAACCTGCAGAATATGATCCACATGCTCCGGAACTCCGGAATCTGTCATCAGGCTGTCCAGCGTCTTTACGGACGGCACGGAGGTTCCCACGCCTTCGATTCTCGCTGCCTGTCCCTGCTCACCGCAATAGAAGGATACGAATTTCATGGCAGCATCCAGATTATCAGAATTGGTATTCACACACAGATAGCCGCAGGCAACCTGAGCCGGTGTATACTGGGTTCCATCGCTGGAGGGGTAGGGAATGTAATCAAAGTCAATCCCCTCGTCATGGAAAGTCTTGGTCAGCCAGCGACCAGCCGCAATAAATCCGGTCTGCTGAGACATGAACATGGCATCCTCTCCCTGGCCATCGGGAAGGGTTCCTCCATATACAAATCTTCCATCCTGCAGGCCCTCACAGATATAACGGAAAGCTTCTCTTGCCTTATCATCAAACTTATAGGTATCGCCATTCCATACGGTTCCGCCGTTGGCAAATACCCAGTTATACAGACGGATATTATCTCCGCTCTGCACCATGCCGCTCTTGCCGTTTTCCACCAGGGTGTTGCAGATCTTATCAAAGTTTTCCCAGGTCCACTGACCCTGCTCAAAAAGCTCCTGCGGATCATCGCATCCCAACTCTTCCAGCATGGAAGGAGAATAATAAAGCAGTACCGGATTACAATCCACAGACAGCCCATAGATTCTGTCATCTTTTCTGGAAGCACCCCACACACTGTCATCAAAATCTTCCGGTTTAACATAGGATTCATCGGAGTTGAGGAAATCTGTCAAATCCGCGATGGTTCCATTGTTCACCAGCTGACTGATGATGGTGTCCTCCACAAAAATCACGTCAGCAGCCGTTCCACCCGCCAGCTGTGTGATTAACTGCTGATTATAACCGTCGGAAGGGGACGCCTCAAAAGTCACATGGACCTCGTCCTGCGCCTCATTAAACGCATCTACTGCCTGCTGGTATACTTTGATCTCGTCGGCATTTCCTCTGGATGTATAGGTAATCTCTACGGTTTCACCGGATTTACCATCCTCCGCATCCGTTTCCTGACTTTCTTCTGTACTGCTTTCCTCCTGAGAAGCATCTGTTTTGCTTCCACTGTCCGCGTTCTTTTCTGTTCCGCCTCCACAGCCTCCCAGAATCGCCGCACCTGCAAGAATTCCTGTCATTGTAAATACCAGTTTCTTTTTCATGCTCTTTTCCTTTCTTTTTTACTAAACTTTTAGTTTTTTCGAATGTCTGTGGCCACCTTTTTCGTAAACTCAATATAGCACTATTTCCTATCAGTGTCAATTACTTTTCTACTTTTTCGTCATTTTTACCGATTTATTCCCCTCATTTTTTACTAAAACGATATTGCAACTTTATTTTTATTATGATATTTTAGTAAATATCTAAGCTTTATATGGAGGAGAAAATATGAATCATTTTATTATGGAAGAAAATAATAATCGGTTACGTCTGAACTGTATTTCACGACAGATATCCCATGAGGTTGCCGAATATCAATATGAATATACGCCTGATCCATCAGTCACCGGGGAAATGGAACAAATTGCTCAGCTGCCCCTCGCCGACCATCCCTTTATTCATCTGCACACCTTTATCGATGGTTCCGGAATCATCGGGCAATGGCGCCCGGATTCCGGAATGCGCAAACAGCTGATTGGCGACTGGGCCTCCCCCAGCGAAGTCAATCTCAGCCATTCCGCGCCCGTGGTATGCTTTTTTGACGGCGCCGACAGAAATGTTCTGACCGTGGCTGTCAGCGAATCCTCCAGGGATATTCATCTTCTGGCCGGGGTTCATGAAGAAACGGGGGAAATGAACCTTCATATAATTGTGCATTTGTCCGAACCGGCAGCGGCCGGTCATCTCACAGTCCGTCTGGACTTCCGGAGGCTGCCTTTTTACAGAACTCTCCGGGACCTTTCCGCCTGGTGGGACGCTCTGCTGCCGGACGCTCCTATGGAAGTTCCCTCATGCGCCCGCCTTCCCATGTATTCCACCTGGTATTCTTATCACCAGGATATGCAGGATGAAATCATGCTGAAAGAATATCAGGAGGCAGCCCGCATGGGAATGCGGGCCGTTATCATCG
This sequence comes from Candidatus Pullilachnospira intestinigallinarum, assembly GCA_018711275.1. Classification (GTDB taxonomy): domain Bacteria; phylum Bacillota; class Clostridia; order Lachnospirales; family Lachnospiraceae; genus Pullilachnospira; species Pullilachnospira intestinigallinarum. The sequence continues at coordinate 9,227 of DVIN01000052.1, forward strand.
ATGACGGCTGGCAGACAGCCGACAATAACAGAGGGTATGGATTCTGCGGGGACTGGAATCCGGAGCCGGGAAAATTCCCGGATTTCGCCCGGCATGTCCGCCAGATCCATCAGCTGGGTATGAAGTGCATGATCTGGTACAGTGTTCCTTTTATGGGTGAATATTCTGAAATGTGGAATACCTTCAAGGATATGCTGCTTCATCATGATCCCGTTCTTCATACCGGTATCCTGGACCCCCGTTATCCCCAGGTAAGAGAATATCTGATCTCCACCTATCAAAAAGCTGCCGGGGAATGGGGACTGGATGGTTTTAAACTGGATTTCATTGACAGTTTTCGCTCCTATCCCGATACTCCGGCCTGGAATGAGGAAATGGATTTCCATGAAATCCAGGATGCGGTGTACTGTCTGATGCTGGGAATCAGCCAGACACTGAAAAAAGAAAATCCGGAACTGCTTATCGAATTCCGCCAAAATTATATCGGTCCGCAGATGCGCAGATTCGGGAACATTTTTCGGGTAGGCGACTGCCCTATGTCCGGCATTACCAACCGCGTGGCCATCACCGATCTTCGCCTGCTCAGCGGTTCCACAGCCGTACATTCCGATATGCTCATGTGGCCTGCACAGGAATCACCGGAAAATGTAGCCATTCAGCTGATCAACTGTATTTTTGCCACTTTACAGATTTCGGTCCGTCTGGCCGTACTTTCCGAAAGGCAGAAAAAGACTCTGGAGCATTACCTCCGCTTTTCCATCGCGTATCGGGATGTTCTTCTGACAGGAAGCTTTCAGGCTAAAAATCCGCTGACTCAGTATCCGCTGCTGTCCGCCTCCAAAAACGGTGTTCATATCTGTGCATCCTATGACAATCTCCAGGTTCTGGAGATTCCGAAAGACGACTGCAGGGAGTACTGGCTGCTGAACGGCACCACTGCCGATGCGCTGTATCTGGAGTTTCCTTCAGAATCCTCAGCCGGACTTCTCACTGTTTATGACTGCTGTGGAGAAACCGTTCTGCGTCAGCCCGCCTCCGGCCTTGTGGGAATTCAGAAACTGGCCGTACCTTCCGGCGGTTCGTTGAAGCTTACGAAGGAGTGACGGTTTCCGTTTCCTTGTAACAGTTCAGTTTTCTTTTTCGAAAATGAACAGAACGTTTACTTTCCCTCTCTCCGGTGGTATACTGAAAAGAACATAACCGCGGCCGTGTTCGTCGACGGCCGCGTGTACTACGGACGGAGGGTATTTGCCATGAGAGCAATGGATTTAACGTTACTGACAGATCTGTATGAGCTGACCATGATGCAGGGATATTTCAAAAATCCCACGGAACAGGTGGTGGTTTTTGACGCTTTTTACAGGAAGAATCCCTGCGACGGCGGCTTTGCCATTGCGGCAGGGCTTCAGCAGGTGATTGAATATGTGCGGGATCTGCATTTTTCCCCTGACGATGTGGAATATCTGCGGAGTCTGGGGCTTTTTGAGGATGATTTTCTGGAATATCTGAGAGGATTTCATTTTACGGGAGATATCTACGCGATTCCGGAAGGAACGGTAGTATTTCCCAGAGAACCGCTACTGAAGGTGATTGCCCCGGTGATGGAGGCCCAGCTGGTGGAAACAGCGATTCTGAATATCATCAACCATCAGAGCCTGATTGCCACCAAGGCGGCCCGGGTGGTCTATGCCGCTCAGGGAGACGGCATCATGGAGTTCGGTCTGCGCCGGGCTCAGGGACCGGACGCGGGAATTTACGGAGCCCGGGCAGCCGTTATCGGCGGCTGTATCGGCACCTCCAACGTGCTGACCGGAAAAATGTTTGATGTTCCCGTAAAGGGTACGCACGCCCACAGCTGGATCATGAGTTTTCCGGACGAATATACTGCCTTTAAAACTTACGCGGAGCTTTATCCCCATGCCTGTATTCTGCTGGTGGATACCTATGATGTGCTGGATTCCGGCGTTCCCAATGCCATCCGGGTATTTAAAGAGATGAAGGAAAAGGACCCGGAGTTTAAAAATTACGGTATCCGCATCGACAGCGGCGACCTGGCCTATCTGTCCAAAGAGGCTTACAAGATGCTGGACGCCGCCGGCTTCGGCGACGCGGTGATTTCCGCCTCCAGCGATCTTGACGAATATCTGATCGATTCCCTGAAAGCCCAGGGCGCCAAAATCAACTCCTGGGGCGTGGGAACCAACCTGATCACCTCCAAGGACTGCCCGGCTTTCGGCGGCGTGTACAAGCTGGCGGCCATCAAGGATCGGGAAGATGCGGAGTTTATCCCCAAAATCAAGCTGTCGGAGAATTCCGAGAAGGTGACCAATCCCGGCAACAAGACGATTTTCCGGATCTATGACAAGGCTACCGGAAAGATCCGGGCGGATCTGATCTGTCTGGCAGACGAGGTGTTCGACGAGTCCAAAGACATGATTATCTTTGATCCCATCGAGACCTGGAAAAAGACAAAGATCAAGGGTGGTACCTACACCCTGCGGGAACTGCTGGTACCCATTTTCCACAAGGGGCTGTGCGTATACGAATCCCCGTCCGTGATGGAAATGCAGGAGATCTGCAAAAAAGAGCAGGAAACCCTATGGCCGGAGACCCGCCGTCTGGTGAACCCCCAGGAGGTTTATGTGGATCTGTCCGACAAACTGTATAAAATCAAGAGCGAACTGCTGGAAGAGATGAGCATGAAGGCGCTGCAGCTGAAATGACATGAATCCGGCAGGCAGGCCGGCGTGGAACTCCCGCGCCGGCCTTTTTCTCTGTCGCAGGAGTTCTACCTGTCTCTGCTCATCCCGGATCCCTCTTCTGCATATAGTATAGTTATGGCAGGGCAACCTGCGCAGCCTTCTGGCAATATTTTCAGCAATAAGGAGTGGAATCCATGGAATTTCTTACCCTTCTCGTCAACCGCGCCCACCCGCTGCCGGCAGATTTTGTTCCTGACGGCCTGATGGAACCCGATATTCCCTTTGACGCCCCCGCAGGCCATGAAAAGCGGCTGTTGGCGGCGCCGGCTGCCCGGGCTGCCAGTGAGTTATTTTGCAGCGCCCGGCAGCAATGCCTCTGTCTGTGCGGAATTTCCGGATATCGTTCCTATACCCGGCAGGAAGAAATCTACCGGAAGCGCCTGGCGGAAACATCGGAGTCTTATGTAAACTTATATGTGGCCCGTCCCGGTACCAGCGAGCATCAGACCGGCCTGGCACTGGATGTCTCCTGTCCGGCAGTCTGCTGCCAGCTGACAGAATCCTTCGCCGATACCCCGGAAGGAAAATGGCTGGCCAAAAACGCCCCGCTGTACGGGTTTATCCTCCGGTATCCCAAAGGCAAGGAGGAAATCACCGGCTACGCCTGGGAACCCTGGCACATCCGGTATGTGACGCGATCCCTGGCCCTGTATCTGGCCCTTACCGGCCTCACGCTGGAGGAGTATGTACAGCTGCATACCGGGGAAGAAATCTGCCTGGAAAAGCTGCCGGTATAAAACAGGAAGCAGGCCGGACGCACTTTCTATTATCAAAAATGACAGCCGCCATGCATAAAGGATAAATTTCCTGCACAGCGGCTGCCTTCCTCTTCTACTCTTCCATCTGCTTTCCCAGAAATCCGGCGGCCACCGCCACCAGCTTTTTCTCTGCCTCTCCCGGCTTTACACCCTCTTTTTTTCCGATCATCACCACCGCTCCGATGGCGTCCCCGGCAGCCAGAATGGGCTGAGCCACCACGGAATAATATTCCTCCGGATCGTTCTCCACCACACTGGGAAGCTTCCTTCCGCTGCCATCCTCACAGACCGTCTGCCGCTGGGCAATCGCCTGCTCCAGATCCCGGCTGATGGTTTTTCCCATATAGTCCTTCTGATCCGGTCCGCTGGCAGCCACAATCTGATCATGATCGGAAATACAGGCCAGATAACCGGTATTCTGCGCCAGGGCCTCCGCATACTCCCGGGCAAAAGCGCTCAATTCCCCGATGGGGGAGTATTTTTTCAGAACGATTTCCCCCTCCCGGCCGGTAAAAATTTCCATGGGCTCCCCCTCCCGGATCCGCAGCGTCCGCCGGATCTCCTTGGGAACCACCACCCGGCCCAGATCATCTATCCGTCTTACAATACCCGTCGCTTTCATGTTCTGTTCCTCCGTTTTACAGTACTTTCATTATCTTCATGTTCTGGATAAATGTAGTATCTGTAGAATAGAGGAATTTATACCCCAACCTCAAATCCTTCTTACAGCAAATTCAACCTGATTTAATCGAATAAAATAGAGCCATGTCTTTCGACACCGCCCTTATAAAACATTTCTGTTTTTCTATGTATTTCTGATTATCCATAAATTATACGCCCGCCTTCCAGATAAAGCGTTCTGTCAAAAGCCAACGCCCCCTCCAGAGAATGTTCAATGACAAATATCATTTTGTCCTGCCTTGCTGCCAGCTGTCTCAACTCTTCCAGGTACACCCGCCGGGTGGCGTCATCCAGTCCTGCCATCACTTCATCCAGAACGATCACCGACGCGGTTTCGGACCGGAGCAGCAGCTTTAAAATCAGCAGTTTTTTCCGCTGTCCCGCCGACAGGGAGGCCCCTTCGTTTTCAATCATTCTTTCCCCGTCCATAGAATTCAGGTTCACCTTTTCCGTCAGCTTTCGCCACTGCATTTCCTCCAGCGGCTCCCGTCCGGTGACAAGCTCCACATACCTTCTGACCGGTTCATTCAAAAACTGCTCTTCCTGGCCAATGTACAGGATCTGCCGGTTCAGCTCCTGCTGCCGGTACGCGAAATTTTCCCGTCCGTTGATGCGGATGCAGCCGCCCGTGGGCCGATACAGGCCGGTGATCAGCTTGATCAATGTGGATTTTCCGCTTCCATTGCCGCCAAACACGGCGATCAGCTCTCCCGTACGGAAAGAAACATGAATATCTTTCAAAACCGCATCCCCCGGTCGGGAAGGATAGGCAAAGGTGACATGATCAAACTCCAGGGAAGAAACGGAATCCAGTGTTTTTTCTCCGTAAGCATCCGGCAGGTTCCGCAGCCGGTCCGCGTTGCGGAAGCTTACCTCCGACTTGATGATCTGCTGGAACATCAGTTCCGCCGCCTGGCTCTGGGAGGTGGTGATGAAATCCGCAATGCTTTCCCTGGTTTTTTCCTGAAAGTAGGGAAGCAGGTCATTGGTCTGTATGGTGGGAAGCGAATCCGTAAACTGGCCGCACATCGCATGGTGCTGCTTCAGTTTCGCATTGGTTCTGTGGGCTCGGGACATGATGATTTTCCGGCTGGCAAAGGACAGGAGCGCGCCGCCCGCAGCAGCCGCCGTGATATAAACCGTCAGCAGGATACTGTATCTGGCGGACAGCAGCAGGCAGATCAGAACAGTGACGATATTTCCGATCATGCTGGGAATATGATGTCCCACCACCCGGAAGATATCCAGCATATCCGAATAAAGGATATGCTTCAGACTGCCGCTTCCCACCTGATCCGCGTCATTACGGCTGGCATGAACCAGCGCGCCTTCGATTTCTGTGGTCAGGTCCGCGATGCATTTTCCTCCCAGCTCATCCAGAATCACATACCACCGGATTTCAAAAAAAGAATTCAGCAGCATGACGGCCGCAAAGGCCAGAACGCCTGCCAGAATCAGCACCGCGCTGCCCCGCACAGAGATGCTCTCAATGAAAATCCTCATCCCACAGGGAATCAGCGTATTCAGCAGGGTAATCAGTAAAATCATCAGCACGGATTTCAGGAATATCCAGGGATATTTTTTTACAATCTCAATATAATATTTACCGATCAGCTTCATTTTGTATTTTCTCCAAACAGGGGCCGGTGCAGCTCATATGCGTACACCGGCCCCTGTTATTTCCCCACCGTCAGCGGGTATCCATTGCTTTTACAGAAGTGCCAGAAGAACAAAGTTCAGAATAAACAGACCTGTACACACCCACAGAATGGGATGCACTTCTTTTGCTTTTCCCTTGCACACCTTCACGATACAGTAGAAGATGAAGCCTGCAGCAATACCGTAGGAAATGCTGTAGCAAAGCGCCATGAAAATTCCTGCGAAGAACGCGGGGATAGCTTCATCCAGGTTGTTCCACTCGATATCCCTGAAAGAGGATACCATCATGATTCCCACCGCCACCAGCGCGGGAGCTGTTGCCGCATAGGGAACTGCGCTGACAAAGGTTGCCAGGAATGCGGAAAGAGCAAAGCAGATAGCTACCACCACAGAGGTCAGACCGGTTCTTCCGCCTGCGCCGATTCCGGAAGCGCTCTCCACAAAGGTGGTGGTGTTGGAGGTTCCAAACAGAGCGCCGATGGATGTGGCCGTGGCGTCTGCAAACAGAGCCTTGTCCAGTCTGGACTTGAACCCGGAAGAGCTTTCCATCAGACGTTCATCCTCATCACTGAAAATTCCGCTGCGGCGTCCGGTTCCGATAAAGGTTCCCAGAGTGTCAAAGGTATCTGAAATACTGAATGAGAAAATGGTAATCAGTACCAGCGGCAGTTTTGCAGGATCCGCAAACAGGCTGGTAAGTCCGCCCTCCCGGAAAATTGCCAGGAATGTGGTCGGCAGCGCCTGACAGGCTTCCGTGAAGCTCACCGTATCCTGAGGGCTGGTCACGCCAAAGGGAATACCCACCAGTGTAGTCACAATAATAGAAATCAGGATAGCTCCTTTTACATTCAGTACCAGAAGAATAATCGTCAGCACCAGACCAAAGATAAACACCAGAAATGCCGGCTGATTCAGTGTGGAAAGCGCGGGCACGCCGCCGTCAAAATTGATGATTCCCACATTCAGAAGACCGATGTATGCCACAAAGATACCGATTCCGCCGCCAATGGCATTCTGCAGACTGCGGGGAATGGATTTGATGATGTACTTACGCACCTTTGTGACCGTAATGATAATATTAAGAATACCACAGATAAATACCATGGACAACGCCTGCTGCCAGGTAAATCCGAGACCGGCACATACCGTATACACAAAGAAAGCGTTCAGTCCCATTCCGGGAGCCTGGGCGTAAGGCACATTCGCCACAAGTCCCATCACCAGCGTACCGATAATGGACGCAATAATCGTGGCCAGAAATACCGCTCCCCATTCCATACCGGACTGGGAAAGTACGCTGGGATTCACCACAATGATGTAGGACATGGCAAAAAATGTGGTGAGTCCGGCCATGATTTCCGTGGAAACACTGGTGCCGTTCTCTTTCAGCTTGAAAAATTTTTCCATGATTTCCTTGATTTCCTCCTTCTTTACAGTGACAGACGCAGCATCTGCGCAAACGCCTGTTGTCGTGGTTCCACAATCGATGGCACGTCTCATGATTCACCGATTGTCTGGAACACGTCTGCGGACGCAGACATTTACAGTGAAAAACCGGAGAACATCCGGCGGTAATATTTTATACTTTCCCGGATATCCTCGCTGATTCTCCCGCGAATATCCCAAAAGTATAAATATTCTATAAATATTATCATAAATATTCATAAAAATCCAGAAGGAATTGGATATTTCTTTGCATATCCTGAGAGACTTATCCCGGCGGTCCTGTTTTCATGGTCTGCAATTTTGGAAAAAATGTCCGGATTTCCATTTTCTCAACAACCTCGGATCTCCGATTCTTTTCCCGAAAAATTTTCCAATACTTCCCGCTCAATTCGCCAGTTATACAACTGAAACAGGATATTTCCAGGAAAATCTGTCTTTACTCTGATTTCCGGCTTCCCTGCGCCTTTTGCATGGCTTACTGGTTGTTATTCTTCCTATTTGCTGTGTCCTCGTTCCGCACCGTACGGTTCCAGGACACCTTTTCTGCTTTTCAACCGTATTTTCATGTCCCTCCATACGGTTCCAGCGCATCTTTTCTGCTTTTCAACCGTATTTTCATGTCCCTCCGTACGGTTCCAGCACACCTTTTCTGCTTTTCAACCGTATTTTCATGTCCCTCCATACGGTTCCAGCGCACCTTTTCTGCTTTTCAACCGTATTTTCATGCCCTTCCGTACGGTTCCAGGACGCTTTTTCTTCATTCCAACCGAATTAATGTATTAATCATGGTTCCCGAACAAATTCTCTATCTTTTATGCATCTCCACGGCGTTCTTTTCAATCTCAGCCGTACCCTCACTCAAACATTTCTGAAAGACTTTAAATGTTTCCATAAAATCACCGGCACGCCAATCCTGTTTTTTCTTAACAGATCCTCCATTGTAATTTAAAAAGAATTGTTTCCTTATAAAAACAGGTTATTCCACACCCTGCTTTTTACAGATATCTTCCAGGCAGCATTTCTCACAGTGGGGCTTTGTGCGGGCAGTACAGACATCGCGTCCATGGTATACCAGCCGATGACAGAAATCACTGCCCTCCTCAGGAGGTATGATTTTCCACAGTGCCATCTCCACTTTTTTCGGTTCCTTAATTCCGTCCACCAGACCGATCCGGTTGGTCAGACGGATACAGTGAGTATCCGTCACAATGGCCGGTTTGCCGAACACATCTCCCATAATCAGGTTTGCGCTTTTTCTTCCCACACCCGGCAGCTTCAGCAGCGCGTTGAAATCATCCGGCACTTTCCCGCCGTACTGTTCTTTCAGAATCTTCATGCAGGCGCTGATATCTCTGGCTTTGCTTCTTCCCAGCCCGCAGGGCCGGACAATCCGCTCAATATCCTCCACGTCCGCTTCAGCCAACGCATCCACGCTGGGATATTTCGCGTAGAGATCCTCCACCACCACATTTACCCTGGCATCCGTACACTGCGCCGCCAGCCGCACACTTACCAGAAGCTTCCACGCCTGATCATAATCCAGCGTACATCCGGCATCCGGGTATTCCTTCTTCAATCTGTCAATGACCTCCAGGGCCAACTCCTCTTTCGTCATATACACTAATTCCTTTCCTTACTTGTGGCCGCATGGCCATAAAGGGATCCTTTAGGGTTTCCTTACTTGTGGCCGCATGGCCATAAAGGGATCCGCTACCATCTGGTGACAATATCCTTCCGGTCCACTCCATAAGTCCGGCAGAACTGCCGCAGATCTTCCTCGGACGCAATCAGCATCAGATCCTCAAATTTTCCTGTCCCGCGGTCTTCAAATCCCGCCGTCTTCTCGCCGGTACAGATGCTGGAGCGTATCACCGGAATCTGCTTTGCGGGATCGTATGGTTTGACTTCCTTCATTTTCTTCTTTTTCCCAAACATATGGCTTTCCTCCCATCCGGCCATCGGCCGCTGCGGATCCGAACATTTTCACGTCTATAGTTTACAATGTTCCTCCCTCTTTTGTAAACCATTTCTCACTCTCCGGCCGGTTTCTCAAGAAACGCCAGGCTTTCCTCAACCCGTCCCTTTCCCTTTCGGAAAAATCCTCCGCAGATTCCATCATTTTCTTTGCAGCCCTCCGACACCAGAAACCGGATCCGGAACGAAAAATCCTCTGCTTCCATGCAGGTAAAGGGATGCTCCTCCGCCGCCTCAATCCGCATGGAACCTCTGCGGTATTCCGGATACGCTCCTGAAAATCCCAGGGCAGTCAGTGTCTGATGAACCTGCCTCCGCTGCCGCCGGATCCGCTCATTGGCCTCCCGTCCATAATCCCTTTCCGGGTATTGGCCGGAGGCTTCCCATATCCGGCGGCGGATTTCTTCATACAGCTTCTGTCCTCCCGGTCCCTGCATGGCCCACTCCACCAGCCAGCGGGTCAACCGGCAGGGAAAACGCAGATACCAGTTGATTTTCCGCTCCATTCGTCTGTCCCCTGCCTTCCGGGCCAGCCATCCGGCCAGCCGGGCGCCTGCGGGATTGGTATCATACCAGTCATCCAGGGATTCCCGGACAGGTGACCAGTGCCGGAACGGCGGAAATTCCATCAGCGGCAGAAGCTCCATTTCCTGCGGACTGCAGGCTTCTTCTCCCAGATAGCGGTATTTGTCATGCACCGTTCCCAGCATATAGACCAGCCGCCGCCACTGCTCCTGTCCCGTCACCCAGAAATGCCCGATCCGATGGTACTGATAGCAGGTCATCTCCCAGGACAGACCGGAAAACCACAGCGTAAAGGTATTGCTCCCCTGCTTCACAATCAGACCGTAATCGGCTTCCCGCCGTACCAGCCGACCCAGCGTTTGGAAATCGGAGTCCGCTTCCTCCCACTCCTTTTCGTCCTGTCTGTACTCCCCCGCAATTTGGCAGTCCCGAAGCGCAAGCCAGGCCTCCAGCGCATCGTTCATCATATAGGGGATACGGAAAATCTCGCCGCCTTCCGGGCCGTTCTCCCGGGACAGTTCAAAGGCATCGTACAGAAATACCTCCGCCAGCCGGAAAAATTCCCGCGGCATGTCGCCGGTCAGCCCCGGCAGAGCTTCCTGAAGCCTGCGCAAACGATCATCCATTCTCTCTCAAAACCTCCAGAAATTCTTCCCCGTATTTTTCCAGCTTTGCCTCGCCCACCCCGGATACTTTCAGCATTTCCCTGGGTGTGGACGGGTGAAGAATACACATCTGCACCAGCGTCTTGTCGGTAAATACAATGTAGGGCGGCACCTTCTCCCGCTTTGCGATCTCCATGCGCCGCTGGCGAAGTCTGGCGAAAAGATCCGGATCCGCATCCCCCACGGCGGCCGGAAGCTTCCCTTTGGACTTCTTTCCGGCGGCATCCTTGGTCTTAGGCCGCTCCTTCGGCACCTTCATCACCACCGGCTCTCCTTCCAGTACCCGACAGCCCTCGCCGGTCAGCCGGAGCACCGGATACTCGTCCTCCGTCAGCGTCAGATATCCGTGCCAGATCAGGTGATTCATCACCTGCCGCAGCTGAAACACCGGAATCTGGCTTCCTTTCCCGTACCAGGGATTTCTCTCCATACCGGTGCGGGCAATTTTCTGATTTTTACTGCCGTGTACCGTGTCCACGATCACCGTCATGCCGTATTCCCTGGGCGCGCTGTCCACACAGCCGATGATCATTCTGGCTGTCTCACTCACATCCCTGTCCTCAAACTGGGTGAGGCAGTTGGAACAATTTCCACAGTAATTGTCCCCATACTCGCCGAAATACCGGAGAATATAGGCCCGCAGACAGTCGTTGGTGAAACAGTAGAAAGTCATTTTCTTCAGCCGCTCCTTCTCCCGCTCCCGGATCAGCGCCGCCGTCTCCGGATCCGTCTCCTCCCCGGCGGCTTCCATCCGGTCGATGAAAAACTGATTGGTGACCACATCCTGCCCCGCATACATCAGCAGACATTCCGAGGGCAGTCCGTCCCGCCCGGCCCTGCCCGCCTCCTGATAATAACTCTCCATGTTTTTGGGCATATTGTAATGCACCACGAAACGCACGTTGGATTTGTCGATGCCCATACCGAAAGCGTTGGTGGCCACCATGATCTGCTTCCGGTCAAAAAGAAAATCCTCCTGGTTGTTTTTCCGCTCCTCATCGGACAGCCCCGCGTGATATCTGGTAACGGAATATCCCCGCTTCACCAGCTCCCCGGAAACCTCCTCCACCAGCTTTCTGGTGAGACAGTAAATGATTCCACATTCCTGGTCATGCTCTCCCAGGTAATCCAGCAGCGCTTTCAGTTTGTTGGCGGGATGCTGCACCAGGAATTTCAGATTTTTCCGGTCAAAACCGGTGGTCACCTGTACCGGGTCCCGTAGCCCCAGAAGCGCCAGAATATCCTCCTTCACCTCCCGGGTGGCCGTGGCGGTAAAAGCGCTGACCACCGGCCGGACAGGCAGCCGGTCGATAAATTCCGAAATTTTCAGGTAACTGGGCCGGAAATCCTGCCCCCACTGGCTGATACAGTGGGCCTCGTCCACGCTGACCATGGAAATGGAAATCTGCCCCGCCGCCTCCAGAAAGGATTCCGTCAGAAGCCGCTCCGGCGCCACATACACAATCCGGTAACGCCCCTGAACCATCAGAGACAATGCCTTCCGGTACTGCCCCGGTGTCAGGGAGCTGTTCAGAAACGCCGCGTGAATCCCCGCCTGATTCAGCGTGGTAACCTGATCCTTCATCAGAGAAATCAGCGGTGAAATCACCAGCGTAATCCCCTCCATCAAAAGCGCCGGAATCTGATAACACAGAGACTTCCCGGCCCCTGTAGGCATGATCCCCAGGGCGTCTCTTCCGCTTAAGATGCCCTCCACCAGCGTATCCTGTCCGGGGCGGAAAGAATCATATCCGAAATATTTTTTCAAAACCTCCTGCGATGTCATCTGCAAATGCACTCCTCCTTACTTTGCCGCGTCAAAACACCGGCGCAAGGATTTTCCAAAAATTCTCTAAAAAGCAGGGCCAACCTGATCTGTCCCCGCCTGCATCCACACCGGAATCCGCGGCCATATGAAATTATAAAATGGGATGTGTCGGCGATAGGTCTGCAGGCTCTGCCCGGGCGCGCATCCAGTCAATCCGCCTCTGACAAAGCTTCAGTTTGCCGCTGATTCCGGCATCCGCCGGATGGTGACAGAAACCCGGAGGGCCCAACTGCCACACAGAACAGTGAAAAGCACGCCATGCGTACTTCCCATTGTCATAAATCATTTATTTTACAGTTCAGCTCCCGGCTTCTCTGTCACAGGATCCTCTCAAATTTCTTCCTTTTCAAACCGGGACCGGAGGGTTTCGGCCTCTTCCATGGTATTTTTCCAGCCAGACTCTTTCAAATTCACCCGGTACCCTTCCGGGGTCCATTCCACCGGGACGCCCTCCGCTTCCAGCAGCAGTTTCTGCTGGTCCGGCGTGTCAAAAGAAGCCACCCCGCTGAGAATCCCCCTGGCATTGACCACCCGGTGGGCGCACACTTCCCCGGCCTTTCCGGTACGAAGGGCATACCCCACCTGCCGGGCATGCTTCGGCATACCGCAAAGCAGCGCAATCTGACCGTAGGTGGCCGCCTTTCCATATGGAATCTGCCGGCATACCAGTTCTACTCTTCTGTAAAAATCCATGGGAACCTCCCCCGAAGCATGATCCGAACAGTTGCCCGGCCTTCTCTGGTTTTTTCAGTATCTGCATATTTTCAACTAGCTTCTATTATATGGGGAATTGGTCTTTTTTTCAACCGTCTTTGGGTGGAACTTCGCATTTGAGATGGGAATAAAAGACAGGGAAGAGAATTTCTTTTATGCGGATATGACTTGTGTTTTTCGTATCAGCTGTATACTTTATATGATACGATTTGCAAATTTTCCGTTTTTACAGCAGATTTCTGATGGCTTCTGCGGTGGAATGATCTGCATTTTCTTCATTTCTGCAGTAGGCTCCCTACAATTTCTTCGGTACAATTTGCAAATTCTCTATTTCCGCAGTAGCCTTCTGGTAATCTCTACAGTATATCTAACTTTCTCTTACCCTGCCGCACACCACTTTCCATTATATATCGCAAAAAGTCTATTTTTACGCTTCCCATTCCGTGATATAATAGGTAAAAATTTTATTCACCCCAAAACCAAAACAGAAAGGAAGTCTGAACCCACCCCATGAGTTTATTTCAGGATATCCAAAACTACACCCCCGAAAATGAACAGGAAGCCCGCGACAGGGAGGTGATGCTCCAGTTCATGTCCCACAGCCGGGATTATCTGAACCGTTCCAATATGATTGCGCATTTTTCCGCATCCACATGGACGGTAAACAAGGAACGCACGAAAACTCTGATGGCTTACCACAACCTCTACGATTCCTGGGCCTGGCTGGGCGGTCACGCCGACGGGGAGGAGGATCTTGGCGCGGTGGCTCTGCGGGAGCTGCGGGAGGAGACTGGTGTCACCCACGCCGCACTGGTCAGCAGGGAAATTTTCAGTCTGGAAATTCTGACAGTGGACGGTCACATCAAACGGGGCGCTTATGTTCCCAGCCACCTGCATCTCAATGTCACTTACCTGGCCGAAGCGGACGAACAGGATCCGCTGACGGTCAATGAAGCAGAAAATCAGGCAGTGGCCTGGTGGTCTCTGGAGGATGCGCTGAAAGTTTCCAAAGAAGCATGGATGGTTGAGCACATTTACAAAAAACTTGCGGAAAAATGCCGCCGCTGGCATCTGTCCGCCTGATGGTCCTGTCCGGCTTTCCCCTGTGCAAAAAATGCGGAGTATTTCCCGTATCGTGTTCCGGAAATACTCCGCATCCTTGGCTGTCTGAAAATCATTTTTCAAGTTTTATGGCCGTTGACCCTTCCGGCGTCCCGGTCACAAATGCCATACCTGTTATTTTCTTATCCAAATTCGTGTCCCGGCACCTGATTATATAAATAGGTTTCCCCCTCCAGCGGGGCAAATCCCGTCACCTGAATTTCCGTCACGTCCGGCAGACTGTGACGGTCATTGGGGAAGGTAAAATTCAGGGTGTACTCCTGTCCGTTATAGACGGCGGTGGTTCCGTCGCCGTTGAATACAGCGGTGTGGGTTTTGAAAATCAGATTTCTCTGTGGTTCTCCATCAAATGTTCGTTCATAAACTGTAAAATCAAAAGAAGTATCCGTGACATTGGAGATATCAATTTCACAATAGGGAGGCCATTCCGTTTCCAGATTTACATTCCGGTAAACCGCCTCCGCGAAATAGGTTGCCTCATAGATCCTCACCTTCGCCGGAACACCGGTTTCTTCCTGGCTCTCCGTGCCGCTGTCCGGACTTTGCGCTGCAGCTTCCTGGGAATCGTCTGCTGTCTGTACGCTGTCGGACGTTTCCGCAGCATTATCTGAAGTGCCGGACTGCTGCCCCTGTCCGCTGTCCCCGGCTGTGGTTTCCGTCTGTCCGTTTCCCTCCTGAACGGTATTCCCTGAAGCTTCTTCCGTATTCCCGGATGCTTCCGAAGTATCCGCTCCTAAGCCGGAGTTCTGCGAACCTTCTGTTCCTGTTCCGGCCGCCTCAGTATTCTGAGGGTCTTCCGTTCCGCCCTCCGCCGGATCCTGCGCATCTTCCGTCTCCTGCGCTTCGAGAATTTCTGTTTCCTCCCCGGCCTCCTCCATCTGCTGTTCTTCTTCCTGTTCTGCCGCCTCCTCCGCCTGTGCGGTTCCCGAATCCGCCTCTTTCTCTCCGCCGCAGGCAGTCACTGCCAACGCCAGAAAGGCGGTCCCCAGCAGCAGCTTTCCTTTTCTGTACTTCATAATCTGCCTCCTCTCCTGAATTTCATCTGTTCAGCCCTGTTCCATGGCAAGGACAATCCGCCATGTACATCCTCTATTGTGCTTCCTATGATATCACAGAAGAGAAGTCCTATCCGCAACGTGTCAGAATCCCCGGGGAAAATGTCGTTTTTTCCTACAGCAAAATCTCCGCCCGAAACCATCCGTCCGTATCCGCAAGCTTCATCTCGCCGCCGTAAGTCTCCACACACCTTCTGACAGACGTCAGCCCGATTCCGTGGTTCTTCGCATCCTCTTTCGTGGTTTTATAATTGCCGTCTCCATCCTTCACCAGCTGTCCCGCAAAGGTATTTTCCACGCGGATCTTCAGATGCTGCTGCGCAAATTCCATTTCCAGACGGATCTTCTTATCCCCGGCACACTTTTGGCAGGCCTCCTGGGCATTATCCAGCAGATTCCCCAGCACCACGCAGAGATCCGCCGCTGCCACCGGCAGTTCCGCGGGGATCTTCAGCTGAAAATCAAATGCAATCCCCCGCTCTCTGGCGACCAGATACTGGTAATTCACCAGAGAATCCACCACCAGATTTCCGCTTCTGGCCTGTACCTTTCCCTGCTCATATTCCAGACTTTCCTCAATAAATTCCCGGGCCTTCCCGGGATCTTCCTCCACCAGTCCTTTCAGATACACCATCTGATTTTTCAGGTCATGCCGCAGCCTTCGGACCTCCTGCATGGCAGTGATCCTCTCTTCCATCTGTTTTTCACACAGCTCCAGCTGGCTGGCATAGCGCTCACGCTCTCTGGTGATATGCCACTTTTCCATCAGGATTTCATAAATTTTCAGGCCGAAAATATCGACAAAACCCAATATCACAACCAGGGCCAGAGAAATACCCAGCAGAATCTCATCCTTCATCCTGGCATTCAAAATCCCCAGGAATGTTACCACCAGAATGGTCGTCAGCGCCACCCCGGCCAGCACTTTTGTATAGGCTGTCTTCCGGACCACTCTGGTCCGACGGCTGAAAAAAAGTCCCAGAACTTTTGTAATCAGAAAGAAAAAAATATTTGAACAGACCCCATACAGACGATTGGAAAAATCAATGGAGCCCTGTGTCCAGATAACAAGAAGGGCAACCGCGCTTTCCACCACACTGCTCAGCGAAAAGCAGAGAATCTCCATCACCAGTTTTGACCACCAGTCCCCCTGGTATAACAGCAGCAGAAAAAGATAAATCCCTGCCATATTGAAAATCGCATTCTGCAAAACATTTCCGGCACAGTTCATAACCACCATCCGGTACAGAAATAATACGACACAGCCCAACCAGAACCAGTAATTCTTTACAGGTTTTTTTCTGAGAAATTCCGACAAAAATTCCTCCATAACCACCACCCACAGAATCGACTGGATGATTCCCATCAGTTCCATTTTTCTCCCTCCCCCGGATCCATCGCGCGAATTTGCCTTTTAAAGCAATACCCTGACGATAAAATAATCTCCATCCGCCGATCTGTCCGTCTCAAGTTTTCCTTTATACTTATCTATACTTTTCTGAACCGACTGCAGCCCGATACCATGTCGTTTCGCGTCCTTTTTGCTGGTCATGTACATCCCGTTCTCCATCCTGTGGATCTCGCCATCAAATGTATTGGCAATTTCAATACGGATATTTCTGTTTCCATACAGGATCTTCAACCGGATTCTCTTTTCTTTTTCGCATTTTTCCGCTGCCTCGATGGCGTTATCCAGCAGATTTCCCAATATGATACACAGATCCGCAGTATCCACGTTTAATTCTTCCGGTATACAGATCTCCACTTGCATCTCTATATTTTTCTGTACTGCCAGCAAATATTTATAATTTACCAGAGCATCCACCGCCAGATTTCCCGTTTGCGAGACTTCTTTCGTTGAACAACTTTTCAGTATTTCTCCAATATAGGCCTGGGCCTTTTTGGGATCGCTTTCCACCAGTTTCTGCAGATAAATCATATGATTTTTCAAATCATGACGTACCCGGCGGATCTCATCCATTGTGACTCTTCTCTCATCCATCTCTTTCATGCACAGTTTCAGCTGATAGACGTACTGCTCATTTTCATACTTCATGATTCTTTTATCATACATAAAACCATAAATGTGAAATGCCAGGATATTTATCACAAACAAAGCGGCCATCAAGACAAACGATGTACCATGCACAAGAAAGCTGTCGATCCGATTGCTTATGTCAAAGAACAGGATAACAAAAAAGATGTTCGCCAACGCCAGAACCGCAAGAATTATCGATGTTCGCTTTCTCCCGTTATCCGCCAACGGTTTTCTGACCGTCAGCTCCAGAAATTTCGTTATAAACCAGAAAATAATATTTGATACGGCTCCGTATAAACGGACAGACGGGTCGATGCTACCGCGCAGCCAGATAATTGCCAGTCCCAGAACATTTTCAACAGCGCCCATTAAAGAAAAAAACCATACCGGTGCCAGAACAAAAGTCTGCCATCTGTGAACATACAAAATGTAAAGCACCGTATAGATTCCCAGCACGTTGCCCAGAAAGTTCTGCCAAGTGTTTTGGGCGCAGACCATAACGGCCATCCGGTAAAAAAACAGAAGGATCCAGGTTGTCCACACGACCCATTTCTTATTTTCTCTTTTCTCAACAAAAGCGGAAAAAAATTCCTCTACGACAATTACATACAGAATTGACTGAATCACACCAGACATTTTTTATTCCACACTCCTTCAGGCATCCCCCAGCAGTTCCAGGTAACGGCTCAGGGCCCGGTCTTTATATTCCTTGCTGACCGGCAGCTTTTCTCCCGTGATCAGTTCCACTTCCTTTCCGTTCATGGAAAGAATGTGATAATAATTCACCAGATACGACCTCTGAATCCGTATAAAATAGCGGCTCATTTTCTCCATCTGCTCCTGTACCTGATTCAGTTTCCCGTAAAACCGGTATTCCCGGTCTTTCCCATGTATGTAAATCAGCCGCAGATTACTCTCGAAGTAAACAATCTCCCTCAGCGGCAGCTGATAGATCCGCTTTTCAAACCGGAAAGCAAACCGCTCGTTCTGGCTGCTGATTCTCTTATACGCCAGCAGGAAATACTCCCGGAAAATCTTTTCATCCAAAGGCTTGTCCAGAAACCGGAAGGGTTCCACCTCAAACAGCTGCCGGAAATAGCTGTCGTAGGCAGACACAAAAATCAGAATGGTATAGGGATCCTTTTCCCTGATTTTCCTGGCCACCGTGATTCCGTCCATATCCTTCATTTCGATATCCAGATAAATCAGGTCGTAGGCGCCCGTCTGCTGAATCTGCTCCCACAAACCGGCGCCGCCGAAAAATACATCCACCTCCATTTCAATTTTTTCTTCTTTCTCTATTTTCTGCAGCATACCGTCCATAACGCCGGTAACCGCCATATCATCGTCACAAATCGCAATCCTCATCCTGCATGCACCTTCCCCTCATATTCGGATGTG
>DVIN01000053.1 GCA_018711275.1 Candidatus Pullilachnospira intestinigallinarum
AGTTTTAAGGAGGAATAAGAAAAAATGAACACAGAGTTACTGGAGGCATTGAATATTCTGGAGAAGGAAAAGAACATCAGCAAGGAAGTTCTGCTGGAGGCCATCGAGCAGTCCCTGATCCAGGCCTGTAAAAACCATTTCGGTAAGGCTGACAATGTGAAGGTGAACATTAACCCGGAGACCTGCGATTTCGGCGTATACGCGGAAAAAACGGTGGTGGAGACGGTGGAGGATCCCGTGATGGAGATCAGTCTGGCCAACGCGAAAATGATCGACTCCAAGTATGAGCTGGGCGATGTGGTAAATGTGGAGATCCATTCCAGAGAGTTCGGAAGAATCGCCACCCAGAACGCCAAAAATGTGATTCTGCAGAAGATCCGCGAGGAGGAGCGGAAAGTTCTGTATGATGAATATTACAAGAAAGAGAAGGATATTGTCACCGGTGTGGTGCAGCGTTATCTGGGAAGAAATGTCAGCATCAATCTGGGAAAAGTGGACGCGATCCTCAACGAAAACGAGCAGGTGAAGGGAGAGGTATTCCGTCCCACAGAGCGGATCAAGGTTTATGTGCTGGAAGTGAAGGATACTCCGAAAGGTCCCAAGATCCTGGTATCCAGAACCCATCCGGAACTGGTGAAGCGGCTGTTTGAGGCGGAGGTTACCGAGGTGCGGGACGGCATTGTGGAGATCAAGAGCATTGCCAGAGAAGCCGGTTCCAGAACGAAGATCGCCGTCTGGTCCAACGATCCGGATGTGGACGCGGTGGGAGCCTGCGTGGGAATGAACGGCGCCCGGGTAAACGCGGTGGTTTCCGAACTGCGGGGAGAGAAGATCGATATCATCAACTGGGACGACAATCCGGCGCTGCTGATCGAGAATGCCTTAAGCCCGGCCAAGGTGGTTTCCGTTCTGGCGGATCCCGACGAAAAGACCGCCCTGGTGATCGTGCCGGATTATCAGCTGTCCCTGGCCATCGGCAAGGAAGGACAGAACGCCCGCCTGGCGGCCCGTCTGACCGGATACAAGATTGATATCAAGAGCGAGACGCAGGCCAGAGAAGCCGGCGATTTCGAGTATTATCAGGATGAAGAAGGCTATGACGATGAACCACCCTACGGGGAGGAATCCTACGAGGACGAAGACTATGAGAGCCGGGAAGCGGAGGAGATTGCTCCTGCAGAGGATATGCCGCAGGAGGATGCCGCTTTGGATTCCGAGGACGAGAAGTAAACGGCAGGACAGAATATGGGCAGTGTAAAAAAAGTACCGCTGCGCAAATGCATCGGCTGCGGCGAGATGAAGAATAAAAAAGAAATGATGCGGGTGATCCGGACACCGGAAAACCAGGTGACGCTGGATGTCACCGGAAAGAAAAACGGGCGGGGCGCCTATCTGTGCTTTTCCAGGGACTGTCTGGCAAAGGCCATGAAAAATCGTGGCCTGGAGCGGTCACTGAAGATTGCGGTGGACCGGGAAGTATTTGAAAGCCTTGAAAGGGAGCTGGATGCCATTGAATCAAAATCATAAAGTGCTGTCACTGATCGGCCTTTCCATGAAAGCCGGGAAGCTGGAAAGCGGCGGATTTTCCACAGAAAAGGCGGTGAAAAGCGGAAACGCCCGCCTGGTGATTATTTCCCGGGAGGCATCGGGAAATACCCAAAAAAAGTTCGCCGATATGTGCGCATACCGGAAGATTCCCTGTTATGTGTTCGGAGATAAGGAAGAACTGGGGCACGCCATGGGAAAAGAATTCCGGGCGACTCTGGCAATTACGGATGAGAACCTTGCGGCGGCGCTTGAAGCGCAGCTGGGCCTGTTAAAGCAGCCATTGGCGTGAAGACAGAAAGGTTGGTGGTAGCATGTCGAAGCTGAGGATCTATGAGATCGCACAGGAACTGCATAAAACGAATAAAGAGGTATTAGATTATTTGAAGGAGAAAAACATCGAAGTAAAAAGTCATATGAGTACATTAGAAGAAAAAGATGAAAAAATGGTAAGGGAAGCATTTGCTTCCAAAAAGGAGGAGAACGCCGCGGCCAGACCGTCGGAGCGTCCCAAGAAAAAATCAAATCTGATCCAGGTATTCCGTCCTCAGAATGCCATGACCCAGGAGGGCAAAAATTTCCGCCGTCCGCAGAAAGGACAGCGCCCCGCGCAGGGGCAGGGACGGCCGCAGTCAGCCGCTAAAGGAGAGGCTGCCTCAGGAAAAAATCAGGAGGGAGCCGCGCCTGAGGTGAAAGCGCAGAATTCCCAGACCAGAAGACCCCAGGGCGGTCAGAACGAGAGAAATCAGGGAGGCGCGCAGCAGCGCCAGAACCGTCCGGAGGGAAATCGCCGGTTTGGCGACAGACAGGGCCAGGAGAACCGCAGAAATGATTCCCAGAGAAGAGCGGACGGAGACAGAAATCAGAACGGCCGCAGAGGCGATCAGAACCGTTCCGGAGGACAGCGCCAGGGCCGTCCCGACGGAAACCGCCGTTTCGGCGACAGAAACGGGGAAGGCCGTCGGTTTGATTCCGACAAGGGCGGCATGAACCGCGACGGACGGGACAGAGACGGAAGAGAGAGAGACAGCAGGAGAACCTCCGACAGAAGAGACAATCGTTCTTCCTCCATGGAAACCATGGATCTGGGACTGAAGAAACCGGCCAGAGACGGAAGAAGCCGTGAGAAGGATAAAGAAAAAGAACGGGAGCGCGAGGAGAAGAAGACGCAGGACAGAAGAGGAGGACAGGGCGGAAATCGTCCCAATCAGGGCCGCCGTCCCAACCAGAGACTGCCGAAAGCGCTGCAGAAGCCGGCACGTCCCCAGCCCAAGGAAGAGAAGAAGGAAGAGATCAAGGAGATCATGCTTCCTGAGAAGATGACCATCCGGGAACTGGCGGAGAAGATGAAGATGCAGCCGTCCGTGATCATCAAGAAGCTGTTCATGCAGGGTGTGATGGCCACGGTGAACCAGGAGATTGACTTTGAGAAAGCCCAGGAAATCGCCCTGGAGTTCAATATCATCGCGGAGCAGGAGGAAAAGGTGGATGTGATCGCCGAACTCCTGAAGGAAGAGGAAGAGGATCCCTCCACCCTGGTACCCAGACCGCCGGTGGTCTGTGTCATGGGCCATGTAGACCATGGAAAAACCTCTCTGCTGGATGCTATCCGCAAGACCAATGTGACAGACAAGGAAGCAGGCGGCATTACCCAGCATATCGGCGCTTATGTGGTTTCCATCAAAGGCCAGAAGATTACCTTCCTGGATACCCCGGGCCATGAGGCGTTTACCGCCATGCGTATGCGGGGAGCCAACGCCACGGATATCGCGGTGCTGGTGGTGGCCGCGGACGACGGCGTGATGCCCCAGACCGTTGAGGCGATCAACCATGCCAAGGCCGCCAATGTGGAAATCATTGTGGCCATCAACAAGATCGATAAGCCCGGCGCCAACATTGACCGGGTGAAACAGGAGCTGTCCGAGTATGAACTGATCCCCGAGGACTGGGGCGGAAGCACGGTATTTGTTCCCGTATCCGCGAAAACCCATGAAGGTATCGGAGATCTTCTGGAGATGATTCTGCTGACCGCGGAGGTGGCAGAACTGAAAGCGAACCCCAACCGCCGGGCGAGAGGTCTGGTAATCGAGGCACAGCTGGACAAAGGAAAAGGACCGGTGGCCACGATCCTGATCCAGAAGGGTACTCTGCATGTGGGCGATTTCATCGCCGCGGGAGCATCCTCCGGAAAGGTAAGGGCCATGATGGATGATAAGGGACGCCGGGTGAAAGAGGCCGGACCTTCCACACCCGTGGAGATCCTGGGACTTTCCGACGTACCCAACGCAGGTGAGATTCTGGTGGCAACGGAAAACGACAAGGAAGCGAAGCATTTTGCGGCTACCTTTATTTCCGAGAACAAGAACCGTCTGCTGGAGGAGACAAAGACCAAGATGTCCCTGGACGATCTGTTCAATCAGATCCAGGAGGGCAATCTGAAGGAACTGAATATCGTGGTAAAAGCGGATGTACAGGGTTCTGTGGAAGCGGTAAAGCAGAGTCTTGTGAAGCTGTCCAACGAAGAAGTGGTGGTGAAGATTATCCACGGAGGCGTGGGCGCCATCAACGAGTCGGACGTAACGCTGGCTTCCGCATCCAACGCCATCATCATCGGCTTCAACGTGCGGCCTGACGCCACGGCAAAGGCCATCGCCGAACAGGAGGGCGTGGATCTGCGGCTGTACCGGGTAATCTACCAGGCTATTGAGGATGTGGAGGCTGCCATGAAGGGCATGCTGGATCCGGTATTTGAGGAGAAGGTCATCGGACACGCGGAAGTGCGTCAGACCTTTAAAGCTTCCGGTGTGGGAACCATTGCCGGATGCTACGTTCTGGATGGCGTATTCCAGAGAGGCTGTTCCGCCCGCATCACCAGAGAGGGCGCGCAGATCTTTGACGGACCGCTGGCTTCCCTGAAGCGTTTCAAGGACGATGTGAAGGAAGTGAAAGCCGGCTACGAGTGTGGTCTGGTATTCGAGGGCTTCAATGACATCCAGGAGCTGGATCAGGTGGAGGCTTATACCATGGTGGAGGTCCCCAGATAAGCGGAAGGAAATAGAAATGAGAAAAAACAGCATTAAGAATACAAGAATCAACGGTGAGGTTTTAAAAGAGCTTAGCCTGATTATCCGGGAGGAAATCAAGGATCCCAGGATCCATATGATGACATCCGTGACAGCAGTGGAGGTGGCTCCGGACCTGAAAACCTGCAAGGCCTATATCAGCGTTCTTGGAGATGACAGGGAAAAGAGCGATACCATTGCCGGGCTGCGCAGCGCCGAGGGATATATTCGAAGGCTGCTGGCAAAAAGACTGAATCTCAGGAATACTCCGGAGATTCAGTTCCGCCTGGATGAATCCATCGAATACGGGATTCATATGTCAAAGGTGATCCGGGAAGTAAATCAGGAAATCTCGGAAAGCGAGGGGGAAGATGAATAACATCGCATCCATACTTGAGGGTGTCAGAAGCGTAGCCATTGCCGGACATACCCGTCCGGACGGTGACTGCGTGGGTTCCTGCATGGGTATGTACCTGTATCTGAAGGAAAATTATCCGCAGATTCAGGCAGACGTTTATCTGGAGGAACCCAGAGATGTATTTTCTTATATCGAGGATATCGGCCGCGCGAAAAGCAGCTGGCCGGAGGGAAAAATTTACGATCTGTTTCTGCTGTTTGACGTAAGCAGCAGGGACAGGATCGGTGTGGCGGCAGAAGGACTGGAATCAGCGAAAAATACGGTCTGCATCGATCATCATGTGACCAACAGCGGCATTGCCCGCATCAATCATATCTGTCCGGACGCCAGTTCCACCTGCGAGGTGCTCTATGAGCTTCTGGAGGATGAACGGATCGGGAAATCCTGCGCGGAGGCCATTTATACGGGCATTATTCACGATACCGGCGTCTTCCAGTACAGCTGTACCGGAGAGCGGACCATGCAGATCGGCGGCCGGCTGATGGCAAAGGGAATTCCTTTTGATCAGATTATTCAGGATTCTTTTTATACGAAAACGTATGTGCAGAATCAGATCCTGGGGCGGACCATCATGGAGAGCATTATGCTGCTGGACGGCCAGTGCATTGTGGGATATTTAAAACAGAAAGATCTGAAGTTTTACGGTGTGGCGCCTGCGGATCTGGACGGCATTGTCAATCAGCTGCGGATTACCCGGGGGGTGGAGGTGGCGATTTTCCTCTACGAGACGGGTGTGCAGGAGTACAAGGTCAGCATGCGTTCCAACGGCAAGGTGGATGTGGCTGCCATCGCTCTGTTCTTCGGGGGCGGTGGCCATACGAGAGCGGCCGGCTGTACCATGCAGGGGTCCGTGCACGATGTGATCAACGCGCTGACGGAACCCATTGAGAAACAGCTGCAGGGGTGAGAAGATGGAGTATAACGGGATAATCAATATCTATAAAGAAGCGGGATATACCTCGCATGATGTGGTGGCGAAGCTGCGGGGCATGCTTCATCAGAAGAAAATCGGCCATACCGGCACGCTGGATCCGGATGCGGAAGGCGTGCTTCCGGTATGCCTGGGAAAAGCCACGAAACTGTGCGGGATGCTTTCGGATCACGAAAAAGAGTATGAGGCAGTGCTGCTGCTGGGAAAAGATACCGATACACAGGATGCGGGAGGCCGGGTGCTGGAAGAAAAACCGGTGGAAGTAACCGAAGAGGAGATACGCCGGTGTGCGGCTTCCTTTGAGGGAGAACAGCTTCAGATCCCGCCCATGTATTCCGCCCGCAGGGTAAATGGCAGACGCCTCTATGAGCTGGCCAGAGAGGGCCAGGTGGTGGAACGGAAACCGGGGAAGGTACACTTCTACCAGGTGGAGGTTCTGTCCGTGGAACTTCCGCGGGTGAGACTCCATGTCCGCTGCTCCGCAGGCACCTATATCCGCACCCTGTGCCATGATATGGGAGAAAAACTGGGCTGCGGCGGCTGTATGGAATATCTGGTACGGACCCGGGTGGAACGTTTCCGGCTGCTGGACGCCAGAAAACTGAGTCAGGTTCAGATGTATGCGGATCATGGAAAGGCCGGTATGCTGGTGCTTCCGGTGGACCGGATGTTTGAACAGTACCCGGCGGTACATACCGGGGAGATGGGAGACCGGCTGGCACATAATGGAAATCCGGTTCCGGCAAATATGGCAGGAGGGCTCCCGGACGGGCCGGGGAACCGTGTCCGGCTTTATGACAGCCGGGATAGTTTTGTGGGAATCTTTTCTCTGGAGGATGACGTATACCGGCCGGTGAAGATGTTCCTCTGATACGGCCCGGATGGAATATTGCAGAGAGGCAGGGGAAGAGAACGCATGAGATATATCACAGATACACTGGATTTTCAGCTGGAGGGTCCCAGCGCGGTGACACTGGGGAAGTTTGACGGACTGCACCGGGGACATGAAAAACTGATCCGCCGTATGCTGCAGCTGGCAGAGGAAGGTCTGGAGACCGTGGTTTTCACTTTTGATGTGTCTCCTCTGGTAAAGCTGGGAAACAGAATCCGCCGGACCCTTCTCACCAATGCGGAGCGGGCACAGATTCTTCGGCGGCAGGGGCTGGACTGTCTGATCGAGTGTCCCTTTGTCCCGGAGGTGATCCATATGGAACCGGAGGAGTTTATCCGCAGAGTACTGGTCGGTCAGCTGAGAGCCGCCCGGGTGATTGTAGGACCGGATTTCCGGTTCGGGCATGACCGGAAGGGAGATGTGCAGATGCTGGCCGGAATGGGAAAACAGTATGGATTTCAGGTGGAGATCCTGGAAAAAGAGACCTGCAGCGGACGGCCCATCAGCAGTACCTGGATCCGGGAAAATCTTCGGGAAGGAAAAATAGAGCTGGTCAATGATCTGCTGGGATATCCATACTTTGTTCAGGGACCGGTGGTTCACGGGAGACAGCTGGGAAGAACCATGGGCCTGCCCACCATCAACCAGATTCCCGAGGACGGGAAGCTTCTTCCTCCCTTCGGCGTGTATGCTTCGCGGACAACTGTGGGAGGAGAAACCTACTTCGGAATTTCCAATGTGGGGGTAAAGCCCACGGTGGAGGTTCCTTTCGCCGGTGTGGAAACGTATCTGTTTGACTGCAGCCGGGATCTGTACGGCCTGGATGCCTGTGTGGAGTTTTATCATTTCGTGCGTCCGGAGTGTAAATTTGATTCCGTGGAGGAACTGAGAGAACAGATCCAGCGGGATGCTCATACGGGCAGAATATATTTTCAGAAAGAGTGAACGTATGGAAATTCTTATGACATTCGTGGGAGGGCTGGGCTTTTTCCTCTACGGAATGAAAATGATGAGCGAAGGACTCCAGAAGGCGGCCGGACCAAAGATGCGCAGTATTCTGGAAATGTTCACCAGAAACCGTGTGGTGGGTGTGCTGGTGGGAACCTTCTTCACCGCGTTGATTCAGTCCTCCAATGCCGCTACGGTGATGATTGTCAGTTTTGTAAATTCGGGACTGATGCGGCTGGGACAGACGGCGGGGATTCTCATGGGGGCCAATATCGGCGGTACGGTTACCGGACAGCTGATTGCCTTTGACCTGGCCAGCATCGCTCCGCTTTTTGTGATGGCGGGCGTGCTGATGACGGTATTTTCCGGAAAACGGCCGGCAATAGGACGGCTGGGCGAGGTGATTCTGGGGTTTGGTATCCTGTTTGTGGGAATTTCCTGGATTTCCCAGGGACTTATTCAGATCCATAAGATGCCGGGGGCCGAATGGATTTTCCGAATTCCGGCCAATCCGCTGCTGGCTTTTCTGACAGGATGGATTGTTACCGGTGTTCTCCAAAGCGGTTCTGCCACAGCGGGAATTGTGGTGCTGCTGGCCAGGGAGGGGGTACTGGAACTTCCGATCTGTCTCTTTCTGATGTTGGGCTGCAATATGGGATGCACCATGTCCGCCGTTCTCGCATCCATCGGGGGAAAGACGGACGCCAGGCGGACCGCGCTGGTGAATCTGCTGTTTGTCGGGGCCGGATCCCTGCTGTGGGCGGCGGTATTCCTGACAGCAGGGGGACCGCTGGTGGAACTTCTGATGAAAATTTCCGGAAATGAGGCCGGCCGGATGATGGCCAATGCCAATACCATGATTATGGCAGGGCAGACCATTGTGCTGCTGCCGCTGTCCGGATGGCTGGTGAAAGCGTCCAGGCGGCTGATTCCCGGAGAGGACGGCGAAGGCGGGGACTTTGAATTGGAATACATAGGAAGCCGCGCGGTATTTTCTCCCACCACGGCGGTACTGCAGGCTGTCCGGGAACTGGAACGCATGGGGGAGATGGTTTTCGCCAATCTGACAAGAGCCATGAACACACTGGTCACCAGAGACAGGAAGGAACTGGAGGCGGTCGGACGGGCGGAAGAGCAGATTGATTTCCTGAATCAGAGCATCACTCATTATCTGGTGAACCTGAATCAGTCCACGCTTCCCATTGATGATGCCAAAAGTATCGGCGGTCTGTTTCATGTGGCCAATGATTTTGAACGTATCGGAGATTACGCGGTGACCGTGGCGGAAGTTTCCGGTATTCTGCTGGACAGGGATCTGAGTTTCGGCAAAGAGGCGGAAAGAGATCTGTCGCATATGATGGACATGGTGAGCAGGATACTCACCTGTTCCATCCAGATGTTTTCTCAGAATGACCGGCAGCATCTGGAGGAAATCCAGGCGCTGGCGAAGGCCATTGAACAGGAGGAAAAGATAGTGCAGCAGCGCCATGTGGAGCGGCTGACGCAGAATGTCTGTTCGCCGGAAGCAGGGATGCTTTTCTCAGATGTCGTATCAGTTCTGGAACGGACGGCGGATCATGCGGCGAACATTGCTTTTTCCATTTCGGATGACGAGCAATTATTATAAAAAACAGTTTACATCCCCAGATGGGTATGTTATACTAAGCGGGTATGAATCAGCCCATATTCAGAGACCGGAGACTCCGACCGTTTCTTAATATGTGGCGTTAAAGAGAAATAAGGAGGAACAACACGATGATTTCTAAGGAAAAAAAGCAGGCGATTATGGCAGAGTATGCCAGATGTGAGGGAGACACCGGTTCACCGGAGGTTCAGGTAGCGGTTCTGACAGCCAGAATCCAGGAGCTCACTGAGCATCTGAAAGTTCATCACAAGGACCATCATTCCAGAAGAGGTCTTCTGAAGATGGTAGGTCAGAGAAGAGGACTGCTGGCATATCTGAAAAAGAAAGATATCGAGAGATATCGTACACTGATCGAGAAGCTGGGTCTGAGAAAGTAAGGATTGTATGTGAGGGGTGGAAGGAATTCCGCCCCTTTCTATCCTGTCCGCACAGATCCGGCTGCTGTGCTGTATGGCGGCGTCCGGATTTCGGGGATTAACACCGGGACCACTGAAAAGTTCACTGCGCGGGGAGCGGATTTTTCAGTGTTTCGGGTGATTTCCGATGGCAGGCCGGTTTACGCGCAGATGATGAAAGAGAAGGCGAAAGGTTTAGAAAAGGAGAGAAAAGCTATGTACAAAAGTTATTCCATGGAACTGGCAGGAAGAACCCTGACAGTTGACATCGACCGTGTGGCAAAACAGGCCAACGGCGCCGCGTTCATGCATTACGGCGATACGGTGGTGCTGTCCACCGCCACCGCTTCCGATAAACCCCGGGAGGGAATCGACTTCTTCCCCCTGAGCGTGGAGTATGAAGAAAAGATGTACGCCGTGGGAAAGATCCCCGGCGGATTCAACAAGAGAGAGGGAAAAGCCAGCGAGCATGCCATTCTTACTTCCCGGGTGATCGACCGGCCCATGCGTCCGCTGTTTCCCAAGGACTACCGCAATGATGTGACGCTGAACAACATGGTGATGTCTGTGGATCCCCAGTGCAACCCGGAAGTGGTGGCCATGCTGGGCTCTGCCATTGCCACCTGTATTTCGGATATTCCTTTTGACGGTCCCTGCGCGGCTACGCAGATGGGCATGATTGACGGCGAGCTGATTGTCAATCCCACCCTGGATCAGAAAGCGGTTTCTGATCTGAGCCTGACCGTGGCATCCACCAGAGAAAAGGTGATCATGATTGAAGCCGGCGCCAATGAGATCCCGGAAGCCAGGATGATCGAGGCCATTTACAAGGCCCATGAAGTCAATCAGGAGATCATCGCGTTTATTGACAAGATCGTGGCCGACTGCGGAAAGCCCAAACATTCCTATGAGTCCTGCGCTGTTCCGGAGGAACTGTTTGAGGAGATCAGGAAGATTGTGACCCCGGAGGAGATGGAGACGGCCGTATTTTCCGATGACAAGCAGACCAGAGAGGAGAATATCCGCCAGATTACCGCCAGACTGGAGGAGGCTTTTGCCGACAACGAGGAATGGCTGGCTGTTCTGGATGAGGCGGTTTACCAGTATCAGAAGAAGACAGTCCGCAAGATGATCCTGAAAGATCACAAGCGTCCGGATGGCCGCGAGATCCGCCAGATTCGTCCGCTGGCCGCGGAAGTGGATATTGTTCCCCGGGTACATGGTTCCGCCATGTTCACCAGAGGACAGACGCAGATCTGTACCGTTACCACCCTGGGACCGCTTTCCGAGTCTCAGAGACTGGACGGACTGGACGAGCACGAGACTTCCAAGCGTTATATGCATCACTATAATTTCCCCTCCTACTCTGTGGGAGAGACAAAGCCCAGCCGCGGACCGGGAAGACGTGAGATCGGTCACGGCGCTCTGGCAGAGAGAGCGCTGGTTCCCGTACTGCCCTCTGAGGAGGAGTTCCCCTACGCGATCCGGACCGTATCCGAGACTTTTGAGTCCAATGGTTCCACCTCTCAGGCCAGCATCTGTGCGTCCACCATGTCCCTGATGGCGGCAGGCGTACCCATCAAGAAGCCGGTGGCCGGTATTTCCTGCGGACTGGTGACGGGAGATACCGACGACGACTATATTGTTCTCACCGATATCCAGGGTCTGGAGGATTTCTTTGGGGATATGGACTTCAAGGTGGCAGGAACCCATGACGGAATCACCGCCATTCAGATGGATATCAAGATCCATGGACTGACAAGACCCATCGTGGAGGAGGCGATTGCCAGAACCAAAGAGGCCAGAGAATATATTCTGACGGAAGTGATGGAGAAATGCATCGCCCAGCCCCGCCCCCATGTCAGCGAGCTGGCTCCCAAGATCATTCAGATTATGATCGATCCGGAGAAGATCGGTGAAGTGGTGGGACAGCGCGGAAAGACCATCAACGCCATCATCGAGGAGACCGGCGTGAAGATCGATATCACCGATGACGGAGCGGTTTCCATCTGCGGAACGGATCAGGCTATGATGGACAAGGCGCTGAACTATGTGAAGACGATCGTTACCGACTTTGAGGCCGGCCAGATCCTCACCGGAAAAGTGGTGAGCATCAAAGAATTCGGGGCCTTCGTGGAGTTTGCTCCCGGCAAAGAAGGAATGGTACACATTTCCAAGATCGCCAAAGAAAGAATCAACCGGGTGGAAGACGTGCTGACCCTGGGAGATATTGTGAAGGTTGTCTGCCTCGGAAAAGACAAAATGGGAAGAATGAGTTTCAGCATTAAGGACGTTCCGGCAGATAAGAGATAAGACGACGGCGGCCCGGAGTTTCCGGGCCGTTTTTTTTCACCGAATCGCAAAGATATCGGGCGGACTGCCGGGCAGGGGTCGAATACACGGCCCGGTCAGGTAAAGGAGAAGAGAAATCATGAGATATCATAATATAACCAAGGACGACATGCTCAACGGCGACGGACTTCGGGTGGTGCTTTGGACGGCCGGCTGCAATCACGGATGCCGGGGCTGTCAGAATCCCATTACCTGGGATCCGGACGGCGGACTTCCCTTTGATGAGGAAGCGCGCCGGGAAATTTTTGAAGAACTGGAAAAATCGTATGTGGACGGCATCACCTTCAGCGGCGGGGATCCTCTCCATGAAAGAAATGTGGACGGCGTTACGGAACTGGCGGAGGAGGTTCGACAGAAATATCCGGACAAGACCATCTGGCTGTACACCGGTTATCTCTGGGAGGAGATCAGCAGACTGCGGATTGTCCGCAGTCTGGATGTGGTGGTGGACGGCCCCTTTGACCTGGAGACCAGAGACGTGACATTAAAATGGAAGGGAAGCCCCAACCAGCGGGTGATAGACGTTCCCCGCACGCTGCAGACGGGGAGCGTGGTACTGTATGCCTGAAAGGAAGACGAGGAGCAAAAGAACATGAAAAGAATAGCAAAGTTTTACAAAGTGAGTCGGGAACAGTTTTTTGAGGGCTGGAGAGATACCTTCGGACCGGAAGAGGAGGATCGGCTGGAGAAGATTTACGGGGAGATCCGGCTGCCGGTGCGCGCCACTGCCGGAAGTGCCGGTTATGATTTCTTTACTCCGGTGGATGTGACCCTGAAGCCGGGAGAATCCATCAAGATCCCCACGGGAATCCGGGCCTCTATGGAGGAAGGATGGGTGCTGCATCTGTATCCCAGAAGCGGTCTGGGTTTCAAATACCGGCTGCAGCTGAATAATACCGTGGGAATCATCGACAGCGATTATTTCCATTCTGACAATGAAGGTCACATTTTTGCCAAAATCACCAATGACAGCCGGGAAGGAAAAACGGTGGAACTGAAAGCCGGCGAGGGATTTATGCAGGGCATTTTTCTGGAGTATGGTATTACGGAGGATGACTGTGCTTCGGAAAAGAGGAACGGAGGTTTTGGAAGTACCACCCGGAATGCCTGAGATTTAACCTGGATTTTTCCAATGGCAGAGGACGATTTTACATAAAAGAGTTATGATAAGCATGCACGGCGGATATCCCGCCGTGCCAAAGCGGAGGATCCGTCCGGTTCTATCCCTCGGATCTCCGTATTCGCGGACGGAGATGCCTGTTTTCTTGTTTTTCAATCAGATCGGGCGCATCTTCCGCAGA
Source organism: Candidatus Pullilachnospira intestinigallinarum (assembly GCA_018711275.1). Classification (GTDB taxonomy): domain Bacteria; phylum Bacillota; class Clostridia; order Lachnospirales; family Lachnospiraceae; genus Pullilachnospira; species Pullilachnospira intestinigallinarum. The sequence goes on from DVIN01000053.1 coordinate 13,490, forward strand.
AAAGAGACTGCTGCACACCCTGCAGCAGTTTTTTTTGTCTGAAAATATTTACAGTCAATTAACAGGTTTTTACAAATCTTTAACAGGAACCTTCGAATAGATTTTGCAAATCTGCTGCATACTATAGGTGTTTCAGGAGAAGTAAAGAAAGAAAAAGGGATACCTGATTCCTCAGATCCTAAAGAAACAGATCTGAAAGAAAAAGAAGAGGTAAAAAAGGAGAATTGTTATGAAATTGAAAAAAGTGGCAGCAATTTTTGCAGCATGTGTAATGGGTATGAGTCTGGCAGCCTGCGGAGGAAAAGACGCGGGAAACGCCGATTCCGGAGAGACCACGGAAAGTACGGATGATGGCGCTGCGGCGGAAACCACAGAAGAACCCACCGGGGAGGCGGCCGAAGATCTGAGCGGCGCTATTGCCACCGGAGGTTCCACCAGCGTGGAGGATGTGATCGGATCTCTCAGCGAGGCATTTATGGAAGAATATCCGGATGTGGACATTACATATGATCCCAACGGAAGCGGCGCCGGCATCACAGGGGCGGCCGACGGAACCTATGATCTGGGACTTTCCAGCCGTGATCTGACCGATGAGGAGACCGGCCAGGGACTGGTTGCCACCACATTCGCACTGGATGGAATCGCCATCGTGGTACACCCGGACAATACGGTAACGGATCTGACCATGGATAACATCAAAGCACTGGCCACCGGAGAAATTACCAACTGGAGCGAGGTGGGCGGACCCGACGCGCCGGTTATCCTGGTAGGCCGTGAGGCGGGAAGCGGAACGAGAGACGGTTTTGAGAGCATTGTGGATGTAAAAGATTCCTGTGTATATGAGCAGGAGCTGACCAGTACGGGAGCCGTTATGGCAGCCGTGGCAGCGAACCCCAACGCATTCGGCTATGTTTCTCTGTCCGCGGTGGACGACACGGTAAAGATGGTAACCGTTGACGGCGTGGAGGCCTCTGAGGCTACCGTTCAGGACGGTTCCTACAAGATTCAGCGTCCGTTCATCTTCGTAACCAAGGATGGTGAGGAACTGAGCGCGCAGGCACAGGCATTTGTTGATTTCGCCACCAGCGACGCGGCTTCCGATCTCATCGCAGGAGCAGGCGCAGTACCGCTGGCATAAGGAATCTGAAACAGTTCGGCAAAAAACAGGATAACAGGTAAGGCAAAAGCCACGGAGGTTTCTTCTGTGGCTTTTGTACGGACAAGGGTGAGAAAAGTAAATGAAGGTAAAAAGAATCATAGAACATGTGATGAATACGGTATTTTTCATCTGCGGCATTATTTCCATCGCAGCGGTTTTGATGATTACCGTGTACATGATTATTGCCGGTATCCCGGCAATCAGGGAAGTGGGACTGATCGATTTTCTCTTTGGCACTGTGTGGGCTTCCACCGCCGCAGAGCCCAAGTTTGGTATCCTGCCATTTATCATGACCAGCGTGTGGGGAACCCTGGGAGCCATCATTATCGGTGTTCCCATCGGCCTTATGACCGCGGTTTTCCTTTCCAAAATCGCGCCTCCCAAGCTGGCGGGCGTTGTGCGGCCTGCAGTGGAACTGCTGGCGGGTATCCCCAGCGTTGTTTACGGCCTGGTGGGTATGATGGTGCTGGTGCCCGGAATCATGAATCTGTTTAAACTGAAAAGCGGAAGCTGTCTGCTGGCCGCCATTCTGGTGCTGGCCATCATGATCCTTCCCAGCATCGTCTCCGTCAGCGAGACGGCTCTGAACGCGGTTCCCAGAGAGTACGAGGAAGCCAGCCTGGGACTGGGCGCTACCTGGATCGAGACAATTTTCAAAGTGAGTATTCCCGCTGCCAAAAGCGGTATCGTCACCGGTATTGTGCTGGGTGTGGGACGTGCCATCGGCGAGGCCATGGCAGTGATGATGGTGGCCGGAAATGTGGCAAATATGCCCGGACTGTTTAAAAGCGTCCGTTTCCTGACCACAGCCATTGCCAGTGAGATGAGTTATGCGGCCGACGGCAGCCTGCAGAGAAACGCGCTGTTCAGTATCGGTCTGGTGCTGTTCATTTTTATCATGATTATCAATGGCCTGCTGGGTTCGATTTTGAAAAAGGGGGACGATAAGTAATGAAAGGTGCATTTGGACGAAAAGTCAAAGGAAATATTTTAAAAGGACTGATCTATTTCTGCGCCGGATTTACGGTTCTTCTGCTGGTGGCGATCCTGGGATACATTTTTGTGAGAGGAATTCCCCACATTACCTGGCAGCTTTTGAGCACCAGCCCCAGCCATATCCGGGACACCATCGGAATTCTTCCGAATATACTGAATACCTTGTATATTATCCTGCTGACCCTTCTGATTGCCCTTCCTCTGGGCGTGGGGGCGGCCGTATATCTGAATGAGTATGCCACCAACCGGAAATTCGCGCGCACCATCGAGTTTGCCACAGAGACCCTGGCCGGTATCCCCAGTATTATTTTCGGCCTGGTGGGTATGCTGGTGTTCGTGAAGGTTCTGGGATTCGGCAGCAGTCTGCTGTCCGGAAGCCTGACCCTGGTGATTATGATTCTGCCTACGATTATCCGTACCACGCAGGAAAGCCTGAAAACGGTACCTGCCAGTTACCGGGAAGGCGCGCTGGGACTGGGCGCCACCAAATGGTATATGATCCGCACCATCGTACTTCCTTCTTCCATCAGCGGTATTGTGACCGGATGTATTCTGGCGGTGGGACGTATTGTGGGAGAAAGCGCGGCCCTTCTGTTCACCGCGGGCAGCGCCACCATTATTGCGGACAATATCCTGGAGGCATACACAAGAGGCGGCGGAACCCTTTCCGTAGCGCTGTATATGTACGCTTCCGAGAGAGCGGAGTTCGATGTGGCTTTCGCCATCGCCACGATTCTGCTGATCATGGTATTTATCTTAAATGCAGCGGCAAAGCTGGCAGGAAAGTTTTTGGATAAGGAGAGACAGGGATGAACAATACGATAATAAAATCCTCCGATCTGCACCTGTATTACGGGGAGACTGAGGCACTGAAGGGAATCAATATGGAGATCGCCCAGAATGAGATCACGGCACTCATCGGACCTTCCGGATGTGGAAAATCCACGTTTCTGAAAACGCTGAACAGAATGAATGATCTGGTACCCGGCGTGCGGATTACCGGAGAAGTGACGCTGAAAGGTAAAGATATCTTCGCCAAGGACGTGGATGTAACCCAGCTGCGCCGGCAGGTGGGAATGGTATTTCAGAAGCCCAACCCGTTCCCCAAGAGCATTTATGACAACGTGGCTTACGGCCCCAGACTGCACGGAGAGCACAGCAAGGCGCAGCTGGATGAACTGGTGGAGAAATCCCTGCGGGGAGCCGCCCTGTGGGATGAGGTGAAGGACCGTCTGAAAAAGAGCGCCATGGGTCTGTCCGGCGGACAGCAGCAGCGTCTGTGTATCGCCAGAGCCCTGGCCGTGCAGCCGGACGTGCTGCTGATGGATGAGCCCACCAGCGCCCTGGATCCCGGAAGCACGCTGAAAATCGAGGATCTGATGGCAGATCTGAAGAAGGATTATACCGTGGTAATCGTCACCCATAATATGCAGCAGGCCAGCCGTATTTCTGATAAGACCGCATTCTTCCTTCTGGGCCAGCTGATTGAGTACGGAACCACACAGCAGATCTTCGGCAATCCGAAGGAGAAGCAGACAGAAGACTACATTACAGGCCGTTTTGGCTGATATTTTGGGAGAGTTGTGAAATGATGAGAGGAAACTATACAAGAGAACTGGACGAGGTAAGCCTGCGGATTCAGAAGATGGGAAAAGAGATCGCGGCGGCGGTGGAAAAAACCAGAGCAGCACTGGAGCAGGTGGACGCGAAGGCAGCCAGAGAGCTGATTGAAGGGGATGAGGTTTTTGACCAGATGAACCTGGAGATCGAGCAGGAATGTCTGAATATGGTGGTGCTGCAGGCGCCTGTGGCCGGAGACTGGAGAAGACTGGCATCCATCATGCGTATGGTGGCCGACCTGGAGCGGATCGCCGACCACTGCAGCGATATTGCCGAGTATATCATCAAACTGTCCCAGGGAGATCAGGTAAAGCTTCCGGTGAATTTTGACAATATGTTCCGCCTGGTCATCAAAATGCTGGACGCCACAGTGAAGGCTTTTATCGACCTGGATACGGAGGCGGCGCTGAAGGCTGCGGGTAAGGACGATATTCAGGACGATTATTTTGAGACTACGGTGGAGGAGCTGGTAAGCCTGATGAAAGAGGATCCGGCCCATATCGCCCAGTATGTGGACTACCTGATGATCGCAAAATATCTGGAGAGAATGTCTGACCACACCACCAATCTGGCGGAGTGGATCGCCTATATCGCCAAGGGAGAACTGACCAACGTGCAGTAACGGTAACATATCCCGGTTATACGGAAAAATCCCCGGAATTCCTGAAAAGGAAATTTCGGGGATTTTTCCGTATGTCTTCTGTGACAGGGAAGCCGGAACGGCTGGAAATTACAGATCTTCGCCCTCCACGATCTCATCGTACTCGGCTTTATCCAGCAGTTCATCGAAAGCGTCCGCTGCGATTTCGTACTCCTCGTCATCCAGAATGTTTTCCAGCTGAGGCTGCTGGCCCTCTTCCTGGGTAAAACGGTACAGATAAACTTCGCCGTCCTGATTCTCACCGTTTTCATCCAGCGGCAGCAGCGCAATGTATTTTTTCTGGCCGGCGGGGAAGATGGTCAGCACCGCGCACTCCAGTTCCGTGTCATCGTCCAGGGTCAGTGTAACGGTAGCGTTGGGATTGGAAAAATCCAGGTTGCAGTCATCCCCGCAGGAAGAGCAGTCGCCGCTACAATTGGTGTTCTGAATATCACTCATTGACAGATCCTCTCTCTTTCTTAAAAGTAGAACGTATCGGTTCTTCTCTATACTTTACCAGATGCGGAGAGGAAAAGCAATGAGAAAAGGAAATATGGCGTCACTGTAAAGTTTTACTGAAAGAAAGCGATTTGCTATTGACGTGGGGAATCAGGAGTTTTATACTAAAGGCATGTGTTCAGGAAATCGAGTGTTCCTGACAAAGTTTGCCAAAGGCAGGAGGAGATATTATGGATATCAAATTTATAAAAAGAGACCAGCTGAAGGAAAAACCGGATGAGACAAAGCTGGGATTTGGAAAGTATTTTACCGACTATATGTTTGTCATGGATTACGACGAGGAGCAGGGCTGGCACGACGCGGTGATTATGCCTTACGGACCTATTCCCATGGATCCCTCCACCGTAGTGCTGCATTACGCGCAGGAAACCTTTGAGGGTCTGAAAGCATACCGCAGAGCAGACGGAAAGATTCAGCTGTTCCGTCCGGAGATGAACGCCAGAAGAATGATGCGCTCCAACGAGCGTCTCTGCATGGCCGTATTTCCCGAGGAGATGTTTGTGGAAGCGGTGAAGGCTCTGGTAAAGGTGGAAAATGAATGGGTTCCTTCCCAGCCGGATACCTCCCTCTATATTCGTCCTTTTGAGTTTGCCACAGAGTCCACCCTTGGCGTGCATCAGGCGAAAGCATATAAATTTGTGATTATTCTTTCTCCGGTGGGCGCATACTATGAGGAAGGCCTGGATCCCGTGAAGATTATGGTGGAAGATGAGTATGTAAGAGCCGTCAAAGGCGGCACCGGCTTTGCAAAATGCGGAGGAAACTACGCAGGTTCCATCATCGGTCAGGTGAAGGCGGAGAAAGCGGGATGTGCGCAGGTACTGTGGCTGGACGGCGAGCAGAGAAAATATGTGGAGGAAGTGGGATCCATGAACATTATGTTCAAGATCGACGGGGAGATTTATACGGCGCCCATCGAGGGAACCGTACTGCCCGGTGTTACCAGAGATTCCATTATCCATATTCTGAAGGACTGGGGCTATAAAGTAAATGAGACGAGACTTTCCATTGACGATCTGATGCAGGCCGGAAGAGACGGACGTCTGGAAGAGGTGTTCGGAACCGGAACCGCAGCCGTAATCTCTCCGGTGGGAGGACTGGTGTATAAGAATGAAGAACTGACCGTCAATGATTTCAAGATCGGTGAGCTTACCCAGAAGCTGTATGACTGTCTGACCGGTATCCAGTGGGGAAGACTGGAAGACAAATACGGCTGGACCACTGTGGTGGAATAAGCAGAAGAGAGGGTTTGTCCCCGGGGGCCCGTCCCGCGGACCGCGCCGATTACGGACGGCGCATACGGGGCGGCAGGAAAACAGAAGAATCATGAGGACGCTGCGGATTTTCCGCAGCGTTTTTTCCGCGGCGGGAGGGAAGGACAAGCGACGCCCGGAAAAAAACGGAAATCTCAGCGGAAAAACCGCGTAACGGAGGAAAAAGGATGGATCAGAACAGGACGCCGCTTCTGGATGCGGTGGCAGAGTACGCGGCCGGCGAGCCGGCCTATTTTAAAATTCCGGCCCATCGGTTTGAGCGGGGCATCAGTCCCAGATGGAGGAAATGGACGGGAGACGGTATATTCCGGTTTGACCTGACAGAAGCGGAGGGTCTGGATGACCTGCACGGCGCCCAGGGGGTGATCCGCCAGGCACAGGAGCTGGCCGCCGACCTTTACGGGGCCAGGAAAACGTATTTTCTGGTCAATGGAACCACCTGCGGCAATGAGGCCATGATCCTGGCCGCCTGCCGGGAGGGGGAGAAGATTCTGGTGCCGAGAAATGCTCACAAATCCGTGCTGATGGGACTGATTCTCAGCGGCGCCCATCCGGTGTATCTGATGCCTCCCCGACAGGAGGAGAGCGGGCTTTTTGGGGGAATCACCCCCCGGCAGGTGGAGGAAGGATTCCGGCAGCATCCGGACTGCCGCAGCGTTTTTCTGGTGAGTCCCACCTACTACGGTATTTTAAGCGACATTCGCGGGATTGCCCGTGTCTGTCATGAACACGACGCCCTGCTGCTGGTGGACGAGGCCCATGGGGCCCATCTCTATTTTGGCGGGGGACTGCCCCGGGGCGCCATTTCTGAGGGCGCGGATCTGTGTGTCCAGAGTACCCACAAAGTGGCAGGATCTCTGACGCAGAGTTCCATGCTCCATGTGGGATCAGACCGGGTGGATCCGGGAAGGCTGGAAAGCTGTCTGCATATGGTACAGAGTACAAGCCCCTCCTATCTTCTGATGGTATCTTTGGATGCCGCCCGTTATGAACTGGCACGCAATGGGACCGGGATGATGGAGCGGGCCTGCCGGATGGCGCAGAAGGCCAGAAGAGCTATCTGCCGGATCCCGGGAATGCACTGCTGGGGAGAGGAGATCCTGGGGGATGCTGTGCCGGCTCTGGATCCCACCAGACTGGTGATTACCGCCCGGCAGCTGGGTATTTCCGGCTATCAGCTGGCGGATCTGCTCTATGAGGAGTATCAGGTGGGAATGGAACTGGCCGATGACAGCCGGGTGGTGGCGGTGGTCACCTGGGCCAACACCGGGGAGGAGATGAACCGCCTGACGGCGGCGCTGGAGGATATCAGCAGAAGATACCGGGATTCTGTTCGCGGGGCGCTGTCTGACGCGCAGCCGCATCCGACGCTGCCGCCCTATGTGCTCAGCCCGAGAAAAGCTTTTTTTGCCCCGAAAAAATCCATTCCCTGGCGGGAGGCTGTGGGAAAAATTGCCGGGGAATCTCTGATTCCCTATCCGCCGGGCATCCCTCTGGTATATCCGGGGGAACGGATCAGCCCTGAAATCTGGGAGTACATGGAGCGATACCGGAGCGCCGGCCTTCATTTCCACGGGCCGGCGGACAGAAATTTATCCGAATTTCAGATAATTCCGGAAGAAATCCTGTGACGGAGCCGTAAAGTTCATGCTATAATAAACGGGTAAGACCAGACGGCAGAAATCCATCTGCCGTGTCAGACACAGGAGGATGAAAGGATTGAAACTGATTTCTTGGAATGTGAACGGGCTGAGAGCCTGTGTCACGAAAGGATTTATGGATTTTTTTACCCGGGCGGACGCGGATATTTTCTGTATTCAGGAAAGTAAACTTCAGGAAGGACAGATTGAGCTGCCTCTTGACGGGTATTATCAGTACTGGAATTACGCTGAAAGAAAGGGATATTCGGGAACCGCCGTATTTTCCCGGAGAGAGCCTCTTTCGGTTGCCTATGGCATCGGCGTAAAGGAGCACGATCAGGAGGGAAGGGTGATTACTCTGGAATTCGGGGAGTTTTATCTGGTGACGGTTTACACCCCCAATTCACAGAACGAACTGGCCAGACTGTCCTATCGTATGGAGTGGGAGGACGCGTTTCTGGCCTACCTGAAAAAACTGGAGAAGAAAAAACCGGTGATTTTCTGCGGAGACCTCAATGTGGCACATCGGGAGATTGATCTGAAAAATCCCAAAACCAACCGGCGCAATGCCGGGTTCACCGATGAAGAGCGGGAAAAGTTTTCCCGTCTTCTGGAAAGCGGATTTATCGATACATTCCGGTATTTCTATCCGGATCAGGAACAGATTTATTCCTGGTGGTCTTACCGCTTCCGGGCCAGGGAGAAAAATGCGGGATGGCGCATTGATTATTTCTGTGTTTCTGAAAGCCTGAAGGACCGGCTGGTGGACGCGAAAATTCTTACAGATGTGATGGGATCGGATCACTGCCCGGTGGAACTGGATATACGATGACTAGGAGGATGGCATGAGTGAAAGAAAAGTACAATGGCCGGCAGGTCCGGGAGATCCGGAACGGCTGGGGGTAACCAGAACGGATGACGGGTATAATTTTGCCCTGGAGTTAGCCGGAGAGGAAGAGATCTTTCTGGAATTTTACCGAAAAGGCCATTCGGAGCCCTGTATGGAGATCGCGATTCCCCAAACTTACCGAACCGGAAATGTATGGGCGGTGAAGGTGAGACAACCCCGGCTGTCCTCTTTTGTCTACCGGTACCGGCGGGGGGAGAAGTATTTTGTGGATCCCTGGGCGCCGCTGGTTTGGGGAAAAGGTGTGTTCGGGACGATTCCGGAAGATTATGGCCCGCTGTCGGGAGGCGTCCTTGCCGGAACGAAAGTCGGGGGAGAAAGACCGCGGATTTCCTATGAGGATATGGTGATTTACAAGATACATGTAAGGGGCTACACCATGCAGAAGAATTCCCGGGTGAAAAAAAAGGGTACTTTCCGGGGGGTTCAGGAGAAAATCCCGTATTTCCGGGAACTGGGAGTTACCTCGCTGGAGCTGATGCCCGCCTATGATTTTCAGGAATATCCGCCCAGACCGGAAAAAACGGTCCGGTATCAGCTGGCGTCCGCAGCGCCTGAAAGATTGAATTTCTGGGGATATGCGCCGGGAGATTACTTTGCTCCGAAAACCTCCTACTGTGCGGGGAAGGACCCCGAGCGGGAGGTGAAAGAGCTGGTGGAGGCTCTTCACGAGGCGGAAATGGAATGTCTTATGGATTTCTATTTTCCGGGACATATCCGTCCGGATCTGGTGCTGCAGGTGCTGCGGTTCTGGAGGCGGGAGTACCAGGTGGATGGCTTTGTGCTTCTGGGAGACGGCGTGCGGATGGATGAGCTGGCCGCCGATCCCATGCTGGCGGATACGAAGCTGCTGTGCCCCGGCTTTGACCTGCGGCAGATTTACGGGAATACCCTCCCCGGGAAAAAACAGATCGGTGAATACAACTGCGGTTTTCAGGACGCCATGCGCCGGTTTCTCAAGGGGGATGAGGATCAGATCAACAGTTTTCAGTATTATGTGAAGAAGAATCCCGCCGGCTGCGGCACTGTACAGTATATGGCCAACCATGACGGATTTACGCTGGCGGATCTGGTATCTTATGATTACCGTCATAACGAGGAAAACGGGGAAGCCAACCGGGACGGCACAAGCTACAATTACAGCTGGAACTGCGGGGCGGAGGGCCCCACCCGACGGCAGATGATCCTGGAGCTGCGGAGACGCCAGATGCGCAATGCCATCCTTCTGCTTTTTCTTTCTCAGGGGACCCCGCTGATTTTCGGGGGAGATGAATTCGGAAACAGCCAGGGAGGCAACAACAACGCTTACTGCCAGGATAATGTCACCGGCTGGACAGACTGGAGTCAGGCCAGGAAATTTTCCGATTTTACGGAGTTTGTAAAGCGGGTAATCCGGTTCAGAAAGGACCATCCGATCCTTCATATGCCCTGCGAGCTCCGTGCGACGGACTACCGCTCCCTGGGATGGCCGGAGATCTCTTTCCATTCCGAGCGGGCCTGGTATGCCAACCAGGAAAATACCTGCCGGGAAATCGGGGTCCTCTACTGCGGGGCCTACGCCAAAAAAGCGGACGGCAGTGACGATGATTTCCTTTATGTGATTTACAATATGCACTGGTCGGAGCATATGTTTGCCCTTCCCGATCTGCCGGAGGGAAGGCGCTGGTATCTGGCGGTGGACAGCGGAAGGAAGGATGCGGAAGCTGTCCGAAACGCCGGAGAAGAGCTTCCCCTTGAGGAAAAGAAGAGCCTGAAGGTGGGGCCCAGAAGAATACTTGTATTAATTGGAAAGCAGGGATAAGATGAAAGCCTGGGAGCATTTTAAAACCATCACCACGCACAAGCTGCTGGTGATGAAATACTGTTTTCGGATCGGACTGTACCGTCAGGGACTGTGTCACGATCTGTCCAAATATTCCTGGACCGAGTTCCGGGTGGGAATCCGGTATTACCAGGGAAACCGGAGCCCCAACAATGCGGAGCGGGAGGATACGGGTCTGTCCACCTCCTGGCTGCATCACAAAGGAAGAAATAAGCACCATTTTGAGTACTGGGTGGATTACGGTCTACGGTCGGACCGGGTGCTGGAGGGGGTTCCCATGCCCCGGCGCTATATCGCGGAGATGATTATGGACCGGATCAGCGCGTCGCGGGTGTATTCGCCGGATACCTATACAGACCGGTCGCCGCTGGAATATTATCAGAAAGGAAAAGACCGGTTGTGGTTTATTCACCCGGATACCCGGGAACAGATGGAATACCTGCTGCGGATGATCGCCGTAAAGGGCGAGGACGCGGCGCTGAGATACATCCGGAAGGTATATCTGAAAAACAAAGGGCGTTTTGCCTGTCCGGGGGATACTTACCGTTCCCGGGCCACAAAAGAGAAGTTAAAAGACAGTAGAGGGGAGAAACGGACATCATGAAATTTGCAAAAAGAATGGACCGGTTTGGAACCAGCATTTTCAGCGTACTGCTGGAGAAGAAGAACCGAAAGCTGGCAAAAGGGGAAGAAGTGATCGATCTGAGCATCGGTACGCCCAATATTCCTCCGGCGCCTCATATTATCCAGGCGCTGACGGAAGCGGCTTCCGACGGAAAAAATTATGTCTATGCCATCCAGGATCTTGAGGAGCTTCATCAGGCGGTGGCGGTATGGTATCAGAGACGGTACGGGGTGGCCATTGATCCGCAGCGGGAGGTGGTATCCCTTCTGGGTTCCCAGGAGGGCCTTTCTCATATTGCCCTGACCCTGGTGGATCCGGGGGATGTGGTGCTGGTGCCGGATCCCTGTTACCCGATATTCGGCGACGGTCCCCTGCTGGCGGGCGCAAAGCTTCACTATATGCCTCTGAAGAAGGAAAATGATTATCTCATCGACTTCGATCAGATTCCGGAGGAGGTGGCCAGGGCGGCGAAGCTGATGGTGGTCTCCTATCCCAACAATCCCACCACAGCCATGGCGCCCGGCTGGTTTTACGAAAAACTGATTGCTTTCGCAAAGAAATATGAGATTGCCGTACTGCATGACAATGCGTACAGTGAGCTGGCTTTCGGAATGGAGACCAGCGGAAGCTTTCTTCAGTATCCCGGTGCGAAGGAGGTGGGCGTGGAATTCAATTCTCTGTCAAAAACCTACGGTCTTGCGGGAGCCAGAATCGGTTTCTGTATCGGGAACCGGGAGATCGTGGAGAAACTGACGGCTCTGAAATCCAATACGGATTACGGAATGTTCCTTCCCATTCAGAAGGCGGCCATCGCCGCCATCACCGGAGATCAGTCCTGTGTAAAGGAAACCAGAGAAGCGTATCAGAGACGAAGAGACTGCTTCTGTGAGGAAATGGCTCTTGTGGGCTGGAAGATAGAAAAATGTCCCGCCACCATGTTTGTGTGGGCTCCCATACCGGACACCTATGATTCTTCCGTGGAATTCTGTGAAAACCTTCTGGAGCGGGCCGGTGTGGTAGTGACGCCGGGAAGTGCCTTCGGCCCTTCGGGAGAAGGATTCGTGCGGGTGGCGCTGGTGCAGGATGAGAATAAGATCCGGCGGGCGGCGGAGCTTGTCCGGGACAGCCGGGTTCTGGAAGGTCCGGAAGAAAAACAGAACGCATAAAAAAGAAAAAGGCCGTATGACCGCTGCAGATAATGTTCTGCGCCGCAGTCATACGGCCTTTTCAGGAAATACTTCCGGATGGAAAGCTCCTGGCTCTTATTTTCCGCCGGAGGCAACCCGCTCAAATTCCTGGGTGATTTCCCTGGAAGGCGCTTTCGTGGCCAGGGATACCGCCACAATGACGATGCAGGAGATGATAAAGGCGGGGAACAGTTCATAGATACTGAAGATACCGCCCAGAGGACTCAGAAGCAGGTTCCATACAAACACCATGATACCGCCGGAGAGCATACCCGCAATGGCTCCGGCCCGGTTGATCCGCTTCCAGAAGAGAGAGAACAGCATCACCGGTCCGAAGGTGGCGCCAAAACCGGCCCAGGCAAAGGATACGATGGAAAAGATTACGCTGTCCTCATCCCAGGCAATTACGATGCCGATGAGCGCGATCAGAAGCAGGACAATTCTGGAAACCCGCATAACCACCTTGTCATCCGCCTGATTTTTCTTCATAATGCCTTCATAAATATTCTTGGAGAAGGCGGAGGCCGCAATCAGAAGGTAGGAATCGGAGGAACTGATGGTGGCCGCCAGAATGCCCGCCATGATTACGCCGGCAAGAACCGGGGACAACAGCGCCTGGGACAGTACCACAAACACATTCTCCGCGCCGGAGGATGTGGCCAGGCTGGCCTCCGTGGGAAACAGCGCCCGGCCGATCAGACCGATGCAGACAGCGGCGAACAGGGAAATCACACACCAGACGGTGGCGATTCTTCTGGACTGTTTCAGCTGTTCTTCCTTGCGGATGGCCATGAAACGCAGCAGAACCTGGGGTACGCCGAAGTATCCCAGCCCCCAGGACAGGGTGGAGATGATGGTGAGAAAACCATAACTTCCCGCTTCGCCGAACAGGGGAACACCGTCTGCCGCCTGCTGTACGCCGTTGGCGTCCACCACCGGAGTGGCGATGGCGGTAGGGGAGAAGAATCCCGGGATGGCGCGGGCGTTGTCAATGACCGCTCCCACACCTCCGGCGGAGATAGTACCCAGCACCAGGATGGTGATCAGGGCAATTACCATAACCACGGCCTGCATGAAATCAGAGGCGCTTTCCGCAAGAAAGCCTCCGATAAAAGTGTACACTACCACAAAGACGGCGCCCGCAATCATCATGGAATGATAGGAAAAGCCGAACAGGGTGGAGAACAGCTTTCCGCAGGTAACGAAACAGCTGGCTGCGTATACTGTGAAAAATACCAGGATAAACAGAGCGGAGATGCCCAGGATCACCTTGTTCTTTTCATGAAAACGGTTGCTGAGAAAGTCGGGAACGGTGATGGCGTCCCCGGAAACCGCCGAGTACCGGCGCAGCCTGCGGGCCACAATCAGCCAGTTGATATAAGTACCGATGGCAAGTCCCAGAGCAGTCCACATGGCGTCGGAGATTCCGCACCAGTAAGCTACGCCGGGCAGGCCCATCAGCAACCAGCCGCTCATGTCGGACGCTTCCGCGCTCATGGCAGCCACCCATGGGCCCAGAGAACGTCCGCCAAGAAAATAGTTTTCAGAGTTTGCCTGTGCTCTTTTGGCAAAGAACAGACCGATGCCGATGACCACCAGCATGTAGGCCGCCATTGCCAGAAAGATCTTCAGAGTTTCACTTGACATAGATTATCCTCCCTATATTGTTCAGATTCCAGAGGTTCGGCTTCCGTCCGCCCCATCGGATGGAGGAACCCCAACTGCTCTGATAATTTACCATTGTAAAGGATTTTTCCCTGATTGTAAATGCTTTTATATTTGACAAACGGAGGAATACGGGCTATACTTTGGAAGGAAATACTTTGATAATCAAATTAATTAGGTATCGGGGATAAATTATGACATCGAGAATAACAGGAACCGGAAGCTGTCTTCCGGCAGAAATTATCACAAATGACGATCTGGCAAAGGTGGTGGATACCAGTGACGAGTGGATTTCCACCAGAACCGGCATCCGCAGCCGGAGAATCGTAAAAGGAGAATCGGGTGCGTCTATGGCATCCGTAGCCGCCATGCGGGCGCTGGAGAATGCGGGCGTTGCGGCAGAGGAGATTGAACTGATTATTGTAGCCACCTGTACCGGCGATCTGCAGTTTCCCAGCACTGCCTGCGTGGTGCAGAAAGAGATTCAGGCCGGGCAGGCAGTGGCTTTTGATCTGGGAGCCGCCTGCTCCGGATTTCTTTTTGCCCTCAATACGGCACATGCCTATATTCAGTCAGGGGTATACCGCAAGGCGCTGGTGATCGGCACTGAGGTGCTTTCCAAGCTGGTGGACTGGACGGATCGTTCCACCTGCGTACTCTTTGGCGACGGAGCAGGAGCGGCGGTGGTGGAAGCATCCCAGGAGGGCCTGCAGGGATTCGTTCAGTATTCCGACGGCGCAAAGGGCGAGGTGCTCAGCTGCGTCAGCCGGCCGATGGAAAATCTGATTCACCGCAGGGAAGAGGAAACGGATTACCGGATGGCGGCTTCGGATTATATGACAATGAACGGGCAGGAGGTATTCCGCTTTGCGGTGAAAAAGGTACCGGAGTGCATTCACAGGCTGCTGGAAAAAACACAGACCGGGGCCGGGGAGGTAGACTGGTATATTCTGCATCAGGCCAACAGCCGGATCATTCAGTCTGTGGCAAAGCGAATGGGTGTGGACGAGGCCCGTTTCCCCATGAATATGGACCGGTACGGAAATACCTCTGCGGCCAGTATTCCCATTCTTCTGGATGAGATGAACCGGGAAGGAAAACTGATCCGTGGACAGCAGATTGTACTGGCCGGGTTCGGGGCCGGACTGACCTGGGGGGCCGCAAAACTGACCTGGTAAAGAAAAAGCAGAAAAATGTCCGTATAATCACCGGAAAAACGACGCATGCTGTGGATATCTGAAAAGGAAAGCGGGTGATATCCATGAAGCAGAAAAAACAAAAAGAAAAGGCAGAATTCGTCTTTCCTCCGAAGGATGATTTTGCCTGCTGTTCCGGTACGGACTGCACCGGCCTGATTCCCGCAGGCATTACCAGCGAGGAGGAGGCGGAGGCTTATCAGGAGCTGTATCCCTATATGACGCCTCCGGCCGCAAACCGCAGGGAGGACTGATCCTTCCGCCGCGGGGGAACGGGCGGCGGAATCCGACGGATTTGCTGTTGCGGAGAAGAAAAAAATCGGCTATGATAAGGACGGTTTAAAAACGAAAGAAAAGACGGCAAAGGCGGGGAATACAGAAGATGAATATTGTCAATATCGAACAGATCAGCAAAGTTTTCGGGGAAAAGGTGATCTTTGATGAGGCTTCTTTCGGTATCCAGGAGGGAGACCGGATTGGAATTATCGGGATTAACGGCACGGGAAAGACCACCCTGCTGCGGATGATTGTGGGGCTGGAGGAGCCGGATGCGGGGCAGATTGTCCGGCGAAGCGGTCTGAAAATCGCCTGGCTGCCCCAGGAACCCCGTTTTTCGGAAAATACTACCGTCCGTTCCTGCGTGGAGAGCTGTCCGGAACAGTGGAAGGTGGAAAGTATTCTGACCAGGCTGGGAATCGACCGGTATGATACGCCGGTGGAACAGCTGTCAGGCGGTCAGAAACGGAAACTGGCGCTGGCTCTTGTGCTGGCCGGGGACGCGGAACTGCTGATTATGGACGAGCCCACAAATCACCTGGATGAGCAGATGATTCTGTGGTTGGAGGATTATCTGAAAAATTACCGGGGAACTTTGCTGATGGTGACCCACGACCGGTATTTTCTGGACAAGGTGACGAACCGTATTCTGGAGGTTTCCGGGGGAAAGATGTACGGTTACGAGGCAAATTACACCCGATTTCTGGAATTGAAGACACAGCGGCAGGAGCAGGAGCTGGCTGCGGAGCGCAAACGCCAAAGTATCCTGAGAATCGAACTGGAGTGGGCCAAAAGAGGGTGCAGGGCCCGTTCCACCAAGCAGAGAGCCCGTCTGGAAAGACTGGAAAACCTGAAAAACGGCCAGGCGCCGGTTCGGACGGAAAATGTCCGGATGGATTCCATAAAAACCAGGATGGGGAAGAAAACCATAGAACTGGAACATGTGGGAAAACGGTTTGGCGATCAGGTCATTCTGGAGGATTTCAGTTACATTTTTCTGAAGAATCAGAAGGTGGGAATCGTGGGACCCAATGGCTGTGGAAAATCCACTTTTATGAAAATGCTGGCGGGACGGATTATGCCGGATGTGGGAGAGATTCAGATGGGCGAGACCATCCGCGTCGGTTATTTCGCCCAGGAAGAACAGGAGATGGATGAAAATCAGCGGGTGATTGATTATGTCAGGGAGATCGGGGAATATATCCATACTTCAGAGGGGCGTATCAGCGCTTCCAGACTGCTGGAACAGTTCCTGTTTACACCGGATATGCAGTATTCCCTGATCGGAAAGCTTTCCGGAGGGGAGCGCAGACGGCTGTATCTGCTGGGAATTCTGGCGCAAAATGCCAACGTACTGCTGCTGGATGAGTGCTCTGACAGCCTTGACATCCCCACGCTGGCTGTTCTGGAGGATTATCTGAATTCTTTTGAAGGGATCGTAGTTGCCGTGTCCCATGACCGGTATTTTCTGGATAATGTGGCGGATAGGATACTGGAGTTTGACGGGCAGGGAGGCATCCGACAGTATGAGGGCGGCTATACGGACTATCTGGAGGCCAGAGAAATGCCGTCGTATCCGGCGGCCCCACAGGTTTCGAAAAAAGAAAAAAAGAGTACGGCCAGAGACTGGAAACAGAACCGTACGGCACGCCTGAAATTTTCTTTTAAAGAGCAGAAGGAGTATGAAACCATCGATGGGGATATCGCCGCGCTGGAAGATAAGGTTCGGAAACTGGATGAGGAAATACTGGAAAATGCCACCAATGCCGGACGGCTGGCGGAGCTGACAATTCAAAAAGAAGAAGCCGAAGCGCAGCTGGAAGAAAAAATGGACCGCTGGGTATATCTTAACGATCTGGCGGAGAAAATAGAAGCACAGAAAAATGCCTGATTACGGGAGAAGACTGGAAACAGAAAAGCCAGACGCCGCACCGGATATTCCGATGCGGCGTCTGGCTTTTCTGTTTCATGGGAAATTACTTTCCGCTGTTCAGATTATCGTTTTCCTTCTTTGACAGCGGGCGCGATGGACAGCGCCGGACTGTAGTAGGGGATCAGAGTGGCCTGCACAGCATGGTACAGATCAGATTTGCCCGGCCATACGGTTCCGATCACCTGGTTGTTCTGATCCAGCTGGTGGAACCAGGATCCATTCACATGATCCAGTACCTTATCATCCAGGTAAGCCATGAACTGGGCATAGTAATCTGCGTAAATCTGTTTTCCGGTTACCCGGTACAGGACGGCGGAGGTGTTGATGGCCTCAGCCAGCGTCCAGTGCATTCTGTCGTGAACCACCGGTTTTCCGTTCCAGTCGGTGGTATAGACGATTCCCGGCGCGCCGTCGGCGTTCCAGGCATCCTCCACGGCACGGCAGAACAGATTCTCGGAAACGCGGATATATTTTTCCGCCTCTTCCTTTCTGTCCGGATAGGTGGAGGTGGCCCACTGTACGATCAACCGGGCCCATTCGATGCCGTGACCGGGTGTGGCTCCGTAAGGTTTGAACTGATCGTCCGGTTTTTCTCTGTTGCAATCCAGATCCGGGATCCAGTCCCTGGTGAAGTGTTCTGGGATTCTCCACTTGTTGGCGCCGGCCCATCCCACCACATGGTCGATGATTCTTCCGGCTCTCACCCGGTATTTTTCATCGTGGGTCACATCGGAGGCGGCCAGGAAAGCTTCCACCGTATGCATATTGGCATTCAGACCGCGGTAATCGTCCAGAACGGTGAATTCCGTGTTCCATGTATCGCAGGAAAGTCCTTCTTCCTCATTCCAGAACCGCAGATCGTAGAGCTCCAGGGCATCCTTTAAAAGCTCTTCCGCGTGGGGACGTCCGGCCAGAACGCCGGAGGAGGCGGCCAGAATGACAAAAGCATGGGCATAGCACTGCTTGGTGGGAAGAATTCCGCCGTCTGCGGTCAGCCCTGCGTACCAGCCTCCGTTGGCGTCATCGTGAAGTTCTCCTCTCAGCCCCTTCAGACCGGCATCAGCCAGCTCTTCGCTTCCCGGATGGCCCAGAAAGCTGGCCAGACTGTACACATGCACCATACGGCTGGTGATCCAGGTCTCCCGGCTTCGGTCTGTCCAGGGGGTTCCGTCATCTCCCAGATAGTAGGAGCTTCCGCCCGGAGAGGGAAATTTATGTCCGAAACGGAACAGATCCTCCCGTACCTCTTCCAGAAATTTTTTGTTTTCTTCCGTATCAATCTGATACTTTCTGCTGATTTCGCTCATTGGTGTTTTCCTTTCTTTCCAGTATTCTATTCAGACAGTCCGGAGGACTGCCCCGAAATCTTTCTCATATTATACAACAAGGAACCGGAGGAGTACAGAGGGAGGCATCCTTTTTTTACAAAAAGCAGGTTCCGCATGTTCTGAGCCCGGGGAGGGGAGGCAAAAATATCTGGAAAATGCCGGAAAAGTGAAGTATAATAAAATTGTTATGCTGTGCCGCTTCTCTGAACGAAGGAAAAGAGCCGGGCGGAGCAGAGTTTGGGATAGAAAAGAGGGAGGCTTGTCCATGGAACGATATCAGGGGAAATCCATTGCCTGGGGAATGGCTGAGGGAAAGATTTTTTCCTACGTTAAGGACCGTTATCAGGTGGAGAAAATCAAAAAGAAAGACCCTGAAGGGGAGATTGAGAGGTATCGCCGGACAGAAGAGGAAGCTATCCGCCAGCTGGGAGAAGCATACGATAAGGCGGTGGAAATTGTGGGAGCCAGAAGCGCGTCGCTGTTTGAAATGCAGGCCATGCTTCTGAAGGAGGGACATTTCCGTGCTCCGGTGGAACAGATGATCCGGGAAATGCGGGTCTGCGCCGAATATGCGGTGGCCAGTCAGGGCAGAAAGCTGGCCAGAGCATGTCAGCAGCTGTCCGATGAGAGAGAACGGCGTACGGAGGCTGACATCCGGGATATTTCCAAAAGGCTGCTGGCTCTTCTGAGCGGGCAGGGCTATGCCACTCCCATCGGACAGGAGCCGGTGATTCTCATGGCCAGGGAGATTTCCCCCGGGGAGCTTCTGCAGCTGGAGCGGAATCTGGTATTGGGACTGGTGACGGAGGTGGGCATGGCAGATTCCCACACGGCCATTCTCGCGGCTGCCATGCAGATTCCTTTCGTCGCGGGCATCCCTTTCCGTCCCAGCTGGAACGGAAAAATGGCCGTGGTGGACGGCAGATTGGGAGAAGTGATCGTGGAACCGGATGAAGAGGAACTTCAGAAGATCCATCTGCGCCGGCAGGAGGAACTGAAGGAACAGAAACGTCTGGAAGCTTATGTCCAGAAGGAGGATGTGACCCTGGACGGTGACAGGATCCCGCTGATGGCCAATATCGGAGAACTTTTCGAACTGGAGGCGGCGCGTCACAGCCGGGCTGCGGGAATCGGACTGTTCCGCAGTGAATTCCTCTATATGGAGCGGGAGACGTATCCCAGCGAAGAGGAGCAGTTTCAGATATATCGTCAGATCGTGCAGGAGATGCAGGGCCAGCCGGTGGTGATAAGAACCCTGGATATCGGGGCGGACAAGCAGGCAGATTATTTCCGGCTGGAGAGCGAGATGAATCCGGCCATGGGTTACCGGGGGATCCGGATCAGTCTGGACCGGGAGGAATTGTTTAAGACCCAGCTGAAGGCGCTGTTCAGGGCCAGCCTGTATGGAGATCTTTCGGTATTGTACCCCATGATTACCTCTGTGGAGGAGGTGGAGGCCATCCGTGAGATTGTCTGTGATATCCGGGAAGAGATGGATGCCAAGCGGATTCCGTACGGAAAGATGCGTCAGGGAATCATGATCGAGACGCCGGCAGCGGTGATGATCAGTGATCTGCTGGCGGAGAAGGTGGATTTTTTCAGTATCGGAACCAATGATCTGACACAGTACACCATGGCTGCAGACCGGCAGAATCCCCGGGTGGCACATCTGTGCAGCGCCCGTCAGCCGGCCGTTTTGCGAATGATCCGGCTGACGGTTCAGAATGCTCATAAAAAAGGGATTCCGGTGACGGTTTGCGGGGAAATTGCCGCGGATCTGGAAATGACGCAGAAACTGATTGCGATGGGGGTGGACGCGCTGTCCGTATCCCCCAATCAGATTCTTCCTCTGCGCAAGGAGCTGAGAAGTATTACGGTCCGCAGCCGCTGATATTTTTCAGATATTCCGGCAACCGGGCGATGGATGTGGTAATCCGGCAGAAAACGGGACGGGACAGGATCCAGACCAGCAGTACGCAGAAAATCAGCAGCAGGAGACTTTCCGGAATATGGCGGATGCCGTCCAGCAGGCCGGTGCCGTACCGGAGAATACTGAAGAGGAATCCATGACAGATGTAGATGGACAGAGTCCGTTCCCCCAGAACAGAAAACCGGGTACGCCTGTCAGGAATCACCAGCAGCAGGAGAAACAGCAGCAGGAAGGAAAATCCATAGCATGCCAGGCGCAGGGCAGCTCCCCACACAACGGAAAATCCCATGGCGTAATAGGAATACCGTCCGTAGAATATCCAGGGCGTCAGCACCCGGTGAAAGTTGTCTGTAAAGAGAAATACCAGATAACCTCCCAGAAGGCCGATGGACAGAAGAAAGCTTTTGCGGGTGCGGATCCGGTAAAGCAGCGAGCTGTCAAAATGAAGGCCGGCCAGAAAAAACGGGAAGAAATACAGAACGCGGGGAATGGACAGAAAATTGTCCAGCCGGGTACACCCGATCAGCAGACCTGCCGCCGTCATAAGAATCATATGGCCGGGGATTTTCAGGAGAACAGGAGACAGAAGTCTCCAGAAAAACAATGCCATCAGATACCAGAGCGAAAATTTCGGCCGGGCGAAATAAAGCCCGGTCTCTTTATCCAGCAGAAGATAAAGAAAATAGTACAGAAGTTCATAGACAAAATAGGGAATCACAATACTGCTAATCAGCTTCCGCAGGGAAGCTTTCTTTTTGGAAAAATAGCCGGAAATAAACACAAAGGCCGGCATATGAAACGAGTAAATTCCCCATTTGAGATCGTACAGAAACAGATTTTCTTCGCAGGAGGAGCTGGGTTCCACGAAATGGCCGACGACTACCAGAAGTATCAGCAGCGCCTTGCAGTTGTCAAACAGATATTCCCGCGGATGTCCGCAGGCAGAATCCGGTGTATGTGATGTCATGGGAACATTTTCCTCCTTTGCTGTAAAGTATTGTAGTAAGAAGTGAAAGAAAATACAATCTTCAAAAAATAAAAATTTTCGGGGACCTTTCTTTGGTTTTTCAGGGAATTGCATAAAAAGTGGAGTTTTTTTAAAGAATCCGGTATAATGGTGCCGAGGTGAACGAAAAATGAATCAGGAGAAAAGAAGAAAACGTGTGGCTGCCCTGCTGCTGGTGGCCATTGTGCTGGTATTCTGGAATCTGATCCAGATGCTCAGTCCGTCCCGGGAGCAGATCCGGGTGGCCTGTGTGGGGGACAGTATTACTTATGGAACCGGGGTGGAAAACCGGGAGGAAAACTGCTATCCGGTGAAACTGCAGGAGGCTCTGGGCACCGAGCAGTGGCGCGTGGGAAACTTCGGGGTGGACGGAGCCACCGTTCAGGAAGCGCCCAAAGCCTCTTACCGGGAGCAGGACAGATACCGTCAGAGTCTGGACTATGAGGCGAAAGTAGTGGTTCTGATGCTGGGAACCAATGACGCAAAAACGGGAAACTGGAAAGACAGAGAGACTTTTCTGAAAGATTACGGGACATTGGTGGAGAGCTATCGCTCACTGGACGCCAGTCCGGAGGTGATTCTTGTGACGCCGCCCTGCGTGTTTGCGGCAGAGACAGGAGAGGCCAGCTTCGGGGTAGAGGCGGACGCGGTGAGCCAGATTGCTCTGGCTGTAAAAGCGTATGGGGCAGAGGAAGGGCTTACGGTGATTGATCTTTACGCCCTGACGGAAAACCATCCGGAATGGTTCCGGGAGGACGGCATTCATCCGAATGCAGAAGGAGCGGCGCGGATTGCAGGGGCAGTATATGATGCCGTAAAGGCCACGGATACGGCGGATGAAGAATGAACCGTTCTCTGCTTCAGGGATAACGGAAAAACAGGAAGGATGCTGCCGGGACGGGCGATTTCCGTCCCGCAGCATCCTTCCTGTTTTCGAACACTTTGGAGAAGATACCTGTCAGCAGTTGTTTCGGCGACAGTCCTGACCGTCGCAGGAAGCGTCGCAGGGAGCGTCGAAGCTGGGGTTGAAAGCATAAAAGTTTTTGGAATCCAGCTGTTCCTGGACGGAGCGAAGCGCTTCCCCGAACCGCTGGAAATGAACGATCTCCCGCGCCCGCAGAAAGCGGATGGGATCCGCCACTTCCGGGATATCTTTGACCACCCGGAGAATATTGTCATAAGTGGAGCGGGCTTTCTGTTCCGCCGCAAGGCTTTCAAACAGATCCGTAATGGGATCGCCTTTCGACTGGAATTCACAGGCGTTAAAGGGAATTCCTCCCGCAGCCTGAGGCCATACGCCCACCGTATGATCCACATAGTAAGGGGCGAATCCTGATTTCTCGATTTCTTCCATGGACAGATCAGCAGTCAGCTGGTGTACCATGGTGGAAACCATTTCCAGATGGGCCAGCTCTTCGGTGCCTATATCCGTACCGAAATTGCGCACGTTATTTTTCTATAAACTGTGTTTCCAATATCTCTGTTTTAAAATATTCCCTCTTTCCAGAAGCTTTTATTTTCAGCCGGATTCCTACAGGGATACATTTCAGCCACACATCAACAATGTTTCCTTTATGAATATCCATGTGATCCAAAACCTCTTTATAAACCAGTTCGCTGTCACTGTCCATCCCCATGATTTCATCTAAGGCTTTTATGTACTTTTCCATGTCATTGATCTGTCCGGATTCTTCATTATTCTGTTGAAAAGCATCTGTCAGTTGTAAATTGAGCTTTTCAATTTCCTCATTATACCAGCCGGTCTGGCTCTGTAAATCTTCTTTTGAAATAAGCCCGTCCAGCATCAAATCAATGGCTTTCCTCTTTTTCAGTTCCAGATTCTCTATTTTTTTCTGAATTTTTTTTGCGTCTGGTTTTTTGGATGATTTTTTTCGGAGCTTTGCTATTTCATCCAGAATCTCTTTTTTTAAGGAATCCCCTTCCCCCTGAACAAGTGAAATACAGTAATTCATACAGGTTTGCAAGGAACGGTCATTAATGGAAGCATTGTCGCACCCGATATCATTACCATCCCCATCTTTTTTCAAGGTTCCATGATTGGCGGCGGCATAACAGCGCCATCCTTTATAGATATTCCCACCTTTTAACTTTTTTGTTCGACTTACATAATGTCTTCCACATTCTGCACAGAAAAGTTTTCCACTACACCAGTAGCGGTTACTGTGCTTAGATTTCTGTTCATCGGAGGGAGAGCGCCGCTTTAATTCCTCTTGTGTACGATTCCACAAATTCCTGTCGATAATTGCTTCATGATGATTTTCCAAATAAACTGTTTCCTCCTCCCCCCGATTATACTTTTTTGCATGGGTGAGATAATCCGGCGTATATGTTTTCTTTTGCAGTAAATCTCCTACATATTTTTCATTGCGCAAAACCCGCAGAATGACTGTGTTAGACCATAAGCTTATTCTTTTTGGGCGCATCCCTTCTTCAATTAATTCCCGGGCAATAACATGGGTTCCTTTACCTTCAATGGTGTATTTGTAAAAAATTGCTCTGACAACAGGAACTTCTTCCTCATTTATATAAAGTTTCCCATTTTTAACTGTGTAGCCCAATAAATCACGGCCAAAAACAACCCCTTTTTCCATCTGCCGTTTCTGGCCCCACTTTACACGTTCTGAGGTCTTTCTGGATTCCTCCTGTGCAATACTTGCCATGATGGTCAGCCGCAGTTCGCCATCTGCATCTCTTGTATCAATGTTATCAATCGTAAAAATAACACCCACACCGGCGGCTTTTAGTTGGCGTGTATATGACAGAGTATCAACGGTATTCCGGGCAAACCGGGCAACCTCTTTTGTGATGATTAAATCAATCTCACCGTTCAGAGCATCCTGTACCATTCGATTAAATCCGAAACGTTTTTTGGTCTGAGTTCCGCTGATTCCTTCATCATAGTACACTTCTTTCAGTATCCAGCCATCGTGATTCGTGATGTAGTCTGAAAAATAAGTTCTCTGACTTGTCAAAGAATTTGATTGATCTTCTTTATCTGTTGAAACTCTTGCATATGCCGCAACTCTTATTTTTTGATTGTTCATTTTGTGCTACCTCTGAAAAAGAAATAGCACATCACAAGTCAATAATATTATAACAATTTTCCTTATGATGTGCAACAGTTTTCTTCTATTTTTCATTTATCAAGGAATTTAGTTGCGCATCTGAAAGGAGAGAGCGCTTATGTAATTCTTTATAAATTCCTTGCTTTAAGATTTTCCGGAATGATTCCTGAACTTCTTTTGTACATATTATTTTTTCAGTCTCTCTTCCGGTATCGGAATTGGAATTCTTCAAAGTATACCCCCTACCTTTAGATGTAATTAGCATATGCCAAAGTTTTAAATATGTTCATTTGCCAGCTGAAAATGTTTTTCTCCTTTTCTGACGAATCTCTTACTGCCATTCTACAAAACGTAACGATACATCACAGTACAGTACCGTACATTTCCTTACCTTACAAAACCCTAGGCGGATTGTCAGAGTGAACGTCCCTCCTTCCGATGGTTTATTATTATGATGGTTATGACTACTGAAACCTTCTATACGATTTTTGCTCCTGACAAGCACTTACTGCCTCATGCGTAACATAACAATACGCTACCGTGCCGCACAGCACAAAACAATACTTTGGGCGGTTTATCAGGAGGGAAGGTTTCCCTTCTATTTGCTACTGTCTATATTTTCCACGATTTCCAGAAACCGTACAGCGTTCGGGTTCCTGCCGGTTGCATCTTTGGAACGTCCGGCCATGCTTTTTTCATCGTATAGCGGGACGTCCAGATTTGCCAGCATCCGCCGGAGCTGTTCATAGTTTACACATGGATTAATTAACTCCCCGGTGTCCCTGCGGATAATCCGGTAAATTTCACAGTAACCGGGCCGCCGGTTGGCCTTGTAGCCCTGCCAGATGTTCTCCAATTCAAAGCCCTGTTCCTTTAGATACCGGTTGATCCGGGGAACTGTATAGGGAAGATAGTCATACTTCCGGTGCAGGCCCGTATATTCCCCCAGCTCAATTTCTGTTTCATCATCGTCTTTTCTCATGTTCATCCTCCTTTCCGTCCGTAAAAGGCAGTTCTTCCTGTTTCCCGAAAGGACATTCCTCTTCCGGTGATACCGGATGGAAGGCCTCTTTCCGGTGAAGATATTTTTTTACCGAATCATAGATGGTTATGTTCCCCGCCCCATCGTACACCTGAATTTCATGGATACGGCGGAGAAAGGCTTTCCATGTCTCAGGACTGTCCTTCTGTACCTCCGAATACTGTTCTTCCAGCGGCCAGTTAGAAACGATATATACACTGGAATAGCAGGCGTATTTATTGGCATAACGGGCCGGGAGTTCCAGCGGGTAAATATCACAGTAATTCAGCATATCTGAGATACGCAGACTGCTCCGGAACTCTTCAAAGGCTATGACCGGCTGGCAGGCGTAGCTGTCAAAAGGATGCAGGTAGTCTGTCACACGGTAGACGGAGATATCACCGTGTCTGTCCAAAATGTCCCTTGTTTTACCTGTACCGGTTGCCCCGTAAACATATGTCACATGCAGGTCAAGCCTGCGCTGGCCTTTAAATTTGTCGATGAGCAGCGTGGTACGGATTTTATCCAACTTGTCAATATCCTTGATATAATCATTGTTCAGGGCCAGTATTTCCGCATTGGTAAGTCCGGAATCAACCATCTGATAGAGTTCCTCCATATCCGCAAGTATGCCTTTCTGAGAGGGGATGGTGCCCCATTCCTCAAAGGTTCCTGGAACAGAGGTTTCCGCCTTTTCTGAATCCGCCCATTTCCCGGACTTTTTTATATATTCGATGTTAGATTTCACAGACCCATACGCCGGTGTGATATAAGCATGGTTAAAATGCTTCTGAATCGTGCGGAACCGTACCCGTGACCTGAAGCAGACGTAAAGGTGCGTATGGTACGTTCCTTCTTTTCCGATTTCATCCGCCATGCAGTAGTACCGCAAAGTGGGAAAGTGATCTGTCAGTATTTTCCGTATAGTACGATGGTCACAGCCATAGATCAGCGGATTATTTATTGTAATCTGATAGGCGTGCCGCTGGGATGTAGAAGCCGGGGAGGCGGCTTTTTCCGCCTCCAGAGCCATGGTATCCTGTCCGCCGGTTTCGTTGCCGGGAGGAGCCTTTAAAGCCTCCTGACGGGCTTTCCCGCTTAAGGTGTTAAGGGGTTCCATATGATTGGTTTTGTTGCTCATGCCGTTACCTCCTCGTAAGAAAGATTTACAGTGATGTGGTACTGAGTATCCGGATGGGAAGTCTCAAATTCATCCAGCTTTTCCAGCAGTTTCGACTTAACGTTATCCAGATCAGCAAGACTGTTCGTAGTCAGCAGTTCCAGACTTTTCTTCCGGCTGGCCTTTTCCGGGGTTTTAACCGGAGAAGATACGTCTCCATCAGGCATACCCTCCTGCGATTTTATGTACTTTTTTCTGTTACGGATTTCCTGAACCGTCATTTTCGGGT
The DNA here is from genome assembly GCA_018711275.1 of Candidatus Pullilachnospira intestinigallinarum. GTDB lineage: Bacteria > Bacillota > Clostridia > Lachnospirales > Lachnospiraceae > Pullilachnospira > Pullilachnospira intestinigallinarum. The sequence continues at coordinate 40,729 of DVIN01000053.1, forward strand.
TCAGTTCCGGAAGATACTTTTCCGGTATCGGAAGCATTTCCCGAAGCTGGGAAGAAGAATAGCCTTCATACTCCGGCCGAAGCCCGATACAATCGCCTGTTTTCGGATCAAATATACCAAACCGGTTACAAATATTCAGAAAGCAGGAAGTCGTAGCCGGGGACAGGTTCCATTCGCGCATGGTCATATCTGCGATGTTGGTATAACCGGCGGCTTTGTACAGTTTCCGGTTATGGATTGCCTGAACCTTCATGGCAATCAGCAGGTAAGACTTTCTGATTTCTACCACATGCTGACTGATCTCCATGCGCAGGGTGGCGAGATTCCTTCCTGCTTCCAGATGGATGGAAGCGGCCTCCGTGGCGGATGTTATCACTTCGCCAGAGACTTTCTCAATGATCTCTCTTTTTTTATCTTCTGAAAGAGCGGAAACCGGATTCTGTTTTTCAGCGGGTTTCTGAGCCTTTGCCGATGCCTTTTTGGTGGCGGTTTTACCTGCCACTGTCACTTTGGATTTCGTGGATTCTTTCATATTCATAGTTCCCTCCTGTTTTTCATCCGATGCCGGAAGTTCTTTTGTAATGTCAGCGGGTTTCTGAGTTGCCATGTTTTCTGTTGCTTTGATTTTTTCCATAGTTTTTTCCTCCTGATTCTTTGCTTCCGTCGCCGGAACGTTTGTAGTTTCAATTTTGCTTTTTGTATACATTGTTGGTTCCTCCATAAATGTTTAGTACCATGATCTTAGTATATAATAAGGTTATCTCTTCGAGTGTGAGCCTAAACCGAAGCTCAGAGGTATATATAGTAGCTGTTCGCTTTGTGCATGGGGTGCGAACAGGGGGTTGAGGGCTGGGAAGCCCCGTGTTTATTGGCTTTTTTGGCTGTTTGGTGGCTGTTTGTGCACTAGCAGGCAATGATAAGCCTGCTAGTGCCCTCCGGCCCCCGGTCACTGTTCCGTGCTTCTGCCTCCGGCATCCGCCCGGCCCAGCCCCCGGATGTCCGGCTGAACATCGAGACGGGAACGGATTGCCCGGCACATTTCAGCCTTGTCATTAATCCACGGCACAAGAATCTCCTGTACGGAATCCTGTCCATCAATCAGAGCAAGGGCCTGTCCCGGCTGGTATCCGGCAGTGGGGTTGTTTTCCATTTCAGAGGAAAAACCAAGCATAGAAAACTGTTCTTTGGAACAACGGCCGAAGGACAGTATACACTGGAACTGTTCGCGCGAACCTGAACAGAACAAAGATGCGTCTGCACGCTGAACGGTTAAAATTACGCCCAAATCCAATCCACGTCCTACGGATAAAATCTCGCCAACTTTTGCCATCAGGGAATTTTTCAGCTTTTTATCTTTCGTTTCCGCATAAGTCAGAAGGCCAAGCCATTCTTCGATGTACAGCACCAGATGGCGGGGTGATTTCAGATGCCGGTTCCGCATCTTCGTGAACAGGGCATAAAACGCTTCGATCATCTGGATAGCCGCCTCACCGGAAGCATAGGAGGGGGAACCCTCTAACATTTCATACTCTTCGCCGCCCTTATAATCTGCGATAAAAACATAGGACTCTCTTTTGTGTACCATCTGCCAGAGATACCAACGGGCGGACAGGCTCTTTCCGGAGCCGGATTTTCCGGCGATAAGGATATTGCATGTCTTTTTCGGCATCGTGATGGGAAGCGGGATTTTCATTCCGTATTCCGTATAATCTGAAAGCAGATAGCCGAGGTTAATCGTTCCGGGGGCCTCCCCGGCCATGGAAAGACCGGGGGATTCTGCCATAACGGCTTCTGTCAGTGGTTCCTGTTTCATTTCCGACGCCGGAAGCGCCGGTAAAGCCTCTGTCTGCTTATCAAGATACCGTTTCCCATCAACAGAAAGTGGAACCGCAAAATACAGGCGTGTGGAAGTAACCACAAGGAAGCGAATCTCCACCTTTTTCTTTGTACTGCGGGTTTCCATAAAAAAGTTCTGTATCACTTTTTCAGCCATTTCCTGAATCTGCCTGTTGGTCAATCCCTTATATTTGGGGACTAGCCCTACAGCGGAAACATCAATCCACATAGCCCCTCGATATTCCGGAATATAATTTTCCAGAGAAGGGGTGTCATAAGGATGCCCATCCAAGGATTTCACCAGTCCAAGCATTTCCTCGTTGGAAAAAATCAATGAGGTATTGATTACAGTATCCGGATAAGGGGTTCCGCTGATTTCCTCATATACAGACCGCCCAAGAAAAGGCAAAACTATTTTCAGTGCTTTCCAGCTGGAACGGAAAATAAAAATGCTTCCTTTGATAAGGTAAACGGTAAATTCCTTCAATCCTTCCGGCCAGCTGTCTGCACCATTTATTTTCAATAAGTAGCAGGCCGCACCGCCAAGGAACCATAGACTGCCTACGCAGGCGATAAATATTGTAAAATCTATCATGATAAACCTCCTGAAAACGGGGAGGGGGCCTCCCCGCCTGATAATATTTAAATGAAATAGAATTCCAAATAAAAGGTTTCTCCTTCCTCATCCATAGGGAAGATGTCAACCCGCATGCCCGGAAAGCTCATACGGCAGGCGCGTTCCAGAATGGCCTGTATGGCGCTGATACGGCTGTTAACCGGGATGTCACTTTCCAATATCGGCGAATTGGCCGTAAAGCCGACAGTCCGTGTATTGAGATCAGCCAGCCGGTACTGTCCAAAGGCCAACTGGATTACCCGGATAAAAATGCGGAGACTCTTCAGATTTTGTGCGTCTTCCAGAGCCTTTCCGATCAGAATATCTTTGTTGCTCATAACAAATTCACCTCCTTGTCCGGCACTACACGGAAACCATCTGCCTTGATGGAATCCGTTAGGGCATTGTTTCGCTCATTAATATACGGCATGATGGTGGCGTTCTCGAGTTCGATCAACACCTTGCCGCCATCATTACGAATTGCCTGAAGCTCATCGTTCGTAATGGGTATGTTCAAGGTGGACACCTTCGCCGTAAAACGTTCATAGTCGGTCAGCTCCACGCAGGTAAGGCTGTAGCCGATAATGCGGCCTGTAGGTTTCCCATCGTCACCGAACTCCTTCGTCTCATCAATTCTCAACAGAATAAACTGAAGGATAGGAAATATAATTTCCAAAGGAATCCGACAGTTTCTGAGTAAGGTAAGAATCTGATACGTTTTTGACATGATCTATCCCTCCTGTTTTCTGATAATACTTTTTATGGTATAATTCCGTTATCGGAAGTGACCATAAACTATTTTGGGGTTTGCGGTTACATTTCAAGCGCCGTTTCCTGTGGTGGTAGCGCATCACAGAGGCGGCTTTTTTCACGGGCGGGGAATGAATCCGAATCATTTTTACCTCCTTAAATTTTGGAGCCATTATCAACACTCTTACTTTTTCTGCTGAGATTGTATTAATCAGCCATAAAAATAGTAATTGGTTGAATCTGGCCAGTGAAGATGCGTTGAGTATACTAGATAAAAGGCATATATAGAAAAAACTGTGCCAGTCTGCCAGAGGGTTCAAATTAATTTGCAAACCCATGTACAAGCAATAAAAGTTTTTATATTATCAACAGGAAGCCGCCAATGGAGATACACGAATTATAATAAATGAAAGCTAATTCGTGAAAAAAGTGTGCCAGTCTGCACAGTAGAAAAAATATTTTTAAAAGCTATAGACAACCTCGATAATAATTTCTATACTGCACATTAAAGGCGGCGCCACTGAAACAAAATAGTAATTACAAAGGAGGAGACTACATGGAAAAGAAAATTTCATATGAAGAGATCATCACAGCACTGGAAGAGTACAAAAATAGGGAAGACCATTCAGAACGGCTGGTACGGGATATAACAGACGTATTCAAACTGGCCCAGCTTTTCCAGAACGATTTACAGAAAGACCGAGCGTTTAATAAAGAGGCTGGGATAAAAGCAACTTTGAAAAACTATATTCCAAAGGATTCGTTTGACTATACGAAAATCCGGCGGCGGAGAAAACAGACAATAAAGTCAGTAGAAATAGAACCTCTAACTGTGGAGGAAAAACTGTATATAGAGTATGCCTATAATTGCTATTTCAAAACGTTAGGTATAGATGTGCCTGAGAGCGAAGAAGAACTGAAACGAATAAGAAAAGAATTTGACAATGAGGTCAGTCAGGCCATAGCAGAGGGAAAGATTTCCAAATGGTTGAAAAATACTGTAGAATTTCCGGAGGAGGAAAAACTTCCTGAAGATTCCAGTGTATCTAAAACCAGATATGAAATATTAGAAGAACGCAGATTAAGGAATATTGACAGAGAAAAACGGAAAAAAGCAGAAGATAAGTTCTTAAAAACGGTAGAGGATGCGCTTGACAAATGGATGAAATTTGGAACGTCTTATGATAAATTAAATATAGAGAAACTTCATGAGGCAATGAAGAAAATGGAAAAATCATCTATTCTTAAATCATTAAGTATAAAAGAAAGTGTGGAAAAAACATTCTGCCCGGAACTATTAGATTATTTTACCCAAACTTTAAGGAATGGAGATGAATCCCATGTTATTAATTGCATTTGGATGATAGGAACTATCCGGCGGGCGTTATATAATGGAACTCCTTCTAATAATTATGGTGAGGATGCAAAACCTTTTAAGAAATATTTTCGTGAGCATTATGAACTACCTTTTGATAAAGTACATGGACTTATTGAAGAATTAGAAATGTTGTATGAAGAGTATAAAATAACAAAAGAATATATTCAGAAATTTCAGTAAAAGACGGGAAAAGGTATAAACGTTAGATTTTGTCTGGCGTTTATACCTTTTGCTTTATAAAGGTGATTTCCGACGTCGGAAGTCTGGAAATAAAAATATCCTCTGCCGGTGGACGAAGGATGTTGTAATCATTTTTGAAAATAACGTTTTTTGCTGGAATGAATAATGAAATAGATGCTATCAATAGTGAAAAAAACTAAATGGCATAAACATATGGCTCACCTTAAAAATCATGTTGAACAGAAAGTTGATTTCTTAATTACTTAATTTTTTTGTTATTGCTCAATCCAAGTATGTAATCTGCGGACACATTATACAATTTGCAAAGTGCAATAAGAATTTCAACAGGAAGACCATTAACACCATTTTCATACTGAGAATAAGTGTTTTGAGCAATTCCCAGCTTTTGAGCAATTTGTTTTTGCGTTAAGTTATGATCTTGTCGCAAATCTTTTATACGTTCCAAATAATACAACTAGCATCACCTCAAGAGTGATTCTAACATAAATAATTTTTTTACTTGACAAATATCGTAAAATAAGATATTATTTCTATAGTGAATATCGTAAATCAAGATATCACAAACGTTAATAGCATCACCTCAAAAAAATATTGACATAATTTGGGATAGAATGATTTTTGATATAAGCGATTTGGGAGGAAACACGAATGAAAAGGAAAGTGGTGGTCGCACTGTTGGCGGCCATGACGCTGACGCTGGGAACGGTTGGAATTACGTTTGCTTCATCCGAAAATCCTGCCGCCGGCGTGGAAGCTACAGAAGAAAGACCGGGATATATTTGGGTAGTCGATCAGGAAGAACAGGGACATTGGGAAGATGTGATGGTTCCGGAAGAGGGTCATTATGAGGAGATTGTAATAGAGCCGGAGGAAGGCCATTATGAGCAGGTATTGGTGAGTCCGGAAGAGGGACATTGGGAAGATGTAGAAGTATCTCCTGAGAAGGGTCATTGGGAGACCGTTCATCATGAGGAAGAAGGTCATTACGAGACTATTCACCATGAGGAAGAAGGTCATTATGAGACCCAGAAAGTCCAGGTAGGTACGCAGCCGATCTATAAAACTGAAAATCATGCAATCTGTAACATTTGCGGTGCAGATATCTGCAATACTGCTGATGCTGACGCCCAGCAGAAGGTAAATGAACACGTTTACTACCACGCAGATCTCGGACAGTCTTGTTCTTGGAGAACAGAAAATGTACAGATCCAGGTAGGCGAAGAACCAATCTACGAAAACCAGCAGGTATGGGTTGTAGATAAAGAAGCTTGGGACGAACAGGTCTGGGTTGTCGATAAAGAAGCTTGGGACGAACAGGTCTGGGTTGTCGATGAAGAGGCAGTTTACGATAAACAGTGGGTAGTCGACAAAGAAGCTGTCTACGAAGACCAGTGGGTTGTTGATAAAGAAGCTGTAACAGAAAGTCAGTGGGTGGTTGACAAGCCTGCCACTATAGAACAGCAGTGGGTCGTTGACGTACCGGAACAGGGCCATTGGGAGCCTGTAAGCACGGAAAACCCGGGCACAGAGGAACCGGAGAAGCCTGACACAGAAACCCCGGATACAGAGAATCCGGATTCCGAAGATACAGTGACACCGGACACCGATACCGATACCAATGGTTCCGATCAGGAGGCAGTTCCGACGCCGGAACAGACAGCAACGGATAATTCTCAGGCTACAGACGAGAACAAGCCGCAGGCCAACGAGAATACAACAGCTACAGAGGATAAGAAGTCCGATTCGGAAACCACCACGGCACCGCAGACCGGTGACCCCACCAACCTGGGCTATCTGGTTTCCCTTGCGGGCAGTGCCCTCGCCGGTGGCTCCGCTCTGGTCTGGAAGTCCCGTAAGCGCAAATAATTGATATATTTAAGGAGCGTTGTTGTGGCGCTCCTTTTGTAGTATAATATGAAAAAAAATATGCAAAGGAGAAAATGGATGAAGGTATTAAACAGAGAAAACAGCAAAAACATAGTCAAAAATGTTCTGTCCATGCGAGAAGAATTGACAATAAAAGACGGAACTGGTAATGTGGATTTTACCGTATCAGTCAACGAAACCCCCTCACAAGAATTTGATATTGCTGTACGGTACAGAAACTTTCCGGAAACTGAAACCCCCTCACAGGTTTTCGATATGACAGGATTTGAAGCGGAATGTGAGAAAAATAGCCGAATACCGGTTTTGGCCTTTGTATTCTTTGACCAAGCTACAAATCGTGTTTATCTTAGTATTTCGACTGTAAAAAAAATGAAAGAAATAGCAAAAGAGGATTCTGATACAGATATCATCAAAGAAGTAATGCACGGTATTCAGATCAAATATGGACGTGGACATGAAGCCTTAGAAAGCTATCTGAATAAATTCAAGGACAAAATAGATTTCACAATCATTGAAAGAAACAGCAAAACATTCTATTGATTTAAAAAAGAATTTGGGGATGTGTGTACCATTCCGTCACCCCCTCAATCCCCCTAGCCCCCTCCCTAGGGGGACTTTAAATTGTTGGTCGAATTCTGTTCTGATATCAGAACTAATGAGGGTTTTAGAAAACTGGACGCTTGCCCGGACGGCCCACCGCCCTGTTAGGAACCGCCGCTCCGGGCACCCTGCGGGCCGCTGGCTTTGGAAAGGGGTGGACAAGGAGAAGGCTCCTGCCGGAAACATTTCATTATGTTGACTTGTGATGTACTGTTTCCGTTGATTTGTGATGCGCAATTTTGTAACCGATATACCCACATCTGTCAGCACGGCCGCACATATTCTGTTCGGAGCTGCAAAACGCTGGGAAAGATAGCGCATGGAGGCGCCGATTTCGCCGTCGGGGCCTCCGTACTGACTCATGATCAGCTGCGCGATTTTGGCGTTGGGCGTGGTGATGTTTACAGGGTACTGTAATCTTTTTTCATAAATCCACATGGGTCAGCACCTGCCTTTCCGGGTAATCTCCCATGGCCATGGCTGTTTCATCCATTCCCAGGTATCACTGCAGGTATCGTCCACATCATCAACGGTCAGAGGACCAAACCGGGCGGCGTATTCTTTCATGGCCGCACGGCGCACACAGGACTGTTTCTGAAAATATGCCATGGCATCTGTGTCATCGGGGTGGGTGTCAAGATACAGAAGCATTTCGTCCACCGCAAAGCTGGACTGGTTGATGGTATCCATCAGCTGACTTCTGGTCATCGGACGGGTTTCATTTCTGCCGTTCATCTGCACCGCCCTCCTTTCCCGCAGAAGGGTTTGCACAATTCCGGGAAAATGGTTCCCATCTGCAATCCTCTGCACAGTTCAAACGTATCCTGAAAATGCTGCGTGGGAACATAGCCCATGGCCAGCGGAAGGTGGGACAGATGCTGATAGAAATCCTCTCTGGCTGTCTGTGAGCATCCGCAGGAGGCCCTGTTCTGCCTGGCAGCGGGAGCGCCCCGGCGGCAGGCAGAATTCATGCAGCCTGAATTAGCGCGATAATGATAATCCATGCCATTTCCTTTCTGTTCTAAGTTGCTTTCGGTTTATTTTATGACAGAAAAGAACATTTGGTTCATGAAGGCGGAGGGAAGCGGCAAGAGGGATATGGGAGAGACAGAGCAGATGGGTTTATCAGAGAAATTCCGGAAAAAATAAAAATTGGGTATTGATTTTTATCAGAAATCTGGTATACTAATGCTTGTTCGGGGCATTAGCGCAGCTGGGAGCGCGCCACAATGGCATTGTGGAGGCCACGGGTTCGAATCCCGTATGCTCCATATCAAAGAGACCTGGATTGCGGGTCTCTTTTTTTATCTTCCATGTTACATCGGAAAGTAAACTTATATACGGGCGCCGCAGAAATATCCGGTTCAGATATTTCTGCGGCGCCCGTATGCATGTTTCGGCGGTCCTTACCCGGTCAGCCTTTTGTGAAAATCCTCAATCATGGATTCCAGCGTAATCCCTTTCATGGTTTGACGGATGGAATCCTCAATCTGCTGATACGGACCCTCCAGGATTTGGCGGATATTCTGTGCCACAGGACATTTCCGCCCTTCGCAGGAATGGATGCCGATCAGGGAAGAGATGCCTTCCGGTTCGACTGCCTGGTAAATCATGTACAGGGTAATATCAGCGGGCGGTCTGCAAAGTTCGGCTCCGCCGGTGCCGCGGGCAACGGTAATGATTCCCGCCTTTTTCAGAGCGCTGAACACGTTGCGGATAACCACGGGATTACAGCCGGTACTTTGGGAAAGCAGCGTGCTGGTTACCTTCCTTTTTCCCTTCGCTTCATTTATAAAAATCAGACAATGCACGGCGATGGAGCACTTCATACTGAGCTGCATGGTATCCTCCTTTGGTATGAATGAAATGATCGACGACATGTAAATGTTGACTTTACATCTGCGGAATGTTATACTCGCCTTGGATGTAAAATAAACTTTTACATCGGAGTATTATAAAAAATCTGCAGAGAAATTTCAAGGGAAAGCTTTTCAGATGGCAAAAGGATTGGAGGAAAACGAGATGAAAGTATATGAAATCTGTTTTAGTCCCACCGGAGGGACGAAAAAAGCGGCGGATATGCTGGCAGAGGCGTTGTCAGATGAGATTCAGGCGGTGGATCTGACAGATGGCAAAGGCAGTTTTTCGGATATCACACTGGAGAAGAAAGATGTGGCCCTGATTGCAGTGCCTTCCTATGGAGGCCGCGTGCCGCAGCCGGCGATACAGAGACTTTCCATGATTCACGGGAACGGAGCCCGGGCAGTGCTTGTCTGTGTTTACGGAAACCGGGCGTATGAAGATACGCTGGCGGAGCTGCAGGATACCGCGAAACAGTCTGGCTTCTGTGTGATTTCCGCCGTTTCTGCCATCGCGGAGCACTCCATTGTCCGTCAGATCGCCGCAGGCCGCCCGGATGTACAGGATCAGAAAACACTCCGGGAGTTTGCCGGAAAAATCCGGACAAAACTGGAGGCGGAAGACAACTCGGAGCCGGCCATCCCCGGAAACCGTCCATACAAAAAAGGCGGCGGTGCGGGCATGGTACCCAAACCCGGGAAAAAGTGCGTAAAATGCGGCCTTTGTTCCGAAAAATGTCCCGTGCAGGCCATTGATCCGGAGGATCCGGGGAAGGTCGATGCAAAAACCTGTATTTCGTGTATGCGCTGTGTGGCGATCTGCCCCCATTCCGCAAGGGAAGTGAACCGCGTGATGCTTTCTGCTGCCAGTGTCATGCTGAAAAAAGCATGCGCGGGGCGGAAAGAATGTGAGCTGTATATTTAAACGTATTGCTGTCTGAAAAATCCGCAGACTTCCGATCTGTTTTTCGTATAATTGCGTCATCTGCCCGGAAAGATATTTTCTGGTTTTTTTCCTGCCGGAATCGTGCTATACTATCTAGTAATGGAAAACCCTGAAGCTGATTTGCCTCTGGTTTCAGGGAGGGGGAGTATGTGATGGGCGGAGCCATATAAGCGGCGATGCGGAAAAGAGGTTTTATGCAGAAATCGGCGGTAAAAAAGAAAACAAAGGTCCGCACGGGGAGGCGGACGGCAGATTATTACGATTATAATCTTCTTGCAGCGGTGATTCTTCTGGTCTGTTTCGGGCTGGTGATGCTCTACAGCACCAGTTCCTATGAGGCCCAGCTGAAGTTTAACGGAAATGACATGTACTATTTCGGCAGACAGGCGGTGATTAGCGCGGGAGCCATCGTGCTGGCGGTGCTGGTATCCCGGCTGGATTACCATCTGCTGATTCCGGTGGCCGGCCTGGCCTATGTGGGATCACTGGTGCTGATGGCCATGGTGAAGTATACGCCGCTGGGCGTGTCGGCTTACGGCGCCAGAAGATGGCTGAATCTGGGAATACAGTTTCAGCCGTCGGAGATTGCGAAGATTGCGGTGATCATTTATCTTCCGGTGGTGATTATCAAGATGGGACGCCAGTTCAGAACGCTGAAAGCGGTGGTGGTACTGCTGGCGCTGGGAGTCCTTCAGGCATTTGCGGCCCTGTTCTGGACGGATAACCTGAGTACGGGTCTGATTATCGGCGGGATTGCAGTGGTTGTGATTTTTATCGCGCATCCGGATACCAAATGGTTTGTGGGAATCGGAAGCGGTGCGGCTGCTTTGGTGTGCGTCGTGGTGGCTTATATGGGGATGACCATGACCACCAGCGACAACTTCCGTATCCGGAGAATCCTTTCCTGGCTGCATCCGGAGGAAAACATGTCCGGCGGCGGTTACCAGGTGATGCAGTCTCTGTACGCCATCGGAAGCGGCGGATTTTTCGGAAAAGGGCTGGGAAACAGCGCCCAGAAGCTGGGAACGATACCGGAAGCCCAAAATGACATGATTTTTTCCATTGTCTGTGAGGAGCTGGGAGTTTTTGGCGGTGTATTGCTGATTCTGATGTTCCTGTATCTTTTGTACCGGCTGTTTTTCATCGCGCAGAACGCGCCGGATCTTTACGGAACACTGATTGTAAGCGGTATTTTCGCGCATATCGCCCTTCAGGTTATCCTGAATATCTGTGTGGTGATTAACCTGATGCCGACCACCGGAATCACGCTGCCGTTTGTCAGCTACGGAGGAACCTCCATCCTTTTCCTTATGATGGAGATTGCCATTGCCCTCAGCGTCTCCCGCAAGATTCGTTTCAAGGATGCGCAGGAATAGAGAAAGTTCGCATAAATGGGTTGACAAACCTATGAGGAATCGCTATACTTGCGGTACAGAAAAGGTTTTAAACCTAATTCTTTAAAGGAGTCGAGGAAGTTATGTTGGAAAAAATGAAGCAGATTATTGCAGAGCAGCTGAACTGCGATGAGGGGACCATCGGTATGGAAACTTCTTTTAAAGATGACCTGGGTGCCGATTCCCTGGACCTGTTCGAACTGGTGATGGCTTTGGAAGAAGAATATGGCATCGAGATCCCGGCAGAAGAACTGACAGAGCTGGAAACCGTCGGTGATGTTGTAGAATATCTGAAGAACAAGGGTGTGGAGGATTGATCCACACCTTTTCTTTTCGCAAAGCACAGGGAATCCGGCAGGTATCCCGGCAAAATCCGTTGAATTCCCCGACGGATTGAAGTATAATAAGAAAGCCGCGAAAACGGCCGGATACTGATGAAATCAGGAGGGATAGTATGAGCCTTGAAGGAGTAAAAAAGGCTATTGCAGACAGCAGAAATCTGGTCTGCCTGCTGGGAAGGGGCGTCAGCCTGGATACCGGATGTGACGCTTATGGGGGCGACGAGTTCGCCTATGATGTGGAGCAGAAGTACGGCTGCTCCCCGGAGGAAATATTCTCCAGTTCCTGTCTGAATACGAGACCCAGAAAATTTTTTGAATATTACAAGGCCGAGATTCTGCAAAAACGCGGAGAACCCAATGCCTGTCATGCGGTGCTGTCCAGGCTTGAACAGGACGGCAGGCTGCGGGCGATCATTACCCGGGGAATATTCGGGCTGGCAAGGAGAGGAGGCTGTAAAAATGTTATCAGTCTTCACGGAACCATCTACGAAAATTACTGCACACACTGCGGTGAGAAATATCCCATCGATTATATGATGAAGGGAAATCCCATCCCTTTCTGTGAAAAATGCGGATCCATGGTGCGCCCGGGCATTGTGCTGGGCGGCGAGATGCTGGATAATCACAAGGTGACGGAAGCGGCCAGATTCATCGGAGAGGCGGATACGCTGCTGGTGCTGGGCTGCAGATTAAATGACGATCTGTGCATTTACGGAAGAAGATATTTTTCCGGAAAACGTCTGATACTGATTCACGATACGCCGCATTATCTGGATGAAGAGGCAGATTTTACCTGTATCGGACAGCCCAAGGACATCCTTCCGCAGATTTATCCGTAAAAAGCGCGGCGGCGGCCGGAGAACGCCGGCTGCCTGGGAACCTATGCGTTTAAAGATCAGAAAAATAAAAATACAGGAGCGAGAAAATTATGACTACAGTAAAAACAAGATTTGCGCCCAGTCCCACAGGAAGAATGCATGTGGGAAATCTGAGAACGGCACTTTATGCATACCTGGTGGCGAAGCATGCGGGAGGAAAGTTCATGCTGCGCATTGAGGATACCGATCAGGAGCGTTTTATGGAAGGCGCGCTGGAGATTATCTACCGCACGCTGGAGCAGACGGGACTGATCCCTGACGAGGGGCCGGACAAGGACGGAGGCGTGGGACCTTATGTGCAGAGTGAGCGCACGGCCCAGGGCATCTATATGAAATACGCGAAACAGCTGATTGATCAGGGCGACGCCTATTACTGCTTCTGTACCAAGGAGCGGCTGGACTCTCTGAGAACCACCGTGGCCGGAAAAGAGATTTCCATCTATGACAAGCATTGTCTGCACCTTTCCAAAGAGGAAATCGAGGCAAATCTGGCAGCGGGGAAACCGTATGTGATTCGTATGAATATGCCTACGGAGGGAACCACCACCTTCCACGATGAACTGTACGGGGATATTACGGTCAATAATAACGAACTGGACGACATGATCCTCATCAAGTCCGACGGATACCCCACCTATAACTTTGCCAATGTGGTGGATGATCATCTGATGGGAATCACCCATGTGGTACGGGGAAACGAATATCTGTCCTCAGCGCCCAAATATAACCGGCTGTATGAGGCCTTCGGATGGGAGGTGCCGGTATACATTCACTGTCCGCTGATCACCAACGAGGAGCATCAGAAGCTCTCCAAGCGTTCCGGCCATTCCTCCTATGAGGATCTGCTGGATCAGGGATTTCTGACGGAGGCCATTGTGAACTTTGTGGCGCTTCTGGGCTGGAGTCCTGCGGGGGACAACGAGCTGTTTACCCTGGAAGAGCTGGTGAAGGAATTCGATTATCACCGGATCAGCAAATCCCCGGCGGTGTTCGACATGGTGAAGCTGAGATGGATGAACGGGGAATATATGAAAAAGATGGACGATGAGAAGTTCTATGAGATGGCGCTTCCCTATATTCGTCAGGTGATCACCAAAGACCTGGATCTCCATAAAATCGCGGCTATGGTGAAAACCCGTATCGAGGTATTTCCGGATATTCCCGGTCACATTGATTTCTTTGAGAAAATGCCGGAGTATGACGTATCCATGTACCGTCATAAAAAGATGAAAACCACTGAGGAGAGTTCTCTGGCTCTGCTTCAGGAGGTGCTGCCCCTTCTGGAAGCGCAGGAGGATTATTCCAACGACGCCCTTTTTGCCCTGCTTTCTGCCTACGGCAAGGAAAAGGGATACAAGACCGGCTTCGTGATGTGGCCCATCCGCACCGCTTTGTCCGGAAAACAGATGACCCCGGCGGGGGCTACGGAGATTCTGGAGGTGCTGGGCAAGGAGGAAAGCCTGACACGTCTCCGGGCGGCCATTGACAAACTGAAACAGGAAGCCGTATGAAATTCAACAAAGAACAGCAGCTGGCAGTGTCTCACCGGGAAGGCCCCATGCTGGTTCTGGCGGGACCGGGATCCGGCAAGACCGCGGTGATCACCCACCGGACACAGCAGCTGATTGCAGATTATGGAATTGCTCCCTCCTCGATTCTGGTCGTCACCTTTACAAAGGCGGCGGCCGGACAGATGAGGGAGCGTTTTTTAAAACTGACAGGTCAGTCCGCCACCCAGGTGACGTTCGGAACCTTCCACGGGATTTTTTACGGGATTCTCCGGCAGGCCTATGGCATCACCTCCGCCAATATCGCCGGCGAGGAAGAACGGCTGGGAATTCTCAGGCGGCTGATTCAGAAAACCTCCATGGATGTGGACGATGAAAATGATCTCATCGAGGCGGTAAGCCGGGAGATCAGCATGGTAAAAAACGGGAGGATTTCCCTGGATCATTACTATTCTCAGAGCTGTCCGGACGAAGAATTCCGAAGAATTTTTCAGGAATATGAACGGCTGCTTCACGGAAAGCGGCTGCTGGATTTTGACGATCTGATGGTTTACTGCTGGAAACTGTTTCTCAGACATCCGGAAATTCTGGCGGCCTGGCAGAAAAAGTTCCGGTATATTCTGGTGGATGAGTTTCAGGATGTGAACCAGCTGCAGTATGATATCGTGAAGCTTCTGGCACTGCCGGAAAATAATCTGTTTATCGTGGGAGATGACGATCAGTCCATCTACCGGTTCCGGGGCGCCCGGCCGGAGATCATGCTGAATTTCCCCAGGGAATTTCCCCAGGCCCGACAGGTGGTGCTGAAAACCAATTACCGGTGCAGCGGGGAGATTGTGGAAAAAACCCAGAACCTGATCCGGCACAATGAGGCCCGCTATGAAAAGGATCTGACCGCCGTCCGAAGCCGGGGGACGCCGGTGGAGATCCGGGGATTTGCCAACGAAAGCCTGGAGACTTCTTGGTTGCTGGAACAGATCCGGAAGGACGTGGCGGAAGGCTGTCCGTTGCGGCAGATTGCCGTCTTGTTCCGCACCAATGTGGGAAGCCGGATGACGGTGGAGCGGCTGATGGAATACAACCTGCCCTTTACCATGCGGGATGTGCTGCCAAACCTGTATGAACACTGGCTGACAAAAAATATGATCGCCTATATGCATCTGGCCATGGGAGGCAGGCGGAGGGAGGATTTTCTGGCGGTGATGAACCGGCCCAACCGGTATCTGTCCCGGGAAGCCTTCTATGAAAAAAACATGCCCTTTGAGATTCTTTACCAGTTCTACGAGGGCAAGGAGTGGATGTGCGACCGAATCGAAAAGTTCGAGCATGATGTGAAGATGATGAAAGACATGACGCCCTATGCGGCCATCAATTATATCCGGTATGCCGTCGGCTACGATGAATTCCTGAAGGAATATGCCAGAGCGAGGAAGCTGAAGGAAGAAGAACTTTTTGATCTCCTCCAGGAGATCCAGGAGAGCGCCAGGGGATACCGGACGTATCAGGAATGGTTTGATTATATGGAGGAATATAAGGAGAAGCTGAAGGAGCATGCGGAACAGATCCGTCGGCAGACAGAGGCAGTCACCGTCTCCACCCTCCACAGTGTCAAGGGACTGGAATTCGACAGAGTCTACATTATGAATGTCAATGAGGGCAGTATCCCTTACCATAAAGCAGTGCTGGACGCGGAGGTGGAGGAAGAGCGGCGGATGTTTTATGTGGGAATGACCAGAGCCAGGGAAAAGCTGGAGCTGTATTTTATCCGGGAACGTTTCGGAAAAGAAAAACAGCCCTCCCGGTTTCTGGAGGAACTGAAGGAGGGGCCGGATGAAGGACGTAATTGAGATTCGATGGGCCGCTCTTGAAACGTGGAAGGAGGGCGCCGGCAGAGACGAACCGGTATCCGAAAGAACCGGCGTGCCGGAAGCGGCTGGCAAAAAATCCCCTTCGCTGTCCGCCAGAGTACGGCAGGGGCGCCGGCTTTCCCTTCTGGGGAGAGAACTTCTTGCGGAGATTCTTCTGGAGAAGTACGGGATTGACCTGCCCCGGGAGCCTGCGCCCATTGCCCGGCATCCGCTGGGAAAACCTTATCTGTCCGGCCATGAGGGGCTGTATTTTTCCATCAGCCATTCCGCCTGCTGGGCAGCCTGCGCGGTGGGCCGGATCCCGCTGGGGCTGGACATCCAGTATCGGAAGAAAAAAAAGACAGAGCTGCTGGCAGCCAGGATTCTTTCCGCGCAGGAGTATGCCATATATGAAACGGCCGGGGACCGGGAATTCTGTTTCTACGATTTCTGGGTAAAAAAAGAAAGCTATCTGAAATACACCGGAGAGGGGATCCGAAGGGATCTGCGGACCGTCACCGGTGAGGACGGCCGTTTTTTCTTCCTTCCGCAGATGATTCCGGACTGCGCGGCGGCCTTGTGCGTGCCTGCCGGCTGGGACGGAGTGCTACAGATAACAGAAAAGGCTTCGGGAAATGTGTGATTCCCGGAGCTTTTTGTTTTTTGGAGCAGGCGACGTTTCCCCGTTCATAATCTCTGCCTGTCCACATATATTAATTTTAAGAGGTGATGAAGGATGAGACGGGAGGAGGTTATCCGAATGTTTCCGGAAAAAATCCGCGGAATTCTGGAAAAAGCGGAGTGGGATCCCGACAGACTGCAGGAAATCCGTCTTCGGACAGGAAAACCGCTGCTGTTTGTGATGGCAGGAAGGGAATATTTCCTTTCCTCCCAAGGAAGTGTCAGCCGGAAACCGGATGGCGCTTATCTGCCGGAGGCCGCGGATATCCGACAGACCATGGAATATCTGGGAAAATATTCGCTTTACGCCTATGAGGAGGAACTGCGACAGGGATTTCTTACCGTACAGGGAGGACATCGGGTGGGGGTATCAGGGAAAATTATTCTGGATCAGAACCGGGTGAAAGGCAT
>DVIN01000054.1 GCA_018711275.1 Candidatus Pullilachnospira intestinigallinarum
TGCTTCTGTCCTCCGGAAAGCTGGCTGGGTCGAAAATGAATCCTGTCCTCCAGCCCCACCCGGGCAAGCGCCTGCGCGGCCCGTTCTCTCCGCTCCTTTCTGGGGATGCCCGCGTAGGTCAGCGGAAGCTCCACATTTTCCAGCGCTGTCTGACGGGGCAGCAGCTGAAAGTTCTGAAACACAAATCCGATTTTCTTCAGACGGATATCCGACAGGTCATTTTCCGAGCATGCGCTCATATCCTGTCCATCCAACCAGAACGTACCGGAGGTGGCCTGATCCAGACATCCCACAATGTTCATCAGTGTGGTTTTTCCCGAGCCGGAAGGGCCCATAACCGCCACATACTCTCCCTCTTCCATGGTGAAGGAAATATTTTTCAGAACAGGGATCACCATTTTCTCCTGTATGTAATCCTTGCAGATATTCCGCAATTCTAAAATCACTGTTCTACCTCCATTCCGGCCTCACCGGTTCCTGCGTCCGTGCTCTCATCCTGCGTCTCCCCCGGGTCGTTCTCCGGCAAAACCTCTCCTTCCGGCGCCATGCCCTCTTCCGTCAGCATGCCATCCTCCTGGAGCAGCCCGTCCTCCATCATTCCATCCGCGCCGTCCTCGGTGAGCATATCGGTTCCCTCCGGAAGCTGCGGATCGCTCTGGCCCATCTGTCCGGCATCGCCTCTGGCGGTGGCCATTCCTTCTTCCAGTCCATCCTCCGGCCAGGTAATCAGATCTTCTTCCTTCAGCCCGTCCGCGATCTCTGTCTTCATCAGATCATCATCGTGCTGACCTGTGATAATCTCCTTTTTCTCCAGTTTGCCCTTGCCGTTGTCCGCCCAGACATAGGAGCTTCCGTCCTCATCCGTCACCAGGAAATAGTCATCCAGCCAGATACCCGGCCGTTCTTCCTCCTGCCCGTAATCCGCTTCAATATATACATGCTGTCCCAGCATCAGCCCTTCGGAGGAATCCAGTTCCACATAAAAGGGATAGGAATTCGACTGGGTGGTGGCGTCCCCACTGGAAATGTAATAGCCGTTGCTGTTGTCATTCCCCGGATTCTCCGTATCCACTTTCCCCATGGTTCCTTTCCATACCACATCGTCATCCACCCGGGAATGAATCAATACCGGCTGTCCTTCCATGATGGAACCCATATTCTGTTCATTGACCATCCCTTTTATCCGGAAATCTCCCATGGCGATAATGGTCATAAACGCCTGGCTGTCTCCGTAATTTGTTATCTCACTGTTCCCGTCATTGATGGATTTTACAACGCCGGCCAGCTTACTGGTGACCGTGGCATTTTCTATGGTATCTTTCAGTTTCCGGATCTCCGCCTGTTTGCTTTCTTTCTCATACTCGCTGCGCTTTACCTCCAGCTGGGCTTCCTGAATCTGGATGGTGTAATCCAGCTGGGAGGACTTGTCCGCCGTCTTTTTTTCCTTTTCCAGCGCCGCCAGCTCATTGTACTTGTTGCCGATCTCGTTGCTGATCCGCTCCAGATCCAGCTGCGCCTTCTCCAGTTCCTCACTGGTCTTCTCCGTATCGTAGATGAACAGCGGGGTGCCCACCTGCACCTCCTGTCCCTCTTCCACGTAGACTTCTTTCACCGTCTGATCGGAGCTTGCGGGAATTTCCAGGGATTCCTGCGTTTCCACCACACCGGCAAAACGGTTGAGGATACCGCCGGTATTCCCCGGGTTCATCAGACTGTCCACGGAATTGACATAAACCACATTTCCGCTGTCGGATCCGCCGTCTCTCCCCAGCCAGAACCAGAGTCCGGTTCCTATCAGAACAGCTCCTGCGCAAGCCGCTGCCCCCCAAACAATTACTTTTTTTCTGTTCATATTTCCTCTCTTTCCGGCCAGGCGGCCATAAAGGTATCCCCGCAGGGTCTCTCTTTCCGGCCGAACAGCCAGACAGGTATCCCGGCGGGGGAATCCTCAGATTATTTGGACACAGATTCCATAATAGGTATTCTCATTATATCATTCCCGGGATAAGGACTTCCTTACTTTTCCCTTACTATTTTTCTACGATCTGATTTAGTTGACTTTTCCCTCCATTCTGTTAAACTAATCTGTGACAGTAAAGCCGGAATGTCAAACTGGCGCTGATTTAAAGATGAATCCCCTCTTTGCAGGTTTTTTACGGAGGATATTACTTATGATGAAATGGCTGTTGTTCTACCTGCTGCTTATAAATGCCGCCGGGTTTTTCCTGTTTTTTCTGGACAAGCGCCGGGCTGTTCGGAACCGGTGGCGTATACCGGAGTCCCGGCTTTGGGCGGCAGCGCTTCTGGGCGGATCCATCGGCTGTCTGGCAGGCATGTATCTCTTCCATCACAAAACGAAGCATAAAAAATTTACCGTCGGAATCCCTCTGATTCTCCTGGCTGAGACCGCCTGCGCGGTGGGATTCTTTTTCTGGTATCAGGCGGCGGTTCCCTATGACCGGGATCCCAAACGGCTGGTCCGCCATGAACTGTCTGCCCTCACTTCCATGGACAGCAGGGATGTGGATCAGATCATCTCCTATCAGGATCTCTTCCCCAGCGAGGACAGTGACAAAGCCATCCCTCAGTCCATCCGGGAGCTTTTCGTGGATTTTTTCAAACCCTTCCGTTATCAGGTGACACGACTGGAAAAGGACGGAGATGACGCGGTGGTGACGGTGCGGCTTACCACCCTGGACGGGGAAGCGGTGGCCGCGGAGTATACCAGGGAGGCTCTGGCCAGCCAGATTCAGAACACCGCCTCCCCCACCGGCGTGGAATTCTCCCTGGAGGACTGTTATCTGCTTCTCGGGACGGTGCTTAAGGACCATACCTTCGACACCGTCACTTCCGAATGTGACATTTCCCTCCACCGCCAGGACGGAATCTGGAAAATCTCTTCCGCCTCACAGCTGTCGGATGCCGTCACCGATCATTTCGCCGCCAGAGTTTCCGATCCGTATCTGCTTACCCCTTCGGAAACCGTCCAGGTTTATCTGGACACCATCCAGGACTTCGATATGGAGCAGTTGACCCGGTATTTTTCTCTGGACAGTCTGTTTTCCGGCGACGCCGAGTACAAACGCTCCATCTCCCAGGCGCTGTCCCAGCAGCTACTGACGTATCTGGATTATCAGATTCTGGGAGAAACCATTGCGGAGGATGAAACCACGGCTGCGGTTTCCATGGAACTGACCAGCTGCGACTGCTATTCGATCATGGAAAACTACCGGGAACAGGTACTGTCCTATGCCCAAACCTCCCAGGCGCTTCAGGACGGCATCAGCGGAAGGCTGAACAGGGCCAATGACATTCTGATTTCCTGTATACAGGAGAATACGGAATCCGCCACCACCCCCCTGGAGGTGAATCTGGAAAATGACGGTTCCGGATGGAATCTGAAATCTGACGACGCCCTTTCCGAAGCCATGCTGGGAAATATCAGCGAGGCCATGGATGAGGTGCTGCAGCAGATCTCTTAAAATATACGCGGCGGAAACCGAAAGTTTCCGCCGCGTATATTTGTTGCCGGCTGCCAGAGGGGTCCGGCATGCCGCCATCTTCTGTTTCTGTTATTTTCCGTCACGCTTCCGTCTGAGCGGCTTCCGTCTTTGCGGGACGGATGGCCAGTCCCAGCTCTTCCAGCTGTTTCTCATCCACGGTTCCCGGCGCCTCAGTCATCAGACAGGAGGCGTCTTTCACCTTCGGGAACGCGATCACATCCCGGATACTTTCCTGCTTTGCCATCAGCATTACCAGGCGATCCAGGCCATAGGCCAGTCCCGCGTGGGGCGGAACGCCGTATTTGAATGCGGTCAGCAGGAAGCCGAACTGCTCCTGGGCCTGTTCTTTCGTAAAGCCCAGCACCTCAAACATCTTCTCCTGAATGTCATTCTGATGGATACGGACACTGCCGCCTCCGATCTCCGTGCCGTTCAGCACGATATCGTAAGCTTTCGCCCGCACTCTTCCCGGATCCGTGTCGATGTACGGAAGATCCTCCTCCTTGGGCATGGTGAAAGGATGATGCATGGCCTTGTAGCGGCCTTCCTCCTTAGACCACTCCAGCAGCGGGAAATCTGTGATCCACACAAACCGGTAGTCCGCCGGATCCAGCAGTTCCAGCTGGCGGGCCAGTTCCACCCGCAGCGCGCCCAGCACGGCCCACACCACATCGTTTTCGTCTGCGGCAAACAGCAGCAGATCGCCAGGCTCGCCTTTCATGGCCGCTGTCAGCGCTGTCATCTCTTCTTCCTTCATAAATTTGGCAAAGGAGGATTTTACGGTTCCGTCCTCCTGGATGGCCACATAGGCCAGCCCCTTTGCGCCGTAGTCTTTGGCAAAGGCCACCAGCTTGTCAATCTTCTTCCGGGGCATGGCTCCCTGGCCTTTCACATTAATTCCCCGAACAGAGCCTCCGGCCTCCAGCGCCCCTTGGAATACCGCGAATTCGCAGTCTTTCACGGTCTCTGACACGTCCACAAGCTCCATGCCGAACCGCAGATCCGGCTTATCGGAACCAAACCGGTCCATGGCCTCCTGCCAGGTCATCCGCTGAATGGGAAGGGGGACCTCCACATCCAGAACCTCCTTGAACAGATAAGCCAGCAGACGCTCATTGACATCCATCACATCGTCCTCGTCCACAAAGGACAGTTCCATATCGATCTGAGTGAATTCCGGCTGGCGGTCCGCCCGCAGATCCTCGTCCCGGTAACAGCGTGCCAGCTGGATATACCGGTCATAACCGGAACACATCAGCAGCTGTTTGAACAGCTGAGGGGACTGAGGCAGCGCATAGAAATTGCCCGGATGCACACGGCTGGGAACCAGATAGTCTCTGGCCCCTTCCGGGGTACTCTTCACCAGGGTGGGGGTCTCGATCTCCAGGAATCCCTCCCCGGCCATAAACTGACGGGTCAGCGTAGCGATTCTGGAGCGCATCATGAGATTTCTCTGCAGATCCGGTCTTCTCAGGTCCAGATATCTGTATTTCAGGCGCACTTCCTCTCTGGTCTTGCTGTTCTCCTCCACCGGGAAGGGCGGCGTTTCCGACTCGGACAGAATCCGCAGCGCATTGGCCCGAACCTCCATCTCACCGGTTTTCAGGTTGGGATTCACAGCGCCGGAACGCTTCTCCACCACACCGGTAACGGCAATGACAAACTCGCTGCGCAGTCTGGCAGCCTTCTCAAAGCCCTCCTCATCGATGCTGCCGTTCTCAAAAATCAGCTGCATGATTCCGGAGCGGTCCCGCAGGTCCACAAAAATGATGCCTCCCTTATTTCTGGCCTTCTGTACCCAGCCCATCAGGGTAACTGTTTTTCCGATATCAGCTGTAGTCACCTCCGCACAGCGGCAGGTTCTCTTCAGCCCTTTCATTGACTCGCCCATGGCTCATCCTCCCTCTTACATTCTGTCTGCGAAAAATTCCTGAATCTCCTCATAGCCCTCGGCCTTCAGCTGATCCTTCTGGAATTTTTTATTTTTCTTCATCACCGCAATGGTCACCTGAACGCCCTTTGCCCGTTCTTCTCTGGCGATGGCAAGCACCTTTTTCATGCCGTCCGCCGGCATATTTTTCTCAATCAGCAGCGCCTTTTTCTGCTCCGCTCCCGGTACCTTGAAGCCCCGCTCCATCAGCAGCATGATGATCCGCTCAAAACCGATGGAAAATCCGCAGGCACACACATTGTTTCCGGTGAACTTTCCGATCATCTCGTCGTAGCGGCCGCCGCCGCCCACGCTGCCGCCGTACTCATCCATGGAAATTTCAAAAATCGGTCCCGTATAATAGGACATGCCCCGCACCAGCGTGGGATCAAAAGCCACCCGGAAATCCGCGGTTTTCACAGCGTCCACACTGTCCATAATCAGCTCCAGCCCGTCGGCGTAGGCGGGATCCAGATATCCGTCCAGCGCCTCCTTCAACCAGCGGACGCCTGCGGCATCCCGGCTGGTCTTCTCAAACAGCTCCAGATATTTGTCAATGCTCTCTTTTGCAAAGCCTTCCTTTTCCAGTTCCTGGCGCACGCCCTCCATACCGATTTTGTCCATCTTGTCCAGAATAATGAACACCGTATCGAAGCTTGCCTCCTCAAAGCCGCTGTAAGCCGCCATGGCCTTCAGAATCCTCCGGTCATTAATCCGGATGGTGAAATTTTTGAAATCCAGCCGTCCAAGCAACGTGGTGGTAGCCAGAATCAGTTCGATCTCCGCCAGATTGGAGGGCTCGCCCAGAATATCGATGTCACACTGCATAAACTGACGGTAACGTCCTCTCTGGGGTCTGTCGGCCCGCCAGACATTTCCCATCTGCAGTGCCTTAAAGGGGCTGGGGAGCTCATTGGCATGGTTGGCATAATATCTGGACAGGGGAACCGTCAGGTCATAGCGCAGACCGCCGTCCACCAGATCCGCCTCGCTTTGGGCGCTCTCCAGTTTCAGCTTTTCTCCTCTTTTGAGAATCTTGAAAATCAGTTTTTCATTCTCCCCGCCCTGCTTGCTGGACAGGTTCTCAATATGCTCCACACAAGGGGTCTCGATGGAAGAAAATCCGAAGCCGCTGTAAGTCTCCTTGATCAGCCGGATCACATAATCCCGGATCTCCATCTCCGCCGGCAGAATATCCTTCATTCCGGTTACCGGTTTCTTTTTCAGTGCCATAAATTCCGTCTCCTTTTCCTCCTGCGCCTCAGATCTCTATAGGCGGCAGGATAATTTCCATATTATTTTCCTCATGAATCACCCGCTGGAATGTCAGAAAGATCTTCATGTCAAAATTCTTGATTTCCTCAATCATCAGCTGGATGGCCGTATCATGGTCAAAGCCCTTCCGGTAAGGGCGGTCAGACAGCAGCGCCGCGTACACATCGCAGACGCGGATGATCCTGGCTCCCAGAGGAATCTTCTCCCCCGACAGATTGTCCGGATAGCCGCTGCCGTCCATATTCTCATGGTGATGCAGCACCATCTTCCGGATATCCTCCGGATACCCCTCCCGCTTCAGAATCTCATATCCCGCGGCGGCGTGAAGACGCACATAATGCATCTCCTCCACCACCAGATGATCCCTGCTCTCATCAATCTGTCCGGAAATCTGTTCCTTTCCGATGTCATGGAGCATCCCGGCCACTGCCACCTGATGGCAGAACTCCTCGGAAAGCCCCAGTCTGTGGGCCACGCTCCAGGCCAGATTGCTCACCTGCATCCCGTGAACCAGCTGTTCCTTTAAGGTATACTGCAGGTAATGCCCCCGCGCCATATGCTCCTGCGACTTATCCAAAGCTCTTCTCTCCCGTTCTTTTCTGTAACAGTAACTGTCTGTTTTTTCGTATCCGCGCGGTCTGGTTCCGTGCAAATCGCTTATGCATCCGGTCTGAGATACTTCTCGATACCGGCCCGCTTCCGCTCTATCATCTCTTCCAGACGGCTGATATACTGATCCACGGACTTCACGTTTTCCGCCCGTTCGATCCTTCGTCCTCCGTCAAAAACAAACTTGGTGGAGGCGCCTGCCCCCGCCGCGATAATGGACTGTTTTTCCTCCATAATCAGAATATTGTAAAGTCCCTCACATCCCGGTCTGGCGTAACCCACGTTTTCAAAATTTCCCGCGATATTTTTCTGCCGGTACAGATAATAGGGTCCCATACCCATCCGGCGGGCGCACGCCTGCGTATGATCCATAATGGCGGCGCTGTTGGCAAAAGAAATCTCCTCATACTGATCTTTAAACAGATTCAGCCTGGTAGCCCGCTTCAGCGCCAGGGAATGAACTGTCAGGCTGTCCGGCCCAAGCTGTTCCACCTGGGAAAGCGTGCGGTCCACCTCAGTCTCTCCCTCCCCGGGAAGTCCCACGATCAGATCCATATTGATATTGTCAAAGCCCAGTTCTCTGGCCATACCGAATATCCGGACCACATCCTCCACCGTATGCTTTCTGCCGATCAGATCCAGCGTTTTCTGGTTCATTGTCTGCGGATTGATGGAAATCCGGGACACCGGAAAATGCCGCAGCACCTGCAGCTTTTCTCCGGTGATGGTGTCCGGTCTTCCGGCTTCCACAGTATACTCCCTCACATGGGAAAGGTCAAACAATTCCTCAATAGCTCCCAGAAGCCGCCGGGACTGCTCCGGAGTCAGGGTGGTGGGGGTGCCTCCTCCGATATAGACGGAATGGAGCGGACGTCCTGCCATCTGATCCCGGATAAATGTAAGTTCCCGGATAAGAGCGTCCAGATACTCATCCACCCGCTTTTTCCAGACCTCCAGAGGATGGGAGCCAAAGGAACAGTACAGACAGATGGAAGGGCAGAAAGGAATC
Source organism: Candidatus Pullilachnospira intestinigallinarum (assembly GCA_018711275.1). Lineage (GTDB taxonomy): Bacteria > Bacillota > Clostridia > Lachnospirales > Lachnospiraceae > Pullilachnospira > Pullilachnospira intestinigallinarum. Next base: position 8,327 of record DVIN01000054.1, read on the forward strand.
CCCACATACAGGCTCCAGCCCTTCTCGTAATCAAACTGACGGAGGATCGCCCGCTCCCGGTTGGCGATGGTGATGGCCAGCGCGCACTTCGCGTCGCTGACCTCATAAGTCTGACGCATATACCCGGCAATATCGGTATTCTTCCATCCCTCCTCCAGAAGCTTCATGGGAATCTTGGTGGGACGGATACCCGTCAGATCTCCCCAGGGAAGGGAATTTCCCGTCAGTTCCTTCAGTGCGTCGTACACCAGCCGTTTCAGTACGTTTTTTGTTTCCTGCCGGTCGCGGTCAAACTCCACCGGCACTTTTCGCGCAAGCGCCGTCCTCCCCTCCCGGAGAATCTCAAGTTCAATTCCGTCCGTCTGGTAGGTGACCAGCAGTAAAAGCTCATATTCCCCGGCAGGTTCCTCCCCCTCATAGTACATCTCAGTATCGCTGTGAGGATAGAAGGCCCGTACCAGGGAATACACATCATATTCAAAATCTTTTCTGTTAAATCGGATTCCTGTTTTATGCAAAGGGATTGTACCTCTTTTCGTAAGCAATGGTGGTCTCATCTCCGTGTCCGGGACAGACTCTTGTCTCTCCGGGAAGCTCCGCCAGAAGGCGTCTGAGACTTTTTTGCATATCCGCTCCGCTGGAGGTGGGAAAATCCGTTCTTCCCACAGATCCGGCGAACAGGGTATCTCCGGAAAACAGCACCGCCTCGTCGGGCAGATAATAGCAGCAGCTTCCTTCCGTATGACCGGGAGTGTGCAGCATGCGAATCTCAAAGCCGGCTTCCCGGAAAGCTGCCCCGTCCTCCAGATACCGGTCCGCCTCCATCACATGGGGGCTGGCCCAGGAAGCGGACAGATTATACCTGGCATCCTTCAGCACGGCTTCCTCCTGCCTGCAGGCAATTACGGGAATGTCGTACGCCTTTTTCAGCGCGTCCGCCGCCATCATATGGTCAAAATGGCCATGTGTGAGGAGAATCGCCGTCGGGTGTCCCTCCATCCCGGTGATCTTCTCCTGAATCCTGCCGGCCGCGTCCGCCGGATCGATAATCAGCAGCTGGCCGGTTTCTTTATTTTTCACAAGATAGGTGTTGGTGGACACCATCCCCAGCACCATCCATTCAATCTGCGCGTTTGCCATATTTCTACCTCTCAGCCTGTGGTTCGCTCAATATCCAGCACACTGTCCACCTGTCTCAGCTTTTCCACCAGAGCCGCCAGTTCTTCCTTGCTGTGTACGTCAAAGGTGAGGGAAATGGTGGCCGTCCCCTGCTTGCTGGTCCGGCTGTTGATGGTAGTTAAGTCAATCTTTCTCTCCGTGAAAATCCTGGAGATATCCACCAGAAGCCCCACCCGGTTGTTGGCGTAAACATTGATCTCTGCCGTGTACAGACCGCTGGTCACCTCGCTGCCCTGCCACTCCGCGTCGATAAGCCGGGCCCGGTCGGACTCGCTGAGGTTCATCACATTGATACAGTCCGTGCGGTGGATGGTCACGCCTCTTCCACGGGTGACAAATCCCACGATCTCATCCCCCGGAATGGGGCTGCAGCACTTGGCGAACCGCACCGCCACATCGTCGATACCCCGCACCACGATACCGCCCTTTTCCTTGGTGATGGGAAGCTTTTCTCTGGCCTCCGCCGCAGCCTCCAGCACCTTCTCGTCGGTGAGTTCCTTTTTGTGTTCCTTCTCGTAGGCGTCCACCAGCTTGTTGAGGATCTGCCCCTCCTTTAAACCGCCGTGTCCCAGAGCTGCCAGCACGCTGTCCCAGTCCCGGAAGCCGTATTTTTTCAATACGGCTTCGATATAGCGCGGTTTGGTCAGCTCGCCCAGCACCTTGCCCTTGAGTTTTGCATAACTGGCCAGCATTTCCTTGCCTTTGAGGATATTGTCCTCCTTCAGTTCCTGCTTGAACCACTGGTTAATCTTATTCTTCGCCTGGGTACTCTTTACAATCTTCAGCCAGTCCCGGCTGGGTCCCCGGGAATTCTGGGAGGTGATGATCTCCACCCGGTCTCCGTTCTGGATCTGATACTCGATGGGTACCAGCTTGCCGTTGACTCTGGCTCCCACCATCTTATTTCCCACCGCGCTGTGGACGCTGTACGCGAAATCCACGGTGGTGGAACCCTGGGGCAGCGTCTTCACATCACCCGCCGGGCTGAAACAATAGACGTTTTCATTGAAAAGATCCAGATCACTCTTCAGAAGACTTAAGAATTCCTTATTATCGGACATATCCCGCTGCCACTCCAGAATCTGGCGCAGCCAGCTGAGCTTCTCCTCCTCCTGCTGAGCCGGGGGCTTCTTGCCGTCGGAGGCTTCCTTATATTTCCAGTGGGCCGCGATACCGTACTCGGCGGTCCGATGCATCTCAAAAGTCCGGATCTGGATCTCAAAGGGCTGACCGTTGGGACCAATCAGCGTGGTGTGAAGCGACTGATACATATTGGGTTTTGGCATGGCGATATAATCTTTGAACCGGCCCGGCACAGGGGTGTACATCTCATGGATCACGCCCAGCGCCGCATAGCAGTCCTTCACTGTCTCCACAATAATCCGCACCGCGAAAAGATCGTAGATCTGATCCAGCGTCTTATCCTGGTTCACCATCTTTTTATAGATACTGAAAAAATGCTTCACCCGGCCGTTGACCTCCGCCAGAATCCCGGCCTTCTCCATATGCTTCTTCACTTCGTCCACGATTCCCTGAACAAACTGCTCCCGCTCGCTTTTTTTCAGGTTGATCTTCTCCACCAGATCGTAATACACATCCGGCTTCAGATATTTTAAGGACAGGTCATCCAGCTCGATCTTCACCTTGGAAATACCCAGCCGCTGTGCGATGGGCGCATAGATATCCATGGTTTCCCGGGCTTTTTCCTTCTGCTTGCTCTCCTTCATATACTGAAGAGTCCGCATATTGTGAAGGCGGTCCGCCAGCTTGATCAGAATCACCCGGATGTCCTTGGCCATGGCCAGAAACATCTTTCTGAGGTTTTCCGCCTGTACCTCCACCTTGTCGGCAGAATAGCTCAGCTGTCCCAGTTTGGTGACACCGTCCACCAGGAGAGCCACCTCATCGCCGAATTCGCGGGCCAGCTCCTCCTGGGTCATCACGGTATCCTCCACCACATCATGGAGAATACCTGCCACAATGGTCTCCTTATCCAGTTCCAGATCCGCCAGAATAATCGCCACACACAGAGGATGGATAATATAAGGCTCCCCTGATTTCCGCACCTGGCCCTCGTGGGCTTTGGACGCGATCCGGTAAGCTTTCTCCACCATGGAAATATCGGTTGACGGGTGATATTTCCGGATGCTGCGGATCAGCTCGTCATACAAAAGTTCCGGACTTGTGAAATCCTTCATGCGTTTGACGCTGGCTTCTACCGCCTCGACCTCCTGCTGCCGCTCATTTTCTGCGTTCATAATTTTTTCTTCTTCCATTCCATCCCGCCTTATCTTTCACATTCGCCGCATGATTGACAGTATCCCTCTTCCCTTCCGGGACTATTTTCCGTCGTAGCGGATCACCGAAGATACATCATATTTTTTCAGGCGTTCCCGGCCCTTCAGGCCTGCCAGCTCCATGAGAAAGACGATTTTCACCACCTGGCCGCCCAGCTCCTCGATCATCTTCGCCGCTGCCTCCACGGTCCCTCCCGTGGCGATCAGATCGTCGATGATGGCCACCTTCTGTCCCGGCTTGATGGAATCCTGATGCATCTCAATGGTGGCGCTGCCATACTCCAGATCATAATCCATGGAAATGGTTTTACAGGGAAGTTTTCCTTTCTTTCTCACCGGAACGAAGGGTTTATGCAGATTATAGGCCACAGGCACACCGAAGATAAACCCCCGGGACTCTGTTCCCACAATCACGTCCACATCCACATCTTTCAGTTTTTCCTGAATGGAATCTATCGCCAGCCGCAGACCGTCCGCATCCTGCAGGATGCTGGTCACATCCCGGAAAATGATTCCCGGCTCCGGGAAATCCGGAATACTTCTCACATAATCTTCCAGCTTTTTCATCTTTCTCTTCCTTTCTACGTCCGTCTTTTCACAGCCAGCCCGTCCGACCGGCCGGGCCGCCGCCGCTTCTCTTCCGATTTTTATACATTTTTCGACAGAAGTGTCCGCAGACACCATGGGACTATTATAGCATCTAATCTTTATTCCCGCAAGAAATCTTATTCGTCCTTCTATTTTACCCGGATGGCGCCATAGGGACACATCTCCTGGCAGCAGAAGCAGCGGATGCATTTTGAATAATCGTACACCGGCGGATGCCCCTTCCCTTTTTTAAACCGGAGTGCTTTTCCCTCCACCGGACAGCTCTGCACACAGACGCCGCACCTTCTGCAGTCCTTTTCCACAATATAGGGTCTCCGCTGGAAACACTTCAACACCGAATTCAGACGGCTCCACAGATTGGTCCGCCTGCGGCTTCTGTCCACATGGAAGGAAGCGTTTCCAAACCGCTCCACCGCCTCCTCCATGGACAGCGGACCTTCTTCCCCCAGCAGCCGGATCTCTTCCTCCCGGCAGCTGCCCAGTCCCATGGCTTCTCCGTGGACAATGGTGGGTACCAGTCCGGGATCCAGATGTACCAGTCGGGCAAACACGGTGTCCAGAGCCACCGGATCCGCCGACATCAGCAGCAGATTCATGGAAACGGGGTCCCCCGACGTGGGACCGTTTCCTTCCATGGCCATAATTCCATCCATCACGCAGAGTCTGGGACGGATCAGAAGGTTCAGATCCACCAGCATCCTGGCAAAACTGTCGGCATTGGAATATTTTGTATGCCCCATGGCCTTGTTGAGACCGCTGACACAGCCGTACAGATTTTTCACACCTCCGGTAATCCGCTCCAGCGCATGAGTTTTCATCTTACACAGATTGATCAGTGCGTCCGCCTCCGTCACCGGCCGGGCCAGAAGGAATTCCCTGGCCATCTTTCCCTCCGGAAACGGCACTTCCATGGCCTCATGAAATTCCACAAGCTCCACCCCATAGGGTTCCAGCGCTTTGTCCATTCCGGCGCCCTCCATGGCCTTCCTCGCGGAGCCGATACCGCAGGAATCCCCACATCGGATTTCGCCGCACCCGGCTTCCCGCAGGATTCTGGCCATGGCTCCTGCCACCGCCGGATGCGTAACTACTGCCCGGTCATTTTCCGCTCTGCGGACCAGATTCGGCTTCAGGAGAATCTTTTCCTGCGGAGAGACAAACCGCGCAAGACCGCCCAGAAGCTCCAGCCCTTTTTTCATTTTCCGGTATACCGTCTCCTCCTGATAGGTATCACAGTACAGAATCGCCACCTCACTGGCCATACCATTCACTCCTTCCACATCTTACAAATGCAGTTTTCTATACCAGTCCCACAAGCCGCAGCACATACAGCCATGCAGTAAGTGAAAACGCGCTTCCCAGGGTGGTCATCATCACCACGCTGGAGGTAAGAACTCCCTCGTGTCCCATATTCTTAGCCATGATGAAACAGCTCACCGCGGAAGAGGATCCAGTCATCACCAGGATTGAGACCATCTCCTGCCCCCGGAAGCCAAACATGGCAGCCAGCGGAAGAGCCACCGCGGATATTCCCACCAGGCGGATCAGCGTACAGCCCAGCGCCGGACGGATTTTTGCCAGAGCCTTTTTCCCCTGAAAGCTGGCTCCCATAGCCATCAGCCCCAGCGGCGTTGCCAGTACCCCCAGATTATGAACGCTCTTCATGAGAATTTCCGGCCGGGGCAGCTTCAGCAAAGACCAGAGAAGTCCCACGACCACGCCGAGAATGATGGGATTGGTGACGATACCCTTCAGCGTCTGTTTCATCAGATCCCTCCCCGGCTTTTCCCGGCTGGGTTTCATAAAAGAAAGCACCAGAACCGCAAATACATTGTAGAAAGGAACGGAGCAGATCAGCATCAGCGGAGCGATTCCCGAGCTTCCGTAGATGTTCTGAATAAAGGCAATCCCCAGGATCGCCGTATTGCTGCGGAAAGCCGCCTGAGCAAATTCTCCCCGAATGGAGCTGTCCTTCACCAGCCGCGAAAGCACCACGGATACCAGGACTCCCAGCAAGGTGGCGGTGACACAGAAAGCCACAAATCTTCCGTTCCACAATCCGGCAAAATCCGCCTCTGCCATATCCTCAAACAGCATACAGGGCAGCGCCGCCGTAAATACAAATTTATTCAGTTTCGTCACAAATCGTTCGTCCATCAGCCCGATCTGACAGAACACCCATCCCAGCACCATGGTGATAAAAATGGGCATCGTGGCATTCAGGCAGAAAATCAGATTCTCCATATGCTTCTTTGCATCCTTTCCATATATGTTTTGTCTCATGCCGCCCGCGCGAAAGAAAAATCCGGGAAAATGTCATCCACTTTCCCGGAAGCATGAGGGGTTACTCAAAAATTTTGTTATAAATCGGAAAACAGTCGAAGGTGGCAAAATAGTCCCTCGGTGTCTCCGCCCGGCGGATCAGTTCAAAGCTTCCGTCCTCTTTCAGAAGCACCTCCGCCGATCTGAGTTTCCCGTTATAATTGTATCCCATGGCAAAACCGTGCGCTCCCGTATCATGGATCACCAGCAGATCACCGATATCAATTTTCGGAAGCATCCGGTCGATGGCGAACTTGTCATTGTTTTCGCACAGAGAGCCGGTGATATCGTACATATGGTCGCAGGGCTCATTTTCCTTTCCCATCACTGTAATGTGATGATAAGCGCCGTACATGGCCGGCCGCATCAGGTTGGCCGCGCAGGCATCACAGCCGATATATTCTTTATAGGTATGCTTTTCATGAATCGCCCTGGTCACCAGGCAGCCGTAAGGACCGGTCATAAATCTTCCCAGTTCCGTATAAATGGCCACATCTCCCATCCCGGCCGGCACAAGCACCTCATCGTATACCTTCTTAACCCCGGCGCCGATAGCACGGATATCGTTGGGCTCCTGATCCGGTTTGTAGGGAATTCCGATACCGCCGGAAAGGTTGATGAACTGAATATCTGCACCGGTATCTTTCTCCAGCTTCACCGCCACTTCAAAGAGAATTTTGGCCAATGTGGGGTAATATTCATTGGTAACCGTATTGCTGGCCAGAAATGCGTGAATACCGAATTTCTTTGCGCCCTTGCTTTTAAGGATCCGGAATGCCTCAAAAATCTGCTCTGTGGTCATACCGTACTTGGCGTCTCCCGGATTGTCCATGATACTGTTGCTGATTTTGAACAGCCCTCCGGGATTGAACCGGCAGCTGATGGTTTCCGGAATATAGCCGATGGTCTTTTCCAAAAAATCGATATGGGTGATATCATCCAGATTGATGATTGCCCCCACCTTCTCCGCATAGGCATACTCTTCCGCGGGCGTTGCATTGGAAGAAAACATAATATCCCCGGGCTTACATCCCATGGCTCTGGAAAGCATCAGCTCCGTCAGAGAGGAGCAGTCACAGCCGCATCCGTATTCCCTGAGAATATCGATTACAAAAGGATTGGGGCAGGCTTTCACCGCATAGAATTCCCGGAACCCCTTGTTCCAGGCAAACGCCTCCTGAAGCGCTTGTGCGTTCCTGCGAATTCCCTTTTCATCGTACAGATGGAAGGGGGTAGGAACGCTGGCAATAATCTCCTCCAGCTTTTCTTTTGTAACAAATGGCTGTTTCTTCATGGTTTTCTTGTCTCCTCCTGTGTGTATCATTTGATATGCCCTGGTGTCATTTTACATGGGTATGTGTAAACAGATGATCCTGACAATATTCATAGTTGCCGTTGCACTTGGAACAGAAACGGAATTCCAGGTGATCTCCGTCCTTCTCTGTCCTGCCGCAGATGGCACATTTGTGCTTGGTGACCGTACCGTCGGGTCTTACCTGACTTCTGTGAACGGCTTTCCGGAACTGCTGTTTTCTGCGGATTTCTCCCGGCCGGAATCTCCTCATGCTTCCCGAGGAGAGGAAGAACACAATAAAATTCAGCAGCGAGCAGATAATCACTACCCGGCTGGCCCATCCGCCCTGAATCAGTTCGACAATCAGCAAAATGCCGTCCAGATATCCCAGCCACTTTACCTTCAGCGGTATCAGTCCGTACAGGAATACCTGCATGTTGGGATAGGTGGCCGCAAAAGCCAGAAAAATCGACATACTGATATAATATGTGCTGAAGGCAGCGCCCATCAGCACCCTTCCGCCATACAGGAAATACAGCAGAAACGATCCCACGATCGTCATCAGGATACCGGAAAAAATGTAGACATTATACCGGAATGCCCCCCAGGTTCTCTCCAGCGTATTTCCCACGGAATAGTAGAACAACAGCGTGATAATCGTAAAAATATTAAGTCTTCCCGGCGGGATCAGCAGCCAGCTCACCAGCCTCCACACCTGCCCCCGCAGAATATAATAGGGTTCCAGCGTCAGATAACTCAGCAGGCCGGAAGAGGTCAGCGACAGAATATAACCCGCCGCATACGTTATTACAATATAAAGGGAGAGATTGGAAAGCGCGTACCTTCCAAATTTTCTCTCCAGTCTGGTCAATAAATCCATACATCAGCCTCCAGATTCAGAAAAGATCCTTCTTGCGGAAAATAAATGCCACCACAAGGCTTAACACAATGGAAAACAGAATCACAAAGACGAAGCCCATCGGACTGTCCGCAAAGGGCATCCCCTTGGAATTCACATTCATTCCATAGGCGCTGAAAATCATGGTGGGAATCGAAAGAACAATCGTCACCGTGGCCAGAAATTTCATCACGATATTCAGATTGTTGGAGATAACCGACGCGAAAGCGTCCATGGTGCCGCTGAGGATGCCGCTGTAGATATTGGCCATCTCAATGGCCTGCTTATTCTCCGTAATAACATCCTCCAGAAGCTCCGTATCCTCCGGGTATTTCTTAATGCTGTCCACCTTCAGCAGTTTCTCCAGCACTGCCTCGTTGGATTTCAGGGATGTGGTGAAATAAACCAGTGATTTTTCCAGCTCCAGCAGTTCTATCAGTTCCTGATTTCTCTGGGACTTGTGAAGCTTTTCCTCCACCTGGTCACTTTTCTTGTCTATGATTCTCAGATAGTGCAGATACATGGAAGCGTTCTGATACAGGATCTGAAGAATAAAACGGGTTCTTTTATAGGTAAAGAAATTCCGCACCCGGCCGTCCATAAAGGTCCCCAGCACCGGCGTATCCTCCAGGCAGACCGTGATGATCATCTCCGATGTGACAATAATACCCATGGGGATCGTCACATACCAGTCTTTCTCATTACGATCCTCAATGGTGGGAACATCCACCAGGATCAGCGTATAGTTGTCTTCCACTTCAATACGGGATCTCTCCTCCTCATCCAGAGGCGCCCGCAGATCATCCACATCAATCTCATATCTCTCGGCAATCTCCAGCAGTTCTGTGGCTGTGGGATCAATCAGCGCAATCCAGCTTCCCTCCTGTGCCTCACTGATCTGGTGAACATTGCCGTCGATTGTTCTGAACATTTTAATCACGTTACCGATCTCCTTTCTTGTCCGCGGAAACGGGCAAGAAAAAAGTCACAGCCCGCCCCGCCTGCGTTTTTTGGTTTTGCCGTCTTCGCATTTCTTCGATCGAGGACTAGGCCCGCTTTCCATCCATAACACATCCTTTCTATTTTGGCAAAATTCATTCTAATTATAAAACTCTCCCCATTCATTTGTCAATTTCTTTACAAACTTTCTGCACTCCGCTATAATATTTATAATTATTGTCTTTCCGTTTGGCTCTTTTGCCCTACAAAAGAAGGCAGAAATGGGCCCGGTACTCTGATTTCCCGGCCAAACGGGCGGCATATATTCAGTATTTACGAAAGGCAGGATTTTTTATCATGGCAGGTTCTTCATTTGGAAATATTTTCAGAATCACCACCTGGGGAGAATCCCATGGCGCCGGCGTGGGCGTTGTGGTGGACGGTTGTCCCGCAGGACTTCCTCTTTCAGAGCAGGATATTCAGGTTTATCTCAACCGGCGCAGACCGGGGCAGAGCCGTTTCGCCACTCCCCGGAAGGAAGATGATACCGTAGAGATTCTCTCCGGTATTTTTGAGGGAAAAACCACCGGCACCCCCATTTCCCTGCTGGTGCGCAACACCTCCCACCGTTCCCAGGATTATTCGGAGATTGCCTCCTACTACCGGCCGGGACACGCGGACTATACCTTCGACTCCAAATATGGTTTCCGCGACTACCGGGGCGGCGGACGCAGCTCCGGACGGGAGACAATCGGCCGTGTGGCGGCGGGCGCCATCGCAGCCAGACTTCTGGAGCAGCTGGGGATCACCCTGTGCGCCTACACCCGCTCCATCGGCCCGGTATCCATCAGCAGCTTTGACCCTGATGAATGTGACAGGAATCCGTTTTGTATGCCCGATGCCGACGCGGCGGAAAAAGCAGGGGGATATCTCCGTCAGCTTATGAAAGAAAAAAATTCCTCCGGCGGGATCATCGAGTGCGTAGTACACGGACTTCCGGCAGGCCTTGGAGATCCGGTTTTCGAAAAGCTGGATGCCAATCTGGCCAAGGCCATTCTCTCCATCGGAGCGGTAAAGGGATTTGAAATGGGCGACGGCATGGCGGTGGCACAGGCCACCGGTCTCACCAACAATGACAGTTTTCTTCCCGGTTCCGACGGCGCCGTGACAAAAGCCACCAACCATGCCGGAGGGGTCCTGGGCGGAATCAGCGACGGCTCCCCCCTGATTTTCCGGGCGGCGGTAAAGCCCACCTCTTCCATCGCCGCCCTTCAGCAGACGGTCAACAAAGATGGCGCGCCCATCACGATTTCCGTTAAGGGCCGCCACGATCCGGTAATTGTCCCCAGAGCCGTGGTGGTGGTGGAATGTATGGCCGCCCTGGTCCTGACCGACGCGCTGCTTATGGGTATGAGCGCCCGCATGGATTATATTAAAAAAATCTGGGGAAAATGACCGGCTGAGGAATCCATCCCTCACCGGCTTTCCCTTGTCACTGGCAAAGGAACATGCGCCGCGCGAACTTTCCTTTGTCATAAATGGCAAAACTCCCGGGAAAACAGATTTCTCTGCTTTCTCCGGGAGTTTATCTTTTCCCGCTACAGCCCCTGTCATACCTCCACGTTGGTAAGAAGAATACAGTTGGGCGTCTCCACACTCATGGGCTTTCCTTTCATCACCAGCAGCTTTTTCTCATAATCCACCGTAAATGTAGTGATACTGTTGGACTCGTGATTCACCACCGCGATATGCTTTCCATCCGGAAACAGCGCGATATCTTTGGGATACTCTCCGCTGATGGGAAGGGCAAATTCCTTGGTGAGCGTTCCTTTTTCCGGATCGATGGAAAACATGGCCACGGAATTATCTCCGGCCGTGGAAGTAAACAGATACTTGCCGTCCGGGGAAATAGTAATGGCCGATGCCGCGTCGTGCTGGGGATCCAGCTCATCCGAAAGGGTATCGATGGTCTGCAGCAGCTCAAACTCCGGCGTCTTTCCGTTGTCCCGGTAGGTGAACACGCCCACCTGGTTGATCAATTCGAACAAAATGTAGGCAAATTTGCCGTCCTTGCTGAACACAATCTCTCTGGGGCCGGACTCCCGCTTGCAGCGGAGGATGTCCACCAGCTCCAGCCGGTTCCTGTTGGTATTGATCCGGTACAGCTTCACCTGGTCGATCCCGTTGTCCACCGCGCAGATATATTTGCCGTCCGGCGTAGGATGCACGCAGCTTACATGGGGACGGAAATTCCGCTCCGCCACGCTTCCGATTCCTTTGTGAAATACGCCGTCAAACACACTGCCCAGCCTGCCGTCCCTGTGGGTGTGCACCGCGGTGATCTTTCCATCGTGATATCCGCCCACAAAGAGGTATTTTCCGCTGTCGTCCACGGAAAGATAGCATCCTCTCATGCCGTCGATATCCACCTTGTTGATATACTCCAGATCTCCGTCCGGCTTGATGGCAAATACCGCCACGCCTTCATCTGCGATGGAATACAGATATTTTCCGTTCTTTGATTTCACCACATAGGAGGAATTGTTCACGGGAACCACCTTCCGCTCCGTCAGGGTTCCCTCTTCCACGTCCACATCATATAAATGAATACCGATGCTGCTTCCATGCGTATACGTTCCCACATAGGCAACATATCTCTCTTTCTCCATGATTACCCCATCCTTTCTCAATTCTGAACGCACTTCTTCGTCTACGTATCCGGCGGTGAAACCTGTCCGACCTTACGTCTTTCCAGATTCCCGCCCCGGTACATTCAGAATTTTTAGTCTGTCTGCGTTTATTTTATCACATTTCACCGCGTTCTACAATAATTCTTTCACCGATCTATTGACCGAAAACCGTTTTGGGATTTACAATATTGCCAGATCGGAAAAAGGAGGATATGGAACGATGAAAGTTCTTATGATTAACGGAAGCCCCCGCAAAGACGGCAATACGGCGGCCGCTCTGCGGGAAATGGAGAAAGTTTTTGCCGAAGAAGGTATTGAGACGGAGATTCTCCATATCGGAAACAAGCCCATCCGCGGCTGTATCGCCTGCAACGCCTGTTCCCAAAAGGGCTGCTGTGTCTTCGACGACGCGGTAAATGAGGCCGCCCCCAAATTTGAAGCCTGCGACGGCCTGGTGGTGGGAAGCCCCGTTTACTACGCTTCCGCCAACGCCACGCTCATCGCCTTTCTGGACCGGCTGTTCTACAGCACTTCCTTCGACAAAACCATGAAGGTGGGCGCCTGTGTGGCCGCCGCGCGCCGGGGCGGACTGACCTCCACCTTTGATGAGCTGAACAAATACTTTACCATCTCAGGCATGCCGGTGGCATCCGGACAGTACTGGAACGGGATTCACGGTTCCGCGGCAGGCGAAGCCGCCCAGGACGCGGAGGGTCTTCAGATGATGCGGACACTGGCCCGGAATATGGCCTTTCTCATGAAGAGCATCCGCCTGGGCCTGGATGCCTACGGCCTTCCGGAAAAGGAACCCAGACAGTCCACCAATTTTATCCGCTGACCGCCCATGGACCGCAGCGTAACTTTCCGGGCCGGCGCCTCTGACGCGGGAAATACCCTGGGGGTGTTTCTCAGGCAGCGGGGCGTATCCCGCCACATTCTTACTATTTTAAAACGCACGCCGGAGGGGATTCTTCTGAACGGAGAAGCCGCATTTACCAGCCGGACGCTTTCTGCCGGGGATCAGGTCACCATCTTTGTAAAAGAAGCGGAGCCGCCCTCACCGGTCGCGGCGCTTCCGCTTCCCTTTCCCGTGATCTATGAGGATGAGGATCTTCTGGTGGTGGACAAGCCTTCCGGCATGGCCATCCACCCTTCCCAGGGCCACCACGACAACACTCTGGCAAATGCCGCGGCCTGGTATTTTCAGCAGAAGGGGGAGTCCTTCGTCTTCCGGTGCATCAACCGGCTGGACCGGGATACCACCGGCCTGCTGATTCTGGCGAAAAATGCCCTGAGCGCTTCCATCCTGTCCGCCATGCTTCAGAAACGGCAGATCGGCCGCACCTATCTGGCCGCGGTGGAGGGAGATCTGCCGGAATCCGGCGTCATCGACGCTCCCATCGGAAGAGTTCCCGGCTCTCTCATTGAGCGCCGGGTGGATCCGGAAGGCGGAGACGCGGCCCGCACCCGTTACCGGCGCCTTCTCTGCCGGCAGCTTCCGCTTCCCGGCGGAGGGCAGCAGACCTGTTCCCTGGCAGCCATCCGCCTGGAGACCGGCCGCACCCACCAGATCCGGGTTCATATGAAGTCCATCGGCCATCCGCTGGCCGGGGATACGCTGTATCACCCGGAAACACAGCTTCTGCCGAGACAGGGGCTTCACTCCTGCGCGCTGGATTTTCCTCACCCGGTCACCGGGGAGACGATGCGTTTCTTTTCCCCGTTGCCCAAGGATATGGCAGCGCTTTTTCCGGGGGCTGCGGGGAGTTCCGGGGAAATTCCAGAGTTTTAGGGTTTCCTCTTTTCCGGCCGCATGGCCATAAAGGGATTCTTTAGGGGATTCTCATGAAAGCAGGCGGGCGCAAACTTGCGTCCGCTCTGCTTTATCATGAAAAAAAAGATTGAAACCATCGAAGAATCCCTCCGGCAAGTCCTCCCGCAAGCAGGCAGATCCACATTCTGATCCGGTACATATCCTTCCAGGCGCTTTCTCCCTGATCCAGTCCATACAGATACCGCACCCAGGCTTCCTGCTTTTTCTTCCAGAGATTTCCCTGTTCCCACAGCAAAAGGCCTCCGCCGCCCAGCGCTCCCATACTCAATAATACCCCCAGCCATATATTCTGCTTCAGTGCTTCCAGTTCTTCCTCCCTTTCTCTCAGGGCGGTATCGTCCGGAAGAAAAATACCGTTCTGTTCCAGCACCGGACGGACAGAATTCCAGCATCCGATATTTTCTATTTTCATATAATAAGGCAGGCTTGCCTCTTCCGTCTCCTGTACCGGAACCTCCTCCATTTCCCCTTCCGCCAAAACGGCCGTGGAACCGCCGGCTCCCGCAAGCAATTCCGCATAGATTTCCGGTGTCGTATATACCCGGAAAAGCGTATCCTGCGGCTGCTTCTCTTCCGGCAGATCGTTTCCCGATATCACTCCGTAGATTCTGGCGTCTTTTCCATTGATGGCTGCCATCTGATATAAAAGATCCGGATTCTCCCGTCTGGTCAGTTTTTCCTTCTTCTCATTTTCCATTACAGAAAAAACCTGTTCTTCCACCCAGACGCTTGCCATGGTATCTGACAGCTGATTCCCCGAACATCTGGCAAGAAGGGTATCCAGATAATCCTTGTCCGCTCCCGTAAGCAGTATCTGCCCCTGATAACCGTTCCATTCTATGGTCTGTACACTCTCCTCCCACCGTGACAGCATCTCTACGCCATCCAGTTCTCTCAGCTGTTCCAGCTGTCCTTCCAGACTTTGGGGGATTTCGCAGAAAATCTCCACCGGACGCTTCCATTCCTCCGCCAGTTTTCCTCCTCCTGCCGCCGCCCCGTACAGCCAGAAAAATCCCATGATCCAAAAAAGCAGCACAATACCAGTGCTTTTCTGTCCCAGAATAAGGCACCCATATCGCCAGACTTCCCTTTTATTCATAGCGGCCTTTACGCACCTTTCTTCTTCGCCATACCGATATCCCGCATCCTGTGCCGCCAAGCAAGATCAGGATTCCAATCCCCGCGGCCAGCTGTTTTCCAATTCCGGATTCTTCTTCGGGCGTTGTTTCTTCCTGCCGTATTTCGAGAGGCTGAATGGTAATTGCCATATCCTGAAATTTCTGAGTCTCCTCTCCATCCTCATCTTCATAGGTCAGCACAATACGCCCGGATGTCCGTCCATACCTTTGATCCGCTTCTTCGGCATCCTCATTGACAATTCCCGCAAACACGCCAAATTCTCCCGACGCGGCCGTTCCCCCGTCGATATTTCCCAGAAAAAGGCTTTTGTCCGCCCGAAGTCCGGGCACCTCCACCGAACATCGGACATTATATACCATCCCTCTCCCCAGGTTCATTACCTGAATGGGAATCTGCATACTGTCCCCCGCATTCACTTCTTCCGCAATTTCCCCCACTTCCATCTCCACCTCATTTTTCTGTTCCACCTTCAGGTCAATCTGACCGGAAGAGGTAAGTGGTTCCGCGTCCGGATTGTCATACGACAGAGCAAAAAGCACTGTATATTTTCCCGCCGCCGTCTTTTCATCGATCTGAAACTTCAGCGGCACCTCCAGCGTTTTCTCCGTCCCCAGATAATCAAAATAAAAGGTATTGGAATCTGATTTCAGACGGATTCCCTCCGCTTCACAGGTGATGGCCACCGTCATGTTCTGCACCGGTTTCTTTTTGTTGGTGTTCTTCAGAACCGCAGTAAACTCCACGGTTTCCCCTGCATAGATGTGCTCCGGTACGCCTGTACATTTCGTGATAATCACCTTGGGTTCCGGGGAAGGTTTCTCTTCTCCTGTCCCTGCTACAGAAACAGCGCCTCCCCCATCTGCTCCTCCCAAAGATAATGCGGCGCCGTCTGTGATAACCTCTTCCGTACCCTGCATATCCGGTTGTTCCGTTTCCGGTGTTTCAGCGGAAGGAACCGGTGTTTCCTCCGGTGTCGGTTCCGGAGATGCGGATGGTTCAGGCCCGGCCGTCGGTGTCGGCTTTGGTGTTGCCGCCGGCGAGGGTGTCACTTTTTCATCCGTAATCTGTACATAAACGGTAAAATCCTGCTGCATTTCCGTCTCTGCATCTGTGTCGTAAGATATTTTTATATTCACCGGGTATGCCCCGTTTTTTCTCTCTTCCACAAGCTCCAGATCGAAGCGAATCAGAAATACTTCCTTCTGCTGCTCTGTGCCATTGATCTGTTCCACGGTCTTTCCAAAGGTCTTCTGATAATTTCGGAAAACAAACGGAGACTGACTCCCATCTCCCAGATCCGACACGGCGGTTACAGACTGTATCGTACTTCCCTCCCGGGCCAGCAGCGGCAGAATCACGGCAGCCGTATTTTCTTCCACAGCCGGCACATATCCATCCTGATACGCTTTCTCCATTCCGGGGTACACGTTCTGGTCGTCCAGGCGGAGCTTATCCGGCAGAACCGCTGTCTCCCCGTCTCCTTCCTGCGGTATTTCTTCTTCTGAGTCTGCCGGAGTTTGTCCCGTCTCCTCCTGACGGATTCCCGCATCCGCCCGGGCCTCACTGATTGTCCATTCTCCGCCTGCCAGCGTCAGAATCCCCGCCGCCAGCAGGATTCCTCTGATCCCCTTTTTCATCATTCTCTCTCCTCATCTGTCATGAAATCGTTACCGTTCAGCCTTCCGGCTTTCCTGTTACATCAAATCTGCCGCAATCTCCCGCAATCGTCCTTCCCACAGGACAAGCTTCCTCTGAAATGGAAAGTTCCCATTCCAGGCATTTCCAAATGCCAGCACCGCCGTCCCAAAACGCATCGTCCATTGTTCCAGAAGCTTTCCCGCTGCTTTTCTTTCTCCTGCCGTAAGCGTATACATGAAATTCCCCGCAATCAGAATTTCCGGATATATGGAAAAGGCCGCCGCAATCATAAGGAGGCTTTTTTCATATTCTGTCAGGAAACTTACCCGGTTCGTTCTGATCTCCCATAATCCGCTCTCCTTTACCAGTTCCCGCACATTTTCCCAGGCACGCGCTCTGGGAATCCCCTGCACAAGCTGCGGAAGAAGCAGATATTCCACCGCCCGCAGGGAAGCCAGATAAGGAAACTGCTCCGGCAGAAAAGCTTTTCGGCCCTCAACCAGAATCCGGCCCTCCTGAGGCTTTTCCAGTCCCGCCGCCGTCTCAAACAGGGCCCGGACATCCTCTGGCTCCTCCCCGGCAAGCAGCACCCGCTCCCCTTTCCCCAGACCAAAAGACAGCCGGTCGGCGGCCAGACGTCCTCCACGGCGCCAGACGGTCACCTGTTCCATCCGAAAACTCCGCTCATCCATCCGCCATTTCCTCCCTGCCGTTCCGGATACATTTCATATATCCCCCATCCATCTCGCAGACAATGTCGCACAGCACGTCGATGTCATTTTGACTGTGACTGGAAAGGAGAATGGTTTTCCGGTCATTTTTCAGCTGGAGAATCAGCCTGTGCATCTGATTGACACCCTTTTTGTCCAGCCCGTTGAACGGCTCGTCCAGAATCAGCAGAGAAGGATCTTCCATTACCGCCTGGGCGATTCCCAATCTCTGGCGCATCCCCAGAGAATACTTTGCTACCGGTTTCTTCATATCCGGGTCCAGTCCCACCATCCGGATGACTTCCCGTATCCTCTCTTTTCCCACCTTTCCCCGAAGCGACGCCAGCAGTTCCAGATTTTTAAGTCCCGTCAGATTGGGCAGAAAGCCCGGCGTCTCAATAATCACCCCCACATCCTCCGGAAAATCCGTCTCTTTTCCGATTTCCTGATAATTGACCAGAATTCTTCCTCTGGTGGGGCGCAGAAAACCGCAGATACATTTCATCAAAACGGTTTTCCCGCTTCCGTTGTTTCCCACAATTCCATAAATCTTTCCCTCCTGAAACTCAAAGCTGAGATCGTGCAGCACTTCTTCCTCCCGGAAAGTCATGGAAACGTGTTCCAGTCTGATTACTGTCCTCATATTTTCTCCTCAAGTCTCCGTTCCCCGGAACCGGAAACTATATTTCTTCATTCTGCGTATCGTAAGCACCGTAAGCGTCAGCAGAATCACCCCGAAAATCCCCGCCGTCTGACGCATGGTGGGGAGGTTGTCATAGCCGAAATCGTGCATGGAGTAGGTGGCCTGGTTTAACGGGGACATCCACCCGACCCATACCCGGGCCTTATAATATAATTCATCCGGCAGTTTCAGCAGCGACTGAATATTTTCGGGATTCAGAAGCAGACCGTAAGCGCTGAATGTCAGTGCGCTCACCACCCCCGCGGCCTGTCCTTTCCAGATGGTAAAAAACATCTGGATCAGAATAAGTACCAGCGTATATGCCAGCATCAGCAGAAAAATATACCCGGTGGTCTGAAAGGGCCGCCCCATCTCCAGGGTTTTCACTGCCGCAGGGATGGCCAGCTGCTCCCCTTTCTCCGAGTAGGCCAGCGTGGCCGCCGTATAACTCCATGTGTTTTTGGGAAATGCGTACTGCATACAGAGTACACAGGTGGAAAACAGGATAAAACCCAGATACAGAAAGGCGGCCAAAAAAATATAGAGCAGCTGCCCGGCCATCCAGATTCTGCGGTTTTCCCGGATCAGAAAGAACGGGGTTGCGGCTGTGATAAAAGGAAGATCCCCAAACAGCAAAAGCAGCAGCAAAGACGAGAGCAGAATGGAATTTCCATCCCCAAAAGTCCAGATAAACGCCTCCAGTATCTGCATCGTCGTTCCCTGCTCCCGGGCGAAAACCACCAGTTTATCCGTCAGCAGAAAGCAGAGAATAAACGCCAGCACAAACGTGGCGGCAATCCGCATATTTCCTCTCCACAACCGGAAATTATATCCCGCCGTAATCCAGATCATCTTCAGTTTTCTAACCACGTCCCAGCCTCCTTTTCGCGGCTTTGAAAAACCCCGCTGCCGAAGCCCCGCAAAGCAGCGCCAGCCAGCAGACCACGCTCCACCCATTCCACGGCCATGCGGATTCCGGCTTCAGCCACTGTGCCGGATACAGAATCTTACACGCCGGGAAATATCTCTCGCAGAAAATGATCAGAAGGTACTCCGCCATGAAAGGGGAAAGCCACGCCATATAACGGTTATACAGAAGTGTCGAAAGCCACAGGCCGGTTTCCGCCCCCAGCGCCCCCAGACAAAAATAACGGCACAGAAGCCGCCCATATTCCGGGACAGCCGCTGCCAGTTCCTGCCCCCGGTTTCCTTCCTCCAGCGGAAGAAACAGCACCAAAGCAGCGCACAGAAAAGCCAGCGTACCAAGCAAAACAACGGCACCTCCTGAGAAAGCAGCCGCTGCCGCTTTGGAGCTCAGATAGCGGGAACACTTCACCCGTGTCAGGACGAATTTCGTGACACCCGATTTCGCTTCATCAACAAAACTGGATGCATAAGGCAGGGCACAGATGACCGGAAGGAAAAACAGCATGGCGTCCCCCTGCAGGGTATCCAGAATAAACTGGTTCGTCCACCCGGCTGCAGGCGGCTCTTTCGCCCGGAGAATCCCGGCAATCGCGTCCATCCGGCTGATCATCAGAAAAAACGGCGTCGAAAAAACACTTATATAAATCCACCGGGCCGAAAGAGCCCGGTTTCTGTCATACTTCAGCATAAAATCCTGCCTTACTCAGTAACCCAGTGTAGGATTTATAATACTTCCATCCAGGGCATTCACCAACACAAAATCCTTTTCATCCCACAGGCTATCATTAACATAGGATTCCCCATGAAAAACCCATACCGGAACCATTAAAAATTCATCCTCGTTGTTCTTCTCTTTTATTCGGAATAGTCCCTGATTAACCTCCTTGATTTTGACCTCCAGTTTAGCAGTATCAATGTTGGGATCCGTAGCTTCCAGGATCATACTCTTAGTAAATTGTGCATTCATATGGTTAACAAATGATTGGTAAACCTCATCGAAGGGCAAAGTTTCAACATTTTCGTTTTCTGTCTTCACGATATCCATTGGTGATAACAGTTCAAAATATTTCACAAACCCACTTTCAATCCCTAACACCAAAGAGGAATAATAATAATTGGCCGCATACAGATCTTCCGATTTCAGATCTGTCTGTTCAGTGATAAACGTATCGACACCATAATAAGAGGGCGTATAATAAAGCTGATACAAAGTTTTTTCTTCGTTCAAAAACTCAGCATATGTATTATACTTCCAGTCTGCCAACCCCATTTGATCCAATAGCTCATCTGCAACCTCCACTGTTTCTTCCAGAGACATTACTTTCAGCGGAATATCTGTCAGCTTTTCTTCGTCCTCATATCCAAAGAAAAAAGTATTCAGCCGATAATCCGGCTCCTGACGATTTGTTACTGTAACCCTTCCTCTATGATTATTCAGGCTGTCATTTACCGCAATAATCTGCTGAGTTTTCTCCAACCCTTCATAATTTTCTTCTCCCGCTGCCGGCAAGGGCATGGCGTCATAATAACCGTAAGGATGGAAAACCCATTCGCATTCTTTATTTTCCGGCTGTTCCGGAGCATCCGCATACTGAGCCTCATATGCTTTGATTTCCTCCTCTATAATATCTGCGGCTGCATCGGCTGCTTCCTGACTTCCCTGTTCCTGTATTAACAGATCCGGATTATTCAATCGTTCCTTCAGTTCCAGAATCTGTTCTTCGATTTCAGCCTTTGTCATGCGCTCCGGCTCATATGCCGTCTTCCCTTCAAATAAAACATTCGTCCATTGTTCCGCCTCTTTTCCGGTGATTATATGAGGTTTGACTCTGATAACCGGAAGGGGCTTATCCACCGGATGGAGTTCTGCTTCCACCGTAATCTGCACACCGCCGTCATCAACCTGAAAATTATCCGTATAAACTTCGGGCACAGATCTTTCTTCGTTTTTATCTTCCTGCTTTTCTTCCTGAATCGCTGCTTCCATCCTGCCTTCATTCTTGTTTGTCACAATATCTTTATCCGGGCTTTCCGCGCAGCCCGTGAGACTCAGGAAAAGAAAAACAGCTGTTATCCAACTATTTTTTTTCATGTTCATGAATAATCCAATCCCTTTATTATGTGATTTTGAAGTTTCCCTTCTTCTCAGTTATTCTGTGCTTTTCTTCTGTCTGGCATACTTTTATTATTTTGATTCATAATATTTGTCAAGCAAAAATACCCCAAATATAAAAACAAATCATCACAATTCTCATCTTAACTTGTTACGTTTACGTTATTTGATATTCAGTCATCATTATCCGACATAATACCATCCTGACCAATAAGTATACCAATTTCCCCCATAGTAATCATATTGCCGCATATTATACTGATTAGCAAAATACGGGGAATTGCCTCTAAAGATACGGTAATTCTGATCTATGCTTATCTGTGTTAAAGTAGCTCTGAAGTTGTTCCATGTATTAGCCCCACAGATACCATCAACACCTATCCCCCGACTTGATTGAAAAGCCTTTACGCCATCCGAAACTCCTTTTCCATATATTCCGTCTACACCACCGCTGTTCAAGATATAGGATCGAGTCAAGCTCTTATAGTTAACCAACATGACCTGAATAGCTCTTGCATACGATGTCGAATATGCTGCTGTAGACTGCTGTGGAAATGCACTCATCTCATTCGCACTTGCGGGAACAGTACCACCAATTAACACAGCACCCAGAACGCTTAAAGCTATTAATCTCTTTTTAATTCCTCTCATGTTGTTGATTTCTTAAAATAGCATATTTATGATCTACTTGCCTGTCAGCGGATTGCTCTATATACTGTCATAAGACTACAGAAAGAAAAAGTCTCAGAGCACCCTCCCTGGAAAGTCGTGTACTCTGAGACCCGGTTATAAAAACCATGGTTATTATATCAGAATACACACTGACCTACAAGGCGGACTCCGGTGTTTTTTGTTAT